>UQUC01000050.1 GCA_900544105.1 uncultured Oscillibacter sp. | reverse complement strand
CACGTTGTTTAATTTACAAGGTGCACGTCCCTCAAGCGGAACAGTCACTATTATACCAGGCTCAGTTTCGTTTGTCAAGTACTTTTTTCAAATCTTTTTTAGATTTTTCTTTCAGATCTTTTCAGATCTTCAAGCTCTCGACTCATTCACTTCATCGCCGTCAAACAGCTTAGTTAGAATACCAGATACTTCCCTGTTTGTCAACGGTTTTTTTCAAGTTTTTTTGATTTTAAGTATTAGTATTTCTTATCTCTCATCGCCGCCTTAGCAGGACTGAAAATAATCTGTGCAAAACAGCCCCGATATGCTATACTGACACTATATTATATATGCTCCGTGGAGGTATCGCTGTGCTGATCCAACGTATGTCCGCCGCCTTTGGGCGGCTGCGGAATGAGACCTTGCAGTTTCAGGACGGTCTTAATATCATAGAAGCCCCCAATGAAACCGGAAAATCTACCTGGTGTGCCTTTCTGACCGCCATGCTCTACGGCATCAACAGCCGTGAACGAGACAAGGCCGGTTTCATCGCCGACAAAAACCGTTACGCCCCGTGGGACGGCAGTTCTATGTCCGGGCGGCTGGAATGTCACGTTGACGGCGCCGACATCACCCTCACCCGTACCACCCGGCGACAGACTGCGCCTATGGCGGATTTTCAAGCCGTCTACACCGGCACCGCCTCCTCAGTGGAGGGGTTGACCGGAGCGAACTGCGGAGAGACCCTCTTGGGCGTCAGCCGGGAGGTTTTTGAGCGCAGCGCCTTTATCCGCCAAAGTGGGCTGGCCATCACACAGGATGCCGGGCTGGAACGCCGCGTGGCGTCCCTCATCTCTTCCGGTGAGGAAGACACTTCTTATACAGAGGCTTACGACGCCCTGAAAAAACAGTTGAACCGCCGCCGTTTTAATAAGAGTGGCCAGCTCCCGGCCTTGGAGTCCGAGCTTGCGGAGGTCCAGCAGCAGTTGGCTGCCGCTGTTCAGCTTCAGCAGCAGCTCACAAACGCCCGGGAACGCACTCAGGCCTTGGAGTCCGATGTGCACGCCCTCTCCGATGAATTGGCCCAGCATGTCCAATGGGAATCCGCTCAAAAGCACCGCCAATTAGCAACTTTGACCGCCGATGCCGACACCGCCGCCCAGCGAGTCCATAGCCTGACCCAGCAGTTGGAGGAAGACCGGGTCCCGGACATGGAGACCATCGGGCGGCTGCGGGGCGCCATCGTCAATCTGGAAACCGTCCGTAAGAACGTAGAGAAAGCCCGCACTGATCGAGACGAGGCTATGAAAACCCTCCTCCGGGCGGAAAAGAACGTCAGCGACAGCCCCTTTGCCGGTCAGACCGCCGAGGAAGCCCGCCAGGAGGCCGCCGCACCGCCGAAGGCGTCCGTCAACGCCGCCCCCTCTCTGGCCGTATTTTTCCTGATGCTGGTCGTTGCCGCCGGAATCGCTATGTTCGCTTTCTCCCGGTACGGTGCGCATCTGACCGGCTGGCAGCAGGCTCTGCCCTGGGCCATCTTTGCCGTGATCGCTGCCGCTGGCGGACTCATTTCCCGCCAAATGCGGAAGCACGCCGTAAAAGCCGCGCAAACCGCCGCCCTCATGAAGCGGTTCGGCACCACGGATACCAATGAGATCGCCGCCTTTGCGGATACCTACGCCACCGCCGTAGAGGTCCGGGACGCCGCGCGAGCGGACTTGAGCACCAAATCCGCCACAGCCGATGCTTACTACAACACCCTGACCACTAACGAACAGGCAATTTTGTTAGAGGTCCGTCGCTTCGCCTCCGCCGCCTTTGACATCCCCACCGCCGATCAGGTCCTGCGGCAGGCCGCCCAGCGCCGCAAGGCGCTGTCCGAGGCCCAGAGCGCCGCCAGAGAGACTCAAGTCCGCCTGGATCTTCTGATCCAGCAAGGCATCCCGGACAGTGTTGATATGGAACTGTCTCCCCCGCTTCGCAGTCGTGAAACCGTCTCGGATTCGCTGGCACAGGCACAGGTCCAGTTGGCCGCTGCCCGTTCCGCCACCGACCGCCTGGCCGGTCAGCTTCATGCCATGGGTGATCCTGATGAGCTGCAGGCCTCCGCCGAGTCGCTGCAAGCCCAAATCAGTCAGCTCCAGGAGGAATATAACGCCCTGCGTCTGGCCATGGATACCCTGACCGGTGTCAATTCCGTCCTGCAAAACCGATTTTCCCCCCAACTCAGCCGCCGGACAGCGGAGATCTTCCACGAGCTGACAGAGGGGCGCTACACCGCCGCCGCCCTGGACCGGAGCTTCCACCTCACCGCCCGCCCCGCCGGGGACCCCATTGACCGGGATATCCAGCTTTTGTCCGCTGGGGCTGCGGATCAGCTCTACCTCTCCGCTCGGCTGGCCATCTGCGAGCTGGTACTGCCACCGGAAAAGTCCATTCCCATCATTCTGGATGATGCTCTCACCAATTTCGACAACGAGCGCTGCGCCGCTGCCCTCCGATGGTTGAAGCAGGCAGCGGCCCACCGGCAGATCCTTCTGTTCACCTGCCATAGCCGGGAGGCTGATTTCTTTGCCGGAGACCCGGAAGTGGCCATTCAGCGTCTGTGATGACCGGATATTTATTCAGCGTGTCAAAAAAGTCTTTTCATCCCGCCGAACAAGTTTGCAGAGCTTTATAAAAGTTCTAAAAACTTAGAATTCCAATGGTGCGGAACACCCTTCTTGGATTTCCCACACATACCTTTCCTTACCGTCACAGTGAATTTACCACTTGATCGACAGTCTCATTTATCATCAAGGTGTTGACGAACTGACCGGAATGGGTATAAGATAGTTCTGATCATTCCGGTCATACTATTATTTATAGTGAGATTTGAAATAGAAAAAGGAGATTCAAGCTTATGAGTGAATGTACGCACGACTGCTCCAGTTGTGGGGAGAGCTGTGCTTCCCGGGAGCCTCAGTCCCTGCTGAAGGCCCACCATGCCGACGCCCATGTGGGCAAGGTCTATGGTATCGTATCCGGTAAGGGCGGCGTAGGCAAGTCCATGGTCACCAGCCAGTTGGCTGTTACCATGCGTCGCCGGGGCTATCAGGTCGGTATTCTGGACGCCGATATCACCGGCCCCTCCATCCCCAAGGCCTTCGGCATCCATGACCGGGCCATGGGCACGGAAAACGCCCTGATCCCCTCGGAATCCAAGACCGGCATCCAGGTCATGTCCATCAACCTCCTGCTGGAGAACGAGACTGACCCCGTGATCTGGCGCGGTCCCGTCATCTCCGGTGTGGTCCAGCAGTTCTGGACGGATGTTCTGTGGAACTGCGACTATCTGTTCGTGGATATGCCTCCCGGAACCGGTGACGTGTCCCTGTCCGTGTTCCAGTCCATCCCGCTGGACGGTATCATCATTGTGGCCTCCCCCCAGGATCTGGTGGGCATGGTAGTAGAAAAGGCCGTCAAGATGGCGGAAATGATGAACGTCCCCATCGTGGGTCTGGTGGAAAACATGAGCTATGTGGCCTGCCCGGACTGCGGCAAGAAGATCTACCTCTTCGGCGAGGGCAAAACGGCTCAGGCCGCCGCCGCGCACAACCTGCCTCTCCTGGCAGAAATGCCCATTGATCCCGCTCTGGCATCCCTGACGGACGCCGGCAGCATCGAGGATTTCCAGGGTGATTGGCTCAAGGCCGTTGCCGACCGTCTGGCTGAAAAATAAGGGAAGCCGCGCCGTGTTTTTCCACGGTGCGGCTTTTCACGGCTTTTTGTCCGTTTGCGGCGCGCATTTTCACAAAGTCACCAACTTCCCGGCAATAGTTTTTGTGGGGAAAAACAGTTGCAAAAACAGTAGAAATCCGGGATAATAAAGGCAGTCTCTACTTAAAAAAACGATTATATAAATAGAAAGCACAAAGGGGGAGCACCAAATGCAGGAGCTGAAGGAGCGGATCGCAAAAGAGGGCAAGGTTCTGCCCGGCAATATCATCAAGGTGGACGGTTTCCTGAACCACCGTATCGACACCGGATTGCTGACCCGGATCGCTGAGGAATTCGGCAAGTATTTTAATATGGACGAGGTCACCATGGTCCTCACGGCAGAAGCCAGCGGCATCGCTCTGGCCACCGCTGTGGCTACCTATTTCCATAAGCCCATGATCTTCGCTAAGAAGGCCAAGAGCGACAACATCGAGGGCGGCCTCTATCAGAGCGACATCTACTCTTATACCTACAAGAAGAAGGTCACCCTGCTGGTAAGCAAGGAGTGGCTCTCCTCTGACGATAAGGTCCTCATCATTGACGACTTCATGGCCAACGGCGAAGCTATGCGCGGTCTGTGTGACATCGTGACCGCCGCAGGCGCCACTCTGTTGGGCATTGGCTGCGCTGTGGAAAAGGGTTTCCAGGGCGGCGGCGACCGGCTGCGCGCTGCCGGCGTCAACCTGAAGTCTCTGGCTATTATTGAATCCGCCGAGCCCGGCAACATTGTGTTCCGGGACGACGACTGATCGTCCCCACCATTCCGTGGGAGGCGGCGCACCATGACGCTGCCTCCCCTTTTTCAACAGGATCTATTCAACTCAAAATACAAGGAGGAACCTACCATGTCAAGCAATGTTCGTCCCGCAACCATGGAGCGTATCACCACCCCCGCTCTGGCAGAGAGCTTTATCGCCCAGCAGCTCACGGAGCTGCGTCAGCAGATCAGCGATAAGAAAGTCCTGCTGGCCCTCTCCGGCGGTGTGGACAGCTCCGTAGTCGCCGCTCTGCTCATCAAAGCCATCGGCAAGCAGCTCATCTGCGTTCATGTGAACCACGGTCTGCTCCGCAAGGGCGAGCCTGAGCAGGTCATTGAGGTGTTCCAGAACCAGATGGACGCCAACCTCATCTATGTGGACGCTGTGGATCGCTTCCTGGACAAGCTGGCCGGCATTTCCGACCCGGAGCAGAAGCGCAAGATCATCGGCAAGGAGTTCATCGACGTTTTCGCTGAGGAGGCTCAGAAGCTGGAGGGTATCTCCTTCCTGGCTCAGGGCACCATTTACCCCGACATTCTGGAATCCGACGGCATCAAGTCCCACCACAACGTAGGCGGTCTGCCGGAGGATCTGCAATTTGAGCTGGTGGAGCCTGTGAAGCTGCTCTACAAGGACGAGGTCCGCGTAGTGGGTAAGGCGCTTGGCCTGCCCGACAACATGGTCTACCGTCAGCCCTTCCCCGGCCCCGGTCTGGGCGTGCGCTGCACCGGCGCCATCACCCGTGACCGTCTGGAGGCCGTCCGGGAATCCGACGCCATCCTCCGCGAGGAATTTGCCAAGAACGGTCTGGAGGGCAAGGTCTGGCAGTACTTCACCGTAGTGCCCGACATCAAGTCCACCGGCATCATCAATGGCAAGCGTTCCTTCGACTGGCCTGTGATCATCCGGGCCGTCAACACCGTGGACGCCGTCACCGCTGAGGTGGCCCAGCTGGACTTCGGCATGATGCAGCACATCGTGGACCGCATCACTCACGAGGTCTCCGGCGTCAACCGTGTTCTGTGGGACCTGACTCCCAAGCCCACCGGCACCATCGAATGGGAATAAGCCACCCCTCAAAAGCCAGAGCTTTAAAAGCCAAGAGCTATCTGATCTCGGATGAGATCAGATAGCTCTTTTTTGTTCGGTATTTCTTTTGAACGGCCGCACCACCCGATGAAGCAGAACTTTACGCTTTCTCCAGTGCCTGTGTTGCCAGCTTCAGATCCTCCACCAGCTCCAATGCCGTTTCCAGCACGTCTGCGCCGGGCTTCAGCTTCAGTGTCAGCATAGGCGTCTCCCCGGCAGAGAGGGTCAGCCGGAATTTGTACTTTGCCAATCCGCATACCTGCACCAGCGCCTCCGGCCGGAACACCGCCAAGGTGAAGCGCAGCGCGTCCTTCTTCTGGGTGATGTCGGACACCCCCGCTTTGGCGGCAGCAGCCCGTAGCAGCGCCACATCCAGCAGTGCCAGCACCGGCTTCGGCGGCTCGCCGTACCGGTCGATCATCTCGTCCATAAGGTCGGAGGCGTCGTCGTTGGTGCGGATGGCGGCAATGCGGCGGTAGAGGTCCATCCGCTGCTCCGGAGAGGCCACATACCGCTCCGGGATATTGGCATTCAGGGTCAGGTCAGCGGCACATTCCGTCTCGATCTTCTTTTCCTCGCCCCGCTCCTCCAGAACCGCCTCCTCCAGCAGTTTCAGATACAGGTCATAGCCCACGCTCATCAGGTAGCCGGACTGTTCCGGTCCCAGCAGATTGCCCGCCCCTCGGATCTCCAGATCCCGCATGGCGATCTTGAAGCCAGAGCCGAATTCCACATACTCCCGGATGGCCGCCAGCCGTTTTGCGGCGTTCTCCTGTAAAATTTTCCCCTGCCGGTAGGTGAGGTAGGCGTAAGCCCGGCGGGTGCTGCGTCCGATCCGTCCCCGGATCTGGTGGAGCTGGGCAAGGCCCAACCGGTCGGCGTCCTCCATGATGAGGGTATTGACGTTGGGAATGTCGATGCCCGTCTCAATGATGGTGGTGCACACCAGCACATCCGCCTCGCCGTCCACCATGGCCTGCATGACGGCGGACAATTCCTGCTCACCCATCTTGCCGTGGCCCACCACCACCCGGACCTCCGGCCCCAGCAGCTTCTGGATGCGGGAGGCGGTGAGGTCAATGGTCTCCACCCGGTTGTGTAGGTAGTAGATCTGGCCGCCCCGGGCCAGTTCCTTCCGCATGGCGTCCTCCAGGATCCCCCAGTCGTGCTCCAGCACATAGGTCTGCACCGGCTGACGGTCGGCGGGAGGCTCCTCAATGGTAGACATATCCCGCAGACCGGAGAGGGCCATGTTCAGCGTCCGGGGAATGGGGGTAGCGGACAGGGTCAGCACGTCTACCTGGCGGCTCATCTCCTTGAGCCGCTCCTTGTGGGTCACGCCGAAGCGCTGCTCCTCATCGATGACCAGCAGCCCCAGGTCCTTGAACTCCATGCTCTTTTGCAGCAGCTTATGGGTGCCGATCAGCAGGTCCAGACCGCCGGTGCGGGCCGCCTCCAGGATGCGCTTTTGCTCCTTGGCAGTGGTAAACCGTGAGAGGACCTCGATCTTCACCGGGAAATCCTTGAACCGTCCGCAGGCGGTGGCATAGTGCTGCTGGGCCAGAACGGTAGTCGGCACCAAAATCGCCGCCTGCTTGCCGTCCAGAATACACTTCATAATGGCTCGGAGCGCCACCTCCGTCTTGCCGTAGCCCACGTCGCCGCAGAGAAGCCGGTCCATGGGCCGGGACTGCTCCATATCCTTTTTGATATCCGCAATGGCCTGTAACTGGTCGCCGGTCTCCGCGTAGGGAAACGCCTCTTCAAACTCCGTCTGCCACGGGGAATCCGGTGAAAAGGCAAAACCGGGGCGGCGCTGCCGCTCGGCATACAGCTTGGTCAACCCCGCCGCCAGGTCCTTGGCGGCTTTCCGGGCCTTGGTTTTCTGCTTGGCCCATTCCGTTCCGCCCAGCTTGTTGAGCCGGGTCCGCTCCTGATCCTCTCCCCCGCCGATATACTTGCTCACCAGATCCAACTGGGTCACAGGCACATACAGGCAGTCGCCCCCGGCATAGTCGATCTTGATATAGTCCTTCTCCACACCGTCCACAGGCATCCGCTGGATGCCCGCGAAGCGGCCGATGCCGTGATGGGTGTGGACCACCAGATCGCCGGGGGACAGATCCGTGTAGGATTGGAGCTTTTGGCGATTGGAGTCCTTTTTCAGCTTCAGCTTTTTCTGGGTGGGGGCCGTCAGCTGTCCCTCTGTCAGCACCGCTAACTTCAGCGCCGGCCACTCACAGCCCGCAGACAGCGCTCCCACGGTGATCCGCAGCTCGCCGGGTTTCGGCATAGCGGTCCCTTTCAGATCCAGCGTAGCAGGGATCCCCCGCTCCTCCAGGAGCCGCAGCAGATTCTTCGCCCGGACCTCTCCGCCACAGAGCACCAGCACAGCGCTGCCGGTATTCCGGTAGTGCTCCAGGTCCGTGACAGCAGTCTCCAGACTGCCGCCGTAAGAGCTGAGCTGCCGGGCGTTGATGGCCAGCAGGCCGCGGGGCTTCAAAGGATGCCGGGAGGTGGGCAGCGCGTCCAGCAGCACCACCGGAAAATCCGCCAGCCGCGCGAACAGCGCCTCCCCGGAAAGGCAGACCTCCGCCGCGTCTCCTGCCATCAGGCCGGCCTCCATGAGAGCCTCCGTGTCCTGATGGAGCTGAAGCAGCACGGTTTTCACCCGCTGTTCAACGCGCCCTCCTTCGCAGAGAAACACCACGGCGTCCGGAGGCAAATACTCCGCACCTCCGGCGGCGTCCGGATAGATCAAATCCAGATAGCGGTCCAGGCCATTGACCTCCGCACCATTCTGGAAGCGCTCCGCGTCCCCCCGAAGAGTCTGGGCAATTTTCTCTCCGTTTTCTTTCTTAGCGTACTTGACGGCCAGCTTTTCGATCTGCTCCGCCAGATGGGTAAGCCCGCCGGGGGTCAGTCCCGGTAAGACCTCCGCCGCCGGCAGCAGCAGCGCAGCGGATACATTTTCCGTCCGCCGCTGGGTACCGGGGTCGAACAGTCCCAGAGAATCGATCTCATCGTCGAAAAACTCGCACCGAACCGGTTGCTCCATCAGGGGGGAGAACACATCCAGAATACCGCCCCGCAGAGCGAACTGGCCCACGCCCTCCACCTGATCGCAGCGGCTATACCCCGCCTGTAACAAGCGGTCCGTCAGTTCCTTCAGGTCCGCCCGGCCCCCCACTTTCAGCGTCATGGACAGCTCTGTCAGTCGATGGGGCGGCATGGTCCGGGTCAAGAGGGCGTCCACCGTGGCAACCACTACCGGCGCATTGCCCGCCGCCATCTGGTGCAGCGCCGCCAAGCGGCTCCGCTCCCACTCCCGTGAGGAAACGGCGTTGGGCCGGAACTGCCATTCTCTCGCCAACAGCGTCACCGGTGCTTCACCGGTCAGACTTTGCAGATCCCCTGCCAGTTGGCGGACCTCCCGCTCGTCGGCGCAGAGAAACACCATGGGCCGTCCGGCTCCGGCGGCCACCGCCGCGCCGACGCAGGCCCGCTGTACCGGCTGGGTGCCGGTGAGGACAGCGGGGCATCCGCCGTTTTCCACCCGGCTCACCAACTCAGCCACCTCCGGCAGCGTTTGTAAAGTTTTCAGAAACGCGTCCATCCGACACCTCCTGACAAAAATCATGTTTTACGCGCAAACGGGCGCACTCCGACCTTGGTGGCCGGGGTGTGCCGCTGTTTTCTATATTATATGCCCGCCAGACTGGTCAGTTATAATCGTTCATGGCCTTTTGACAGCCGTTTTCGATGATATCCTCCGCCGCTTTGACGGCATTTTCAAAGCTCTCCACCAGGATCTTCCGCTCCGCCTGAGAGGGTACGCCGATGACCCAGTCGATCATCTCCGCACCGCCGCCGGACGGGGCACCTGTGCCGATCTTGATGCGGGGAAACTCCTGGGTCCCCAGATAGGCGATGATATTCTTGATACCGTTGTGTCCGCCGGCGGAGCCGGTGGGCCGCACCCGCAGCTTGCCCACAGGGAGGGACACATCATCGTAGATCACCAGCACATGATCGGCGGGGATCTTATAGAACTGCGCCGCCTCATGGACAGCCTCGCCGGAAAGGTTCATATAAGTCTGCGGCTTCATCACCAGACACTTCTGCCCGCCGAAGCGGACGATGTTGTAGGCAGACTTGAATTTCACTTTATTAAGCTTCACGTTCAGCTGCTCCGCCAACAGGTCTACCGTCAGAAAGCCCATGTTGTGACGGGTATGCTCATACTTCTGGCCGGGGTTGCCCAGGCCCACGATGAGCCAGTCCACCGCCCCGCCGGATTTTTCAAAGATCATAGGGAATTCCTCCTTGTTTGCTTGTATCATATACCAAAGGAAACGGGGAAGCAAGTCTGCTTCCCCGTTTTTTATATTACACTCAATGCGCTGATTTTTGGCCGGATCGTTACCGGAACAGCTTGGAGATGGAGACCTCCTGATAGGTACGCTCGATGGCCTCAGAGAACATGGAGGCCACGGACAGATACTTGATCCGTGCCCGGACCGCTTCGGGATGGGCGGGAATGGTATCCAGCAGAGCCAGCTCCTCAATGTTGCTGGACTCCAGACGGTCAATGGCAGGACCGGAGAGGACGCCGTGGCTGGCGCAGGCGTAGACCTTGTTGGCGCCGCCCACTTCCACGATGGCCTTGGCAGCGTTGCACAGAGAGCCTGCGGTATCCACCATGTCATCAAAGAGGATGCAGTCCTTGCCCTTCACGTCGCCAATGACATTCATGACCTCGCACTGGTTGGCCTTCTGACGGCGCTTATCCACGATGGCCAGCTGCATATGCAGCTTCTGCGCGAAGGCGCGGGCGCGGGCCACAGAGCCAACATCGGGAGAAACTACCATCATATCCTCGCACTTGTCACCGAACTTCTTGGCGTAATAATCCACAAAGATGGGGTTGCCCAGCAGGTTATCCACGGGGATGTCGAAGAAGCCCTGGATCTGGGAGGCGTGGAGGTCCATGGTCAGCACACGGTCAGCGCCGGCAGCGGTGATCATGTTGGCCACCAGCTTGGCGGAGATGGGATCGCGGGCCTTGGCCTTGCGGTCCTGACGGGCATAGCCGAAATAAGGGATGACGGCAGTGATACGGCCGGCAGAGGCGCGACGCAGCGCGTCGATCATCACCAGCAGCTCCATCAGGTTGTCATTGACAGGCTTGCAGGTGGACTGGACCACGAACACATCGCTGCCGCGGACGGTCTCGTACAGGGAGACGGAGACCTCGCCGTCAGCGAAGCTCTTGACCTCGGATTCACCCAGCTTGGTGCCCATCATCTGGCAGATCTCAGCCGCCAGAGGCCGGTTTGCGTTGCCGCAGAAAACTTTGATGTCCTTCCCGTGAGAAATCATAGGAATTTTCCTCTCTTTTCTGTATATTTTATATATTCAAAATTTCAAAATCACGATTCTTGTTCCATCTTCGCCAAAACCGGTTCCAGTTCAGCGATGGTCTCCGGTCCGAAGATCGGCAGCCAGCCAGACACCAGCGAAGCGCCGGATACAGCGTTGGTCATTTTGTCTTTCCAGACCTCCCGCAGCTCCCGTCCGGGTGCGGAATAGGCAAAGCCGGGGCCAGCCTGAGCCACAGGCAACGCCGCGCGGCAGAGGACCAGAGTGTCCTCGTCATTATCCAGGAAATCCAGAAGCTCGGCATGCTGCTCAGAGATCACAACATCCGTTCCCTCCGGGAAGCAGGCAGCCGCCTCCTCAGCAAAGCGGGGAGAGCAGACAACAAAAAACCGCTGAACACCATCCGCCAAACATTGCACAACGGCCCGCTCCATGATCGGGCGGTGCAATATGGCTTCCAGCATCAGCGGTTTGTGACCTGCGGGAATAGAGTGATCCTCTTCCAGAATAAACACAGCACGACACGTGTGATTCATGGTAAGTCCCTCCTGTCCGTCAGGCCGCATGGCGACCGGAATCTATCACTGTCATTATACCAAACTTTTTAGGGAAATCCACCCCTTCCCGGAAAAAGTTCAAGGTAATTTCCTCCAAATCTTTTGTCCTTTTCTGTTTGAATTTATCAAAGACACCGGAAATCCGGCAAATTCACTAAAAAACCTCAGTTTTTTGAGAATACATACCCACTCCCCCCGCGCAAACCATTCAATCGCCCAAAGAATCGCAAAATTCATCACAAAACAGTTGAATTTCTATCGGTAAAGGATTACAATGGTATCCATTCGAACCAAAAGGAGGGAACATCTGTGCTGAATATCGTATTGGTGGAGCCTGAGATCCCTCAGAATTGTGGCAATATTGCCCGTACCTGCGCCGCCACCGGCAGCCGTCTGCATCTGATCCGGCCGCTGGGCTTTGACATCTCCGAGCGGGCTGTCAGGCGGGCCGGCTTGGACTACTGGCATCTGGTGGAAGTCTTTGACTACGAGAACCTGGATGACTTTTTTGAAAAGCGTCCGGAGGCCGCGCAGGACTGCTGGCTGACCACCACAAAAGCCCCCCGGTCCTATCAGGAAGCCCGGTTCTCCCCGGACAGTTGGATTTTCTTCGGCAAAGAGACCGCCGGACTTCCCATGGATCTCCGGGAGCGTTTCCGTGACCGCTGCATCCGTCTGCCCATGATCGATGAGGCCCGGAGCCTGAACCTCAGCAACACCGTGGCCGTATGCGTGTACGAGGCGCTGCGGCAAAATGATTTCCCCGGCCTGCTGGGTGTGGGGGAAATGGCGAAAAACCCTTAATCACTGCAAATCAATGATCGTATAGGAGTTTGCTTATGAATTACCAGAAAAAGACCGTCCGCGACATCGACGTGAAGGGCAAGAAGGTCCTTCTCCGCTGCGATTTCAATGTCCCTCAGGACAAAAAGACCGGTGCCATCACCAGTGACAAGCGCATCGTGGCCGCTCTGCCCACCATCCGCTATCTGTTGGACCAGGGCGCGGCGGTGATCGCCTGCTCTCACCTGGGAAAGCCCCAGCCGGATTTTGACAAATGGGTCAAAAAGCAGACAGAAAAGGGTAAGGATCCCGCAGAACTCACCGAGGCTGCCTGGAGCAAGGAGCAGAAGAAGCTGACCCTGGCTCCCGTAGCCGTCCGTCTGGCAGAGCTGCTGGGACAGGAAGTTATCTTCGCCAGCGACGTTGTGGGCGAGGATGCCCAGGCTAAGGCCGCGGCCCTGCAACCCGGTCAGGTCCTGCTGCTGGAAAATACCCGCTTCGAAAAGGGCGAGACCAAGAACGATCCCGCTTTCGCGCAAAAGCTGGCTTCCATGGCCGAGGTCTATGTGTCCGACGCTTTCGGCGCCGTCCACCGGGCTCACGCCTCCACCGCCGGCGTGGCGGCCTATCTTCCCGCCGTCTCCGGCTTCCTGATCGAGAAGGAACTGGAAGTCATCGGCGGCGCTCTGGCTAACCCCAAGCGGCCTCTGGTGGCCATCCTGGGCGGCAGCAAGGTCTCCTCCAAGATCGGCGTCATCAACAATCTGCTGGAGATCGCTGATACCATCATCATCGGCGGCGGCATGGCCTATACCTTCTCCGCCGCTCAGGGCGGCCAGGTGGGCGACAGCCTGCTGGAAGCCGACTGGGAAGCCTATTCTCTGGAAATGCTGGAAAAGGCCAAGGCTAAGGGTGTAAAGCTGCTGCTGCCGGTAGACACCGTGATCGCAGACGCCTTCTCGCCCGACGCCAACAGCAAGGTAGTCAAGTCCGGTGAAATCCCCGCTGGCTGGCAGGGTCTGGACATCGGCCCTGAAACCGTGAAGCTGTACTGCGACGCCGTGGCCGATGCCGGTACCGTTATCTGGAACGGTCCTATGGGCGTGTTTGAGTTCCCCGCCTTTGCTGTGGGCACCAAGGCTGTGGCCGAGGCTCTCAGTAAAACCTCCGCCATCACCATCATCGGCGGCGGCGACTCTGCCGCGGCGGTGGAGCAGTTGGGCTATGCTGACAAGATGACCCACATCTCCACCGGTGGCGGTGCTTCCCTGGAATTCATGGAGGGCAAGGAACTCCCCGGCGTGGCCTGCCTGCTGGATAAGTGATCACAGCGCAGCGGGCTTTGCCCGCTATCGCTGTCCGGCAAAATCAGGACCTCCACATCGTTCGCTCCCACAAAGCGGCAGAGTATTCTGCCGCTTTCCATACAATTTTTTTGCAAAAACAGTCGAATTTTTCAAAAATACTTGACAAATCCCCTTGTTTTCGCTATAAAATAATAAGTTTTGTTGTTGAGCCTTTTCCGGACCGTCATAACGGCCTTCCGGAATGTTCAGATATTGTTATCACAGATACGAAGGAGAAAAAAGAGTTATGAACCGCAGATACCGTAAGACTGTCATCGCCGGCAACTGGAAGATGAACATGACCGCCACCGAGACCAAGAAATTCGCTGAGGATCTGAAGAAGATCATGCCCCGCGCCAAGTGGTGCGACACTTTGATCTGTGTCCCCGCCTGCAATATTTCCACCGCTATGAAGGCTTTCAAGGATCTGCGGATCTCCGTGGGCGCTGAGAATGTCTACTTTGAGGAGAAGGGCGCTTACACCGGCGAGGTTTCCGCCGATATGCTGAAGGACCTGGGCGTGAAGTACGTCATCGTGGGCCACAGCGAGCGCCGTCAGTATTTCTGCGAGACTGACCAGACTGTCAACAAGAAGGTCCACGCCGTGCTGAACGCCGGCATGAACCCCATCATCTGCGTGGGCGAGAGCCTGGAGCAGCGCGAGACCGGCATCACCAACGAGTGGATCGCCCTGCAGGTCAAGAGCGCTCTGAACGGTGTCCCCGCCGAGAAGCTGCGCCGCTGCATCATCGCTTATGAGCCCATCTGGGCCATCGGCACGGGCAAGACTGCCACTGCTGAGCAGGCTGGCGAGGTCTGCTCCAACATCCGTGCTGCCATTCGCGGACTGTACGGTGCCCGCGTGGCCCGTAGCGTCACCATTCAGTACGGCGGCAGCATGAATCCCAAGAACGCTGCTGAGCTGCTGGCCCAGCCTGATATCGACGGTGGTCTCATCGGCGGTGCTGCTCTGAAGCCCGAGCAGTTCGTGGACATCATCAACGCGGCTAACCAGGAATAATGCAAAAAAGCGGGGGGACACAGTCCCCCCCTTTGTGCGAAACGAGGTTTCTATGAACAAAACACCGACCACACTCATCATTATGGATGGATTCGGTCTCCGGACCGAGACGGAAGGCAACGCCGTTGCTGCCGCCAATACCCCCCGTCTGGACCAGTTCTTCCAGGAGTATGCCCATACAGAGCTGTCCGCCTCAGGCCTGGATGTGGGCCTGCCCGCAGGTCAGATGGGCAACAGCGAGGTGGGCCACACCAACATCGGCGCAGGCCGGGTGGTGTTTCAGGACCTGCCCCGGATCAGCAAATCCATTGATGACGGGGATTTCTTCCAGAATCCCGCCTATGTTCACGCCATGGATGCCTGCAAGGAAAAGCGCTCTGCCCTTCACCTCATGGGCCTGCTCAGCGACGGCGGCGTTCACTCCCATATCGACCACCTCTTTGCCCTGATGAAAATGGCAAAGGACCGTGGCCTTGAGCGGGTCTACATCCACGCATTTCTGGATGGACGGGACGTTTCCCCCACCTCCGGCGTGGACTATGTGACCCGGACGGTGGAAAAGTGTCGGGAGCTGGGCGTTGGTAAGATCGCCACGCTCATGGGCCGCTACTACGCCATGGACCGCGACAAGCGCTGGGACCGTGTGGAGGCCGCCTATGACGCTATGGTCTACGGCGAGAGCGCCCACGTCAACCCCCTGCCCGTGGCAGCGGTGAAGGATGCCTACGCCGCCGGCGTCACCGACGAGTTCATCGAGCCGGTGATCTGCGACGGGGATGGCACCATCTCTGATAATGACAGTGTGATCTTCTTCAACTACCGCCCCGACCGGGCCCGTGAGATCACCCGGACCTTTGTGGATCCGGAGTTCGACGGCTTCACCCGCCAGTATTTCCCCGTGACCTTCGTCTGCACCACGGAATATGACGCCACCATGCCCAACGTGGAGGTGGCCTATCCCCGTCAGGCCGTTCACAACGGTCTGGGTGAGTATCTCAGCAACCTGGGGCTGACCCAGCTCCGCATCGCGGAAACGGAGAAGTACGCCCATGTGACCTTCTTCTTCAACGGCGGCGTTGAGACTCAGTTCCCCGGCGAGGATCGGGTGCTGGTACCCTCCCCCAAGGTGGCGACCTACGATCTTCAGCCGGAGATGAGCGCCTACGAGGTGTGCGACAAGTGCGTAGAGCGGATCGAATCCGGCGCGTATGACGTTATTATCCTGAACTTCGCCAACTGCGATATGGTGGGTCACACCGGCGTCTTTGACGCAGCGGTGAAGGCCGTGGAAACCGTGGACGAGTGCGTAGGTAAGGTGGTGGACGCTACCATGAAAATGGGCGGCATCGCCATGATCACCGCTGACCACGGCAACGCCGAAACCATGACGCAAGAGGACGGCTCTCCCATGACCGCCCACACCACCGATCTGGTGCCCTTCATCCTCTGTGGCGCCGGTTCGGAGCTGCGCCAGGGCCGCCTGGCGGACATCGCCCCCACCATCCTGGATGTGATGGGCCTTGCCGCGCCGGAGGAAATGGACGGTCAGACCCTGATCGTGAAATGATCCGGTAAAACCGCCTGCCAAAAAAAGGTGGTCAGCTTCCCTTGCAAGGGCTGAACGTAAGCTGCAAACCGCATATGATCCAGAGAAGCTCCGTTTCATGGAGCTTCTCTTTTATTTAGTCTCCGTGTGAAACCGCAAAAAATCCGGCCTGTCTCCATAACGCAAACGTTATCGTCATTTTTGCCTTTTATTTGCAAAATTATCTTTTTAATTTCCTTATGTACGCATAAACGGCAATATAATGTAATATAAAGATTTTGTAAATATTGCAAACGTTTGCATTGATTTTATGAAAATCAAGGTGTATACTGATGCAATCAAATGCAGGAGAGAAGGATTCATTCACATGTCTACACTCTTATCTGTTTCCATTGCGGCTCTGGCAGGACTTCTGATGACGCGCGTATTCAACCTGTGGCGATTACCGGACGTAACTGCGTATCTGGTGGCCGGTGTACTGATCGGCCCCTATGTTCTGGGCAGTATGCATATTACCGGTCTGGGGCTGGTCTCAGCCGACGCGGTAAGCAGTCTGCAACTGGTCTCCGAGGTTGCGCTGGGCTTCATCGCCTTTTCCATCGGAAATGAGTTCCGTCTGGAGGACCTGAAATCCACGGGCAACCAGGCTGCCGTCATCGGCGTTGTTCAGGCCTTGACCGCCACCCTGCTGGTGGACGCCGCACTGCTGACGGTCCATATGCTGCTGCCGGAAAAACTGTCCGCGGCCCAGGCGATCACCCTGGGTGCCATTGCGACGGCTACTGCGCCAGCCGCCACGCTGATGGTGGTGCGCCAGTATAAAGCAAAGGGCCCGGTGACCAATCTTCTTCTGCCCATCGTCGCACTGGATGACGCAGTGGGCCTGATCGTGTTTGCGGTCAGCTTCGGCATTTCCAAAGCGCTGGTCAGCGGCGAGGTGGATCTGATCTCCATTCTGCTCAACCCCCTGCTGGAGATCGTCGCGTCTCTGGCATTGGGTGCCGCCGCAGGCTGGCTGCTGACCAAGCTGGAGGTCCTCTTTCATTCCAATACAAACCGCCTGAACATGACCATTTCCCTCGTTTTTCTGACTGTGGCCCTGTCCATGTCGCACATCACCCTTGGGCCGGTAACTATCAGCTTTTCCTCTCTTCTGGTCTGCATGATGCTGGGAACGGTGTTCTGCAATCTCTGCCCCCAGTCTGCCGATTTGATGAAAGCCGCAGACAAATGGACCTCTCCCCTTTTTGCGCTGTTCTTCGTCATCAGCGGCGCGGAGTTGGAGTTGGGCGTCTTTACGGATTGGGCCATCGTGTGCATTGGTCTGGTCTACATCCTGTTCCGCTCTGCCGGCAAATATACCGGTGCCTTTGCCAGCTCCAAATATATGAAATGCGGACCGGAGATCTGTAAATATCTGGGCATTACCCTGCTGCCCCAGGCAGGTGTGGCGCTGGGTATGTGCACGACCGCTATGCAGCTCGGAGAACAAGGCGGATTGATCCGCAACATCACCCTCTTCTCTGTGCTGATCTATGAAATGGTCGGTCCTCTTCTGACACGGCAGGCCCTGATGGCCGCCGGGGACATCCAACCCCTGTCCGCCGAGGTCTGCCAGCGCCGTCCGGCTCGGGGACGCTCTGCCAAGCGGAGCCAGGCGTAAAGTATCTGTCCAAAAAACAACACCATCCATTCGGATGGTGTTGTCAGCGTGTCGAAAAAGTTCTTTCTCCCCGCTGAACAAGTTTTCAGAACATTATAAAAGTTCTGAAAACTTAGGATTTCAATGGCGCGGGACACCCTTCTTGGGTTTCCCGCGCACACCCTTCCTTACCGTCGCGGAGAA
>UQUC01000049.1 GCA_900544105.1 uncultured Oscillibacter sp. | reverse complement strand
GTTCTTGTAGCTACAGGCGGAACATCGGATATACCCGTTGCGGAAGAGGCACCACAGGATCTCCACCACCACGCCCGCAAAGCTGCCGGCGATGCAGATCAAAGCGACCTTGTAAAAGTTGACGCCGGAGGCAAAGCTATCCGCCTGCTCCTCCTCCAGGTCGATAACGGAGTTGGCGGGGGCACGGCGGAAGAGGCCCTTGCGCTGGGAGCTCTCCTGCCCCTCCCGCAGGCGGGTGGTGAGCTCGTCGGCCTTGTCGGAGGCCCACTGATGGGCCTGACGCAGGCAGGAGGAGGCATCCTCCAGCATCTCCACCTCCCGGGTCACGTCGCTTCGCAGGGCGGCTTGCTCCTCCGGAGAGAGGCTTTGCTGGTCGGCCAGCTGTTCGTAATACTCCTCATACTGAACTTCCAGCGCCTTTTCCGCACGCAGGACGTCCTGACTGCAATCCAATAGATCCTTTGTCTGCATAAAAACCTCCTGTCGAAATTTGCCGTTGTGGGATATAGTAGCACACAGAGGGCGTGAAGGCAAGTGCCGCTCCGTTGTGCAGGGGCTGCAGGAGTACAAGAAAAAATCCCGCCACATTGCTGTGGCGGGATTTTTGAAAGTGCAATCGAAGAATCAGCGCTTGGAGAACTGGGGAGCCCGACGGGCGGCCTTGAGGCCGTATTTCTTACGCTCCTTCATACGAGGATCGCGGGTCAGGAAACCGGCCTTCTTCAGGATAGCGCGGTTATCCTCGCTGGCCAGCAGCAGAGCGCGGGCCACACCGTGACGCAGAGCGCCAGCCTGACCGGACACGCCGCCGCCGGTGACGGTAGCCACAATGTCCATCTTGCCGGTGTTACCGGTAGCCTCCAGGGGCTGACGGACGACCATCTTCAGGGTCTCCAGGCCAAAGTACTCGTCGATATCACGGCCGTTGATGGTGATGGAGCCGGTGCCGTTGGGGAACAGATGGACGCGGGCCACAGAGGACTTACGGCGGCCGGTGCCATACAGATAAGGCTTCTTAGACTGATACATTCTCTTACTCCTCCTTACTCCAGCACGATGGGCTTCTGAGCCTGCTGCTCATAGTTGGCGTCAGCGTAGATGTGCAGGCGCTTCAGAGAATCCTTGCAGACGGTGTTCCGGGGCATCATGCCGCGGACAGCCACACGCATAGCAGTCTCGGGCTTCTCCTGCATCAGGATGCGGTACTTGGTCTCCTTCAGACCGCCGATCCAACCGGAGTGAGTCCGGTAAATCTTCTGCTCGGGCTTCTTGCCGGTCAGGACAGCCTGGCCAGCGTTGATGATGATGACGTTGTCACCGCAGTCAGCGTTGGGAGTGTAGGTAACCTTGGTCTTGCCGCGCAGCAGGTCAGCAGCCCGAACGGCGGTCTTGCCCAGGGGCTTACCGGCAGCGTCCAGGATGTACCACTTGCGCTCGATGTTGGCCTTGTTCGCCATAAAAGTGGACATGGATCGTTTCCTCCGTATATAAATTTGATTTCTTTACAAATCAAGAGCTCCGGGGTAAAATCGGAGCATGGATAGTTATACCATGATTCCTCATCCATGTCAACACGGTTTTTATTTAGCTCATGCAAATCTCTTAAAATCTCTGTTTTTCTCCTATTATCTCTCGAAATCTAAAATTGTATTTTTGAAAATACCGCAGGGGCATGACATCCCCCGCGGCAAGACAAGCTATGTACCCTTACAGCACCCACTGCGCCAGCAACAACAGCACGAAGCCCGGCAGCCCCAAAACGCCGATGGTCAGGGCGTTCAGCAGGTTCAGCCCCAACGCAACACCGGTAATGGCGGCAGTGGCGTTCACCGCCCACAGCGCCAGAAAACCCAGCGCCGTGTTCACCAGCAGCTTCAGGGCAAGGCGCAGGGGCGTCCGGAAGATTCGCAGCAGTGTGACGAGAAAAAAGGCCAGCAGCAAACCGGCGATGATCTTCTGATTCAGGTCCATACAGCCCCTCCCTTGGCGGATCCCGCCGCCGCAGGTTCCCGCGCCTTCAACACCCGGAGATAGTAGTCACACCGGGCCTTGGCAGCGCTGATGCGGTAAATGCAGGATTCCACCAGCTCTGGGGCCGTCGCCTGATCGAATTGCCGGTAAGCCAGAGCCAGCTCACTCTGGGCCGCTTGCAGTTCCGCCCGCAGAGCCAGCGTTTCCGGGTCCGGGGCGTATTTTCTGGATTGTTTCATCATAGACTCCCTCCTACCGCCGGAACGGTCCCTCAGCGTGTCGAAAAAGTCTTCTCGCCCCGCTGAGCCAGTTTTCAGGACTTTATAAAAGTTCTGAAAACTAAGGATTTCAATGGCGCAGGGAAACAGGCGAAGCGCCGCCGGCGGCGGATGAAGCAAGCCCGTTTTGGGGAAGGCTCCCGATCAGCGGATATGAAGTATCCGCTGATCGGTTTGAGGCGTTGGTGTATCCCTTCTTTGGTTATCTCCGTGTTAAGAGCCGCCTTGCGGCGGTTGCGCTCCGAAACACGCCTGCGGACGTAGTCCCGCGCACACCCTTCACCCGCAAGGGGTATGCAGCATCCGTAGAGCGGCAAAGCCGCTGACGGCTGCCCTACCTTTCCGTTGCGGAAAATTTACCACTTAATCGACAGCCATAGTCAAAGCGGCGTGTCTATTGACACGCCGCCCTGACTTTTCTCTATTTGATTCGTATTTTCTTGCGTTTTTCAGTCATTTCCCCGCGCAGGCTGCCGGGAAAATGTGCCGTGCCGGGGAAATCTCCCCTCTGTCGCTGTAATGCCGATTTACTTTACAGCAGGCCTTGCAGGAAGATCACAGCGATCAGCACCGGCAGGACAAACTGGAAATAGGGCTTCAGCCACTTGGCGAATTTCAGGCCCTTGCCCTTGTTGGCCTCCGCCACATACTTGTCGAAGCCCCAGCCCCACTTGCTGACGCAGAACAGCAGATACACCAGAGAGCCGATGGGCAGCAGCAGGTTGCTCACGAGGAAGTCCTCGCTGTCCAGCACGTCCTTGCCCAGAATGGGATGGAAGTCGCTCCAGATGTTGTAGCCGAACACGCAGGGCAGGCTCAGGAGAGCCAGCAGCACGCCGTTGATGAACACGGCCTTCTTGCGGCTGATGCCGAAGGTGTCCATGCAGACGGCCAGAATGTTCTCAAACACCGCCAGCACCGTGGAGAAGCTGGCGAACACCATAAACAGGAAGAACAGCGTGCCCCAGAAGCGGCCGCCGGACATGTTCACGAACAGAGGCGGCAGGGTCTGGAAGATCAGCGCGGGGCCTTCACCGGGCGCAACGCCGAAGGTGAAGCAGGCAGGGAAAATGATGGCGCCCGCCATGAGGGCCACGAAGGTGTCCAGAATACAGATCCGCACGGCCTCGCCGGGGAGGGACTGCTCGTCGCTCATGTAGCTGCCGAAGATCTCCATGGCGCCGATGCCCAGAGACAGGGTGAAGAACGCCTGATTCATAGCGTCGGTGATGAGGCTGCCGAGGCCGTGCTCCCGGATGGTGTCCACGGAGGGCAGCAGGTAGAACTTCATGCCCTCAGCCGCGCCGGAGAGGGTCAGGCTGTGGACCGCCAGCACCACGATCAGCGTCAGCAGGCAGATCATCATGACCTTGGTCACCCGCTCCAGACCCTTCTGAAGGCCGAAGCTGCACACGATCAGGCCGGTGACCACCACCAGCTCCGTGAAGATGGCCATAGAGCCGGGGTTGCCCAGCATGGTGCCGAACATCCCGGAGATCTCATCGCCGGTCATGCCGGCGTGGAAGCCGCCGGTGAGGAATTTGCCGAAATAGTTCACCATCCAGCCGGTGACGGTGGTGTAATACATCATCAGCAGATAGCAGCCCGCCAGACAGAACCAGCCGTGGATGTGCCACTTGGAGCCGGGCTTTTCCAGATTCTTGTAGGCCAGCACAGCGCTCTTGCGGCCGCCGCGACCAACAGCCAGCTCCATGGTCATCACGGGGACGCCCAGCAGCAGCAGGCACACCAGATAGAACAGGACGAAGTAGCCGCCGCCGTTCTTACCGGTGATATAGGGGAAGCGCCACACGTTGCCGATGCCGATGGCGCATCCGGCGCTCACCAGCAGGAAGCCCAGCCGGGAGCCGAAGGATTCTCTTTGCATTTCTAAGTACCTCGCTTACACACAACGAATATGCACTTATCTTAGCGGAAAAAACCCCCCTTTACAAGGGGGATTTCTTCATGATAAAATAAGAAAAACTTATTTTATGTCGTGGGAGGGTACTATGAATCGAAATCAGCTGAAGTATTTCGTGGCCGCGGCGGAGAGCCGCAGCTTCACGAAAGCCGCCGAGCAGTTCTACATTTCCCAGACCGCCATCACCCAGCAGATCCGTCTGCTGGAGGAGACGCTGGGCTGTCCTCTCTTTGACCGGAGCACCCGGCCCGTGAGCCTGACCTCCGCGGGGACCATCTTCCTCCGGGAGGCCAAGGGGATCTTGGAGCGGATGAGCCGGGCGCAGGAGCGGGTCCACGACGCCTCCACCGGACTTTCCGGCACGCTGCGGGTGGGCTACGTCAGGGGGTACGAGCGCAGCGACCTGTCCGCCCATGTCCGCCGGTTCCACCAGCAGAACAGCAACGTGCTCGTCACCTTTTACCGCTGCTCCACCGACGCGCTGGCGGCGGGACTGCTGCACCATGAATACGACATCATTTTCACCTGGGACAGTACCAACCTGAAAACCCAGGAGGGCGTGGCCTGCCGCACCGTGGAAAAGGCCCGGCTGGTGGTGGCGCTGTACGCCGGACACCCGCTGGCCCAGCGGCAGCAGCTCCGGCGGCAGGAGCTGCGGGGGGAGACCATCCTCTATATGTCCCCTGACGCCGCCGACGATTCCTACGGTGACGCCTTTTTCATGCAGCTTTACAACGAGGCGGGCTACAAGCCCAACATCCTCTTCCGCTCCGCCGACACGGAGAGCATCCTCATGATGGTCTCCGCCGAGGAGGGCATTTCCATCCTCCCCGCCTACTGCGTGGACAAGCTCTACAACGCCGACAATCTGGTGTTCATCCCCCTCATCGGCGAGGGCGAGGAGGAGGAGATCATCGCCGCGTGGCAGACCACCAACCCCAACCCCGCTCTGGCCCGGTTTCTGGCTATGACTCCTCCCCAATGGGAATGAGCCGTCCGGTGTCCGCCCCGACCCGGTGAGAAATGGAGAGCACCGTCCGGTCCGCCGCAGCTCGCTTCAAGGCCCGCAGCACCGCCCGCTCCGTCTCCGCGTCCAGATTGGCTGTGATCTCGTCCAGCAGAAGCAGCTTGGGGTCCGCCGCCACCGCCCGGGCGATGGACAACAGCTGCCACTGTCCCTGAGAGAAAATGTCCGGGGTGCAGGGGGTATCATAGCCTTGGGGCAGGGCGCCGATGGCCTCCGCCAGTCCCGCCAGCTCCGCGGCCCGGCGGACCTGTCCCTCCGTGATGGTGTCATCATACAGGGTAATCTGATCCCGGACGGTGCCGGGGACCGGATGGAACCGCTGCTCCACATAGCCGTACAGTGCCCGCCGCTGCGGGCCGGTGAGGGACCGGGGATCCACGCCCTGAATTCGGACGGTGCCCCGCCGGGGGGCGTACAGCCCCAGCACCAGCTTGAACACGGTGCTCTTTCCCGCACCGGTCCGGCCGGACAGGGTAGCCAGCTCTCCCTCCCGGATCTCCATATTTAAGTGGTGCAGGACGTTCTGCCCTGCCTCATAGCCGAAGTCCACATCCCGCAGCTCCACCATGGGAGCGGCGGGATTTTCCGTTTCCGGGGCCACCGGCTCCTGCTCCAGCTGGGCCAGAAAGTCATTGATCCGGCGAACGCCCGCCACGGCGGACTGGATGGTCTGGATCTCCATGCCCAGACTTTCCAACGGGGAAAAGATCTGGCTGATGTAGTTCATCACCGTCACGGCGGTACCGGCGGTCATGCCGAACAGCGTCAGCACCGCCGGGTCTCCGGAGGCGGACAACAACATGACCACGCCCACCACAATGGCGTTCACCGTGAGGATCACCGGGGAGTACAGGGCGTCATAGAAGTTGGTGCCCTCAATGGCCCGGTAGCTCTCCCCCAGCGCGCCGTCGTACCGGGTCTCCATGTAGGTCTCCTTGCCCAGCGTGCGGATGGTGCGGAGATTCCGCACCGTCTCCGGCACATACCCGGAGGCCCGGCTCACCGCCTTCCGGTTTTTCAGCTGGTTGCTCAGCATCCGCTTCTGGACGAACCGGGTAAAGAGGAACAGCACCGGCAGCAGCGCCAGCAGCAGATAGGCAAGCCCCCGGCTGCACTGCCACACCACGATCAGAATACTGAGGATCCGGCAGGCGTCCGCCGCCATGCTGATGATCCCGGCGGTGAACAGGGTCTCCACCGTGTCCACGTCCCCCACGAAGCGGGACACCAGCGCCCCCGGCTCCTGACGGTTCAGCTCGTCGGCGGGCAGGCGGCCCTCCTTTTCCATCAGACGGCTCCGCAGGGCGTGGGTGGTTTTCTGGCCGAATACCGTCAACGCGCTCTCTCGGGCGGATTCCAGCCCTCCCGCCAATGCGGTGAAGGCCAGATACCACAGGGGCAGGCGGAGGGTCAGCCCCTCTCCGGCGGTGAGGCCGTCCACGATGCGGCCCAGCACCAGCGGCGGCACCAGCGCTGCGCCTACGGCCCCTGCCACCACCGCCAGAATGGTAAAGGACAGCCAGAGGTGGCCTTTCACCGTTTCCAGTACCACAGTCCCCACATGGACTGCTTTTTTGCGGTCATTCATGGCTGTTCTCCTCCCTCTGTGCGTCAAACTGTGCCGCATAATCCGGGGTATTCCCCACCAGTTCCTCGTGGGTCCCCACCTTGGCTTTCCCGTTTTCCAGCCAAATCACCCGATCCAGCTCCGGGAACAGGTACAGCCGGTGGGAGATCAGAATTACCACGCTGTCCGCTGCCAGACGCCGCAGATGGGCGAAGATCTCCGTCTCCGTGGCCCGGTCCAGCGCCGAAAAGGGATCGTCCAGAATCAGCAGGGGTCTTTGATGGGCCAGCGTCCGGGCCAGCGCCAGCCGCTGGGCCTGCCCGCCGGAAAGCCGGACGCCGCCGGTGCCCACCCGGGTCTCCAGCCCCTCCGTCATGGCCGCCACTTCGCCGCTCAGACACACCGCCCGGAGGTACTCCATGGGATCGCCCACGTCTCCCAACAGCACATTTTCCCGGATCGTGCCACTGAACAGCTCCGGGTCGTGGCCCAGATACCCCACGAGGCCCGTCCGCTCCCAGGGGGACAGCTCCGCCAGCTCCCGGCCGTCCAGCCGGATGCTGCCGCCGTAGGGCTGCTCGCAGAGGAACGCCTTACCCAGCGTGGATTTGCCGCAGGCCACCGGCCCGGTGACGCCGATGATCTGCCCCCGGCAGGCGGTCAGATCCAAGCCGGAGAACAGCGGCGTGTCGCCGGGGTAGCCGCAGGTGAGGTCCCGGACCTCCAGCCGCTCCACCCTGCCGACGGAAACGGCGGGCACGGCGGGAATCTCCCGCATCAGGGGCTGGATCCGCTTCCAGGACACCTGCGCCTTGTGGACGGAGTTGAACAGCTTCGCCGCCTTGGAGGACTTGGTGGCCAGCTTGGTAAAGCAGGCCAGAAACGTGGTGAATTCCGCGATGGACCAGACCATCCAGCCGGTGCCCAGCACATTTTTCCCGCCGAAATACAGGATCAGCGCCGCCCCGATCATGGAGAGCACCCGGTACAGCGGCGGCAGGGACGCTGTCCACAGGTTTGCCTTTACAGCGGCGTGTTCGTAAGCGGTGAGGTGCTTCTCATAGGCCGCCCGGCGTTCCTCCTCCCGGCCAAAGACCCGGTAGGTCAGGGCGTTGACCGCCCGATCCATGGTGGCGGCGTTCAAGGCCCCGGCCTGCTCCTTGAAGGCCGCGCCGGTGCGCTGGACGGGCCGCTTCATCCGCTCCGCCAGCGCGTAGCTCCCCGGCAGAAAGGCCATGGACAGCAGCGCCAGCCGCCAGTCGTACCACAGCAGCATCCCGGCATAGGCTACCAAGGCCACGCCGGTGTCAAATACCTCCGTGGTGAATTTCCGCATCCCCTCGGCGCAGTCGTCCACGTCGGAAATGGCCTTGGTCAGCACTGTTCCCGCGCCCTCACGCTCCAAGTCCTCCCGATCCGACCGGACCAGCGCGCCGTACAGGACCCGCTTCATGCGGCGGTTCACCTTGTTGGCAAAGCGCCGGACATAGAACCGCTTCAAAAACCGAAGTCCCTGCACCGCGGCGACAACGGCGATGTACCCCGCCGCCAGAGAGGCCATGACGGAAAAGCTGTTCTCTCCCAAGAGGATCCGGGCCAGCGCTTCCGTCATCTGTCCCTCGAACCACGGGCCTGCCACCAGACCTATATTATAGAGGAGACCCGTCACGGAGATGACCGCCAGCACCCCGGATTCCGCCTGGAAATAGGAGCTGACCCGATCCGGCGGAAGCTGTCGCTTACGCATGGCGCTCCCCCTCTCCCTGCTCCGTCAGAGCCGTGATGTGGGGGAACCCCGCCCGGCTCTCCTGCTTGGAACGGCGATAGATGGTGTCCAGCGTTTTGCAGAAAGCGGCCTTCTCCGCCTCCGGCAGCTCCGCCAGCAGCCATTCATAAAAGGTGGTCTCCACCTGCGCCTTGGAGTTCCGCAGGCCCTCCGCCTTTTCCGTGGCGAAAAGCAGCTGACTGCGGCCGTCCTTGGGGTTGGCCTGCCGGATCAGGTAGCCCTTGGCCTCCAGACTGGCCGCACGGCGGGCGGCGGCTCCCTTGTCCACCCGGAGCTGCTCCCGGACCTCCGCCTGCGTGATGCCGGGATGGTGGCGCACCAGATGGATGAAATCGTATTCCGCTGTGCCGATACCATCCTCCTTCAGCGTCCGGACGGCCAGCTTGCTGGCCTCCCGCGCGATTTTCGTGATCTTGCGCTCTGTGAGATCCATAGCGTTCCTTTCCCCGGAGCCTGTGCCCGGTCGAGAAATAGTTGCAGATACATCTTTCTGATTGGATGATAGTACATCCAGTTTCCCCTGTCAATCAAAAAATAGGCTGCGCCCCAACTTTCCCCGGTTTTAACCGTTTATTCACAATTTTTGTCTTGACAATGGGAGGGGCGTCCGCTATTATATAGTTCAATTCTTTTAGTTAAATTATTTTAAGTAAATATTTTTAACTAACGAGAGCCGACTTTCACTGAAACAAGGAGATCTATCATGGAATTTGAAAAAGTGCGTGACATTATTGTTGAGACTCTGGGCTGCGACGCCGAAGCCGTGACCCCCACCGCTTCTCTGGCTGACGATCTGGGCGCCGATTCTCTGGCTGCCGTGGAGCTGGTCATGGCCCTGGAAGAGGCCGCCGGCATCTCCATCGCCGAGGAGGACGCCGCTAACCTGAAAACGGTGGGCGACATCATGACCTATCTGGCCGCTCACAAGAATTAACGTGCGTCCGCCGGAGGGTACAGACCCTCCGGCGGTCCGGTTTTGCGAGGAAAGGATATTCCATGACCAATCAAGAACTGAACGACCTGCTGGCCCGCTTCGAGGGAAGCTCCCTGTCCAAGCTGAAGCTGTCCACCCAGGAATTTACCATAGAAATGGAGCGGGCCGTCTCCGCTCCCGCCGCGCCGGTGATCCCGGCAGCGGCTGCTGCCCCGGCGGTACCCGCGGCCGCTGAGCCGGAGGGCGATGCCATCACCGCCCCCATGGTGGGTACCTTCTACGCCGCCTCCGCCCCGGAGCAGCCTCCCTTTGTGAAGGTGGGCGACCGGGTGCGCAAGGGCCAGCCCGTCTGCCTGCTGGAGGCCATGAAGATGATGAGCGAGATCCCCGCCCCCTGTGACTGCGAGATCACGGCGGTTCTGAAGGAAAACGGCGCGCTGGTTTCCTTCGGGGAGCCTCTGTTCCGCTATCAGCCATGCTGAAGCGGGTATTGATCGCCAACCGGGGGGAGATCGCCCTCCGGGTGCGGCGGGCCTGCCGGGAGGCAGGCATCGAGACGGTCTCGGTGTATTCTCAGGCGGATGCGGAGGCCCTCCACGTCCAGCTGGCCACCCGGTCCGTGTGCATCGGCCCTCCCCGGGCCGCTGACAGCTACTTAAACCCTCAGGCGCTGCTCTCCGCCGCCATAGCCACCGGCTGCGACGGTCTGCACCCCGGCTACGGGTTCCTGTCGGAAAACCCGGAATTTGCCGATGCCTGCGCGGAAAACGGCATCACCTTCATCGGTCCCTCCGGGGACGCCATCCGGAAGGCCGGCTCCAAATCCGCCGCCCGGGACCTGATGCGCGCCGCCGGGGTCCCCGTGACCCCCGGCTCCGACGGGCCGGTATCCTCCGTGGAGGACGCTCTGGCCGTGGCGGAGACGGTGGGCTATCCTGTTTTGCTGAAGGCCAGCGCCGGAGGCGGCGGCCGGGGCATCCGCCGCTGCGACAGCGCTAAAGACCTGCCCGATGCTTACGCCGCCGCCAAAGCGGAGGCCAACGCCTGCTTCGGAAACGACGAGATGTATCTGGAAAAGCTGGTGCTGGAGCCCCGGCACATCGAGTTTCAGATCCTGGCGGACCGGCAGGGCCACGTCATCCATCTGGGAGACCGGGACTGCTCCATCCAGCGCCGGAACCAGAAGCTCATTGAGGAAGCCCCCGCCCGGTGTCTGACACCGGAACTGCGGGAGGAGATGGGCCGGGCCGCCGTGAAAGCGGCGCAGGCCGTCCGCTACGAGGGCGCGGGCACCGTGGAATTTCTGCTGGACAGCGACGGACAGCATTTCTACTTCATGGAGATGAACACCCGGATCCAGGTAGAGCACGGCATCACGGAGATGATCACCGGCGTGGATCTGGTGCGTCAGCAGCTGCGCATCGCCTCCGGTCTGCCCCTTGATCTGACCCAGGAGGACGTGACCCTCACCGGCCACGCCATCGAGTGCCGCATCAACGCCGAGGACCCCACGGCCAATTTCCGGCCCTGCCCCGGCAAGGTGGAATTTCTCCACTTCCCCGGCGGCCCCGGCGTGCGGGTGGATTCCGCCCTCTATAACGGCTGTACTCTCTCCCCCTATTACGATTCTCTGGCCGCCAAGGTGATGGTCCACGCCCCCACCCGGCTGGAAGCCATCCGCAGGATGCGCCGCTGTCTGGAGGAATTTACCTTAGAGGGCTTCCCCACCAATGCGGAGCTGTCCTATGAGCTGCTGTTCCACCCCACCTTTGTCCGGGGCGGCTGCACCACCGCCTTTCTGGACCGAAGCCTGCCGGAGCTGCTGGAATTCAGCCGCCGGGTAGACGATCACAAAGGATAATACATGGAAAACATTTTTGCGAAACGCCGGGCGCGGCTGCTGGCCATGAAAGCCATGCGGGAGAATTACGTCCCCGGTGAAAAGTTAGTCACCTGCCCCCATTGCGGCGGGGAGAGCCAGCGAAAGGACGTGGCGGCGGCGCTGTCCGTCTGCCCCCTGTGCGGCTACCACTTCCCCATGGGGGCCTATTACCGGCTCAGCAGCGTGCTGGACCCCGGCTCCTTCCGGGAGCTGCATGAAAAGCTGACGGCCAGCGACCCCCTCCGCTTCCCCGGCTACGAGGCCAAGCTGGACGGCGCCCGCCGCAAGACCGGCATGAACGAGGCCGTGGTCACCGCCACCGGCACCATGGGCGGAAGCCGCTGCGTGGTGGGCGTGCTGGACAGCCGCTTTCTCATGGGCAGCATGAGCGCCGCCGTAGGGGAAAAGCTGACGCTGGCCATCGAGTACGCCGGGAAAAACAAGCTGCCCCTGATCCTCTTTGCCGCCAGCGGCGGGGCGCGGATGCAGGAGGGCATTTTATCCCTCATGCAGATGGCAAAAACCAGCGCGGCCCTGGCCCGGTTTTCGGAAAAGGGACTGCTGTACATCTCCGTTCTCACGGACCCCACCACCGGCGGCGTCACCGCCAGCTTTGCCTCGTTAGGGGACATTATTCTGGCCGAACCCGGCGCGCTCATCGGCTTCGCCGGGCCTCGCGTCATTCAGCAGACCATCGGCGAGACCCTGCCGGGGGGCTTTCAGCGTGCGGAGTTTCAGATGGAGCACGGCTTTGTGGACGCGGTGGTCCCCCGGAAGGATCTGCGGGACACCCTCATCCGTTTGCTGAAGCTCCACGGGAAAGGAGAACGCCATGGCTGAGAAAACCGCCGCGGAGCGGGTGGCGCTGGCCCGCCATCCCCAGCGGCCCAATATCACAGATTATATCGACGGACTGTTCACCGATTTCTTTGAGCAGCGGGGAGACCGGTCCTGCCGGGAGGACCCCGCCATTTTAGGCGGCATCGCCCTGTTCCACGGGCGGCCCGTTACCGTCATCGGCACCCGGAAGGGCAAAACGCTGGAGGAAAACCTCCGGTGCAACTTCGGGATGCCGGGGCCGGAGGGCTACCGCAAGGCTCTGCGGCTCATGAAGCAGGCGGAGAAGTTCCGCCGCCCTATATTTACCTTTATCGACACCGCCGGGGCCTATCCCGGCCTGGAGGCCGAGGAGCACGGTCAGGGCGAGGCCATCGCCCGGAATCTCTTTGAGATGAGCCGTCTGACGGTGCCGGTCATCGCCGTCGTCACCGGGGAGGGCAACAGCGGCGGCGCGCTGGCGCTGGCCGTGGCCGACCGGGTGCTGATGCTGGAAAACGCCGTGTACGCCATTTTGTCCCCGGAGGGCTTCGCCTCTATTTTGTGGAAGGACGCCCAGCGCTCCGGCGAGGCGGCGGAGCTGATGAAGCTCACCGCTCCGGAGCTGAAAAAGCTGGGAGTCATCGATGGCATCGTCCGGGAGCCGGAGGGCGGCGCGCAGACCGACCCCAGCCGGACGCTGTGGAATCTGGACCGGGCGCTGACCGCCTGTCTGGAACCCCTGCTGAAGGAAAGCGCCGTCAGCCTGACGGAACGGCGCTATCAGAAATTCCGCGCCCTTGGCCGCGGGAAGGAGGACGCATGAACGGGATCAAGCTCCGGGGCACAGGCCGCTGTGTCCCCGCCAATACCGTCACCAACGACGATCTTTCCCGGCTGGTGGATACCAATGACGAGTGGATCACCGCCCGCACCGGCATCCGCAGCCGCTGCCGCTGTGAAAAAGAGACCCTCACGGAGCTGTGCGTCAGCGCCGCGCGGGACGCTCTGCACATGGCCGGGATCACCCCGGCGGATATCGGCGTGTGCATCGTGGCCACCGTCTCGGCGGACACTGTGGTGCCCTCTGCCGCCTGTCTGCTGCAACGGGCGCTGGGTCTGCCGGAGGATACCCCCTGTTTCGACCTGAACGCCGCCTGCACCGGCTTTGTCTACGCCCTGCACACTATGGAGTGTCTGCTGAACGCCTCCCCCCGGAAATTCGGTCTGGTGGTGGGGGCGGAGGCTTTGAGCCGCGTGGTGGACTGGACGGACCGGGGCACCTGCATCCTCTTTGGAGACGGCGCGGCCGCCGCCGTGGTGGAGTGCCGGGAGGGGTGGCCCTCCATCGGCGCTGTGCTGGGCAGCCGGGGGGACGACGTTCTCCTGCGTCTGCCGGGCCTTGGCCGGGGAGAGCCTAACATCCTCTCCATGGAGGGGACGCAGGTATTCAAATTCGCCGTGGAGACCGTCCCCGCCTGTATGGACGCCACGCTGAAAAAGGCGGGACTGACCCCGGCGGACATCGACTTCTTCGTGTTCCATCAGGCCAACGCCCGCATCATTGACCTGGCGGTGCGGAAATACCGCATCCCGCCGGAAAAATACTACAAAAACATCGACCGTTACGGCAACACCGCCGCTGCCAGCGTCCCGCTGGTCCTCAGCGAGCTGGTGGAGCAGGGCCGCGTGGGTCCCGGCAGCCGCCTGCTGCTGACGGCCTTCGGCGGCGGCCTGACATGGGGCGGCGCGGTGCTGGAAATGGCCTGAGCCTCTTTTCTGAAAAGGAGCATACTATGAAAAAACTCAACGAGCTGCTGGGGACGGAGTTCCCCATTATCCAGGGCGGCATGGCCAACATCGCCACAGGCGAATTTGCCGCCGCCTGCTCTAACGCGGGGGCCTTGGGCGTCATCGCCACCGGCGGGATGCTGGAAGCGGACCTGCTGCGCAAGCAGATCCGCATCTGCAAGAGCCTGACGGACAAGCCCTTCGGCGTGAACCTGATGCTGATGAACCCCTGCGCCGACGAAATGGCCCAGATCATCATAGAGGAGGGCGTTCAGGTGGTGACCACCGGGGCGGGCAGTCCCGGCAAGTACATCCCCGCGTGGAAAGCTGCCGGGATCAAGGTGCTGCCCGTGGTGGCGGCCTCCATCCTTGCCAAGCGGCTGGTGAACCAGGGAGCCGACGCCATCATCGCCGAGGGCATGGAGTCCGGCGGCCATGTGGGGGAAATGACCACCATGGCGCTGGTGCCCCAGGTCATCGACACGGTGGACGTCCCTGTGATCGCCGCCGGCGGCATTGCCGACGGACGGCAGGCGGCCGCGGCCTTCGCTCTGGGGGCCTGCGGCATTCAGGTGGGCACCTGCCTGCTGACAAGCCTTGAGTGCCCCATCCACGAAAACTACAAGCTGGCCCTTCTGAAGGCCAAGGACAGCGACACCACCGTGACGGGCCGCTCCATCGGCGGACCGGTGCGGGTGCTGAAAAACAAAATGGCCCGGGAGTATCTCGCCCTGGAAAAGCGGGGGGCCACGCTGGAGGAGCTGGAACACGTCACCCTCGGCGGTCTCCGCCGCGCGGTGTTCGAGGGAGACATGGAGCGGGGCAGCGTCATGGCCGGTCAGGTGGCCGGTATGCTCCATGAGATCAAGCCCCTGCGTCAGATCTTTGAGGAGCTGTACGCAGGCAGTCAGGCCGTTTTGAAGGCCACGGAGGCAGCATGGCGGTAACGATCCGGGGAAAGGCCCTCCCCCTCCCGATCTTGCAGGGGGGCATGGGCGTGGGGATCAGTCTGGACGGCCTTGCCGGGGCGGTAGCCGCCTGCGGCGGCATGGGGACCCTCTCCACCGCCGTCTGCGGCTTTCAGGAGCCGGATTTCGCCAAGCGACCCTTTGAAGCCAACCTCCGGGCGCTGGACCGGCAGGTCCGCCATGCCAAGGTTTTGGCCCACGGCGCGGGGCTGATCGCCGTAAACGCCATGGTCGCCACCACCCAGTATGCCGACAGCGTCCGCACCGCTCTCCGGGCGGGGGCTGACGCCATCGTCTGCGGCGCGGGACTTCCCAAGGATCTCCCCGCGCTGGCCTCCGAAGTCTCCGACAGCGACGCCGCCATCGCCCCCATCGTCAGCAGCGGCCGGGCGGCGGGGCTGCTGTGCAAGCTGTGGGACCGGCACTATGGCCGCATCCCCGACTTTTTGATCTTGGAGGGACCGGAGGCCGGAGGGCATCTGGGCTTCTCCCGGCAGGATCTGGACGCGCCCCCCTCCCTTTCCGACCTTTTGCGGGAGGTCCTGACCGCCATCGCCCCCTTCCGGGACAAGGCGGGCCGGGACATTCCGGTTTTCGTGGCCGGCGGCGTGAAAAACGGCGCAGACATGGCCCGCTACATGAAGGAGGGCGCTGCCGGGGCGCAGTTCGCCACCCGGTTCATCGCCACGGCGGAGTGCGACGCCTCCGAGGGCTACAAGCAGCGGCTCTTAGCGGCAAAGGCCGATGACATCACACTGGTGAAAAGCCCCGTGGGGATGCCGGGCCGGGCGCTGCGCAGTCCCCTGATCCGGCGGGTGGAGAACGGTACCCAGCCGCCCCCGGAGCGGTGCGTGAAGTGCATCGTCACCTGCGACGGCAAAAACGCCCCCTACTGCATTTCCAAGGCCCTGATCGCCGCCCGGAACGGCGATTGGGAGAACGGCCTGTTTTTCTGCGGAGCCGCCGGCGGCGAGGTGAACACCCTCTCCACCGTGCCGGAGCAGATGACTCAGATCATGGACGAATGGAGGTCCGCGCAATGAAGTTAGGATTTTTATACGCGGGACAGGGCAGCCAGCACCCCGGCATGGGCGCTGACCTGTATGAGCGCTTCCCCACCTTCCGCGCCGTGCTGGACAGCGCCGCAGAGCAGGTGGATTTCGACTTAAAGGAGGTCTCCTTCACCGACGCAAAGGGCGTTCTGAATCAGACCCGCTACACCCAGCCCTGCATGGTGGCCTTCGCCGCAGGCATGACCGCGCTGCTGGCGGAGCGGGGCATCGTCCCCGCCGCTGCCGCCGGACTGTCTCTGGGTGAGTATTCCGCCCTCCACGCCGCCGGGGTCTTTGACGCCGACACCGCCGTGGAGCTGGTGGCCTTCCGTGGCAAAGCCATGGAGGAAGCCGCAGCCGGACGGCCCTCTGCCATGGTAGCGGTGCTGGGGCTGGACCGGGCAGCCTTGCAGGAGGCCTGTGACGAGGCCTCCGCCCACGGCTGCGTGGTCATCGCCAACTACAACTGCCCCGGCCAGCTGGTCCTCGGCGGCGAGAAGGCCGCCGTGGAGACGGCGGCGGCTCTGGCAAAGGAAAAAGGCGCCCGCCGCTGTCTGCCGCTGAAGGTCAGCGGTCCCTTCCACACTCCCCTCATGGCCCCCGCCGGAGACGCTCTGGCGGAGCGGTTCCGCACCGTGGAATTCCGGGAGCCGCAAATTCCCGTAATCTTCAACTGTCTGGGCGCGGAGCGTCCCGATGGCGCTGCCATCCCGGAGCTGCTGGTGCGGCAGGTGCAGAGCAGCGTCTACATGGAGGATTCCCTCCGCCGCATGGCCGCCATGGGGCTGGACGCACTGGTGGAGATCGGTCCGGGCAAGGCCCTCAGCGGCTTTGTGAAGAAAACCGTCCCGGAGCTGCCTGTGTACGCCGTGGAGACCGCGGCGGAGCTGGAACAGCTGACGGAGACCCTCAAAGGAGCATCGCTATGAATTTTTCTGAAAAAACAGCCGTCGTCACCGGCGGCAGCCGGGGTCTGGGCCGGGCGATCTGTCTGGAGCTGGCCCGGGGCGGAGCCAACGTGGTGCTCTGCTACGCAGGCAACGAAGCGGCGGCCAATGAGACCGTTGCCGCCTGCGAGTCCCTTGGAGCCAAGGCCGTAGCCATCCGGTGCGACGTGTCGAAAGAGGACGAGGTAAAGGCCCTGATGGACGCCGCCCTCAAAACCTTTGGCCGCATCGACATTCTGGTGAACAACGCGGGCATCACGAAGGACGGCCTGCTCATGATGATGAAGCCGGAGGATTTTGACGCCGTTATCGCCGCCAACCTCCGGGGCGCCTTCCTTTGCATGAAGGCCGTGGCCCGGCAGATGGTGAAGCAGCGCTATGGCCGCATCGTGAACCTCTCCAGCGTGGTAGGTCTCCGGGGCAACGCCGGACAGGTGAATTACGCCGCCAGCAAAGCCGGCGTCATCGGCATGACCAAATCTCTCGCCAAGGAGCTGGCGGGACGGAACATCACCGTCAACGCCGTGGCCCCCGGCTTTATCGACACGGATATGACCGCCGCGCTGACGGAGACCGCGAAAAACGCCGCCCTCGGCTCCATTCCCATGGGCCGCATGGGAACGCCGGAAAACGTGGCCAAGGCCGTGGCCTTTTTAGCCGGCGAGGACGCGGGCTACATCACCGGACAGGTCCTTGCCGTTGACGGCGGCATGAGTATGTGAGGAGGAACACGACATGGAACGACGCAGAGTTGTTATCACCGGTCTGGGGGCCGTGACCCCCATCGGCCTGACGGCGGGAGAAAGCTGGCAGGCCGTGAAAAACGGCGTGTGTGGCATCGGCCCCATCACCCATTACGATCCCGCCGCTCAGAAGGTGAAGCTGGCGGCAGAGGTAAAGGGCTTCGATCCGGAGGCCCTGCTGGGCCGTCAGGAATCCAAGCGCATGGGCCGCTTCACCCAGTTCGCTGTGGCGGCGGCGCGGGAGGCCTCGGCCGAGGGGGCTCCCAAGTACTCCCAGTGGACGCAGCAGGCCAAGCAGGTTCTTGGCGATGCGGAAGGGGAGGGCGGCGCGGTGGCCGCGGACGATGGCGCGGCCGCTGGCGACGGTTCGGCGCTTGAGACCATGGACGCGCTGGCGAAGGTGTCCGACCGCTACGCCCTGGACGCCGACGCGGTGAGCCACTTGGAGGACTGCAACGGGCTCATCACGGGCTTGAGCTCCTATCTGGGCATGATCGGCGTGGCGGCGCTCATCATCGCGCTGGTGCTCGGTTTTCGCAAGCAGTTCGCAGCTTTGGCCTTCATGCTGCGCATGGGGCCGGCGCTGCTTCTGGCGGTGCTCGTCGTACTAGGGCTGTGGGGCGTTATCGACTTCAACGGCCTGTTCGCCGCCTTCCACTCGCTGTTCTTCGTGGACGGCACCTGGACGTTCAATTACGACTCGCTGCTCATCTCCATGTACCCGATCGACTTCTGGATGGGCATGGGGGCGGTCTGGGTCGGCTCGGCCATCGGCGTCGGGCTGCTCTGCTTCGCCGCCGGCTGCCTGTTCGCGTGGAAGGCCCAGGTGCAGCACCGCGAGCT
>UQUC01000048.1 GCA_900544105.1 uncultured Oscillibacter sp. | reverse complement strand
TAAAGCCCTTATAGGGCTTACTCAAGCCTCCGGCTTAGCCGGAGGTTTTGACTTATTGCGCTTACTTCGCGGCCTTGGCAGCCTTGATAGCCTCGATCAGCATGGGAGTGACCTTGAACAGGTCGCCGCAGATGCCGTAGTCAGCGATCTCGAAGATGGGAGCGGTGTCGTTCTTGTTGACGGCGATGATGCACTCGGAATCCTGCATACCAGCCTTGTGCTGGATAGCACCGGAGATACCCAGAGCGACATACACCTTGGGATGGACGGTCTTGCCGGTCTGACCAACCTGATGGTCGGCAGACAGCCAGCCGGAGTCGATGGTGGCACGGGAGCCGCCAACAACGCCGCCCAGGACCTCAGCCAGCTCCTCAGCCAGCTTGATGCCGCCCTCGACATCCTTGCTGATACCGCGGCCCACAGACACGATGAAGTCGGCGCCGATCAGGTCCACCAGCTTCTTAGCGGCCTTCACCACCTCGGTAACGTCGGTGTGGATGTCGGCAGCAGTCAGAGTGAAGTTGGGCTTCACGATCTCAACAGCGTTGGCCTTGGCCTCGTCGAAGGCGTTCTTCTTCATAACGCCGGGACGGACGGTAGCCATGCAGGGACGGAAACGGGGGCAGATGATGGTAGCCATCAGGTGACCGCCGAAAGCAGGACGGGTCATCTTCAGGTTACGGTCCTCCATATCCCACTTCATGGAGTCAACGTCCAGAGTGGAGGACTCACGCAGGAACTGGATGTAGTTGGGCACATCCACGTCCAGGTGGGTGCAGTCAGCGCACAGGCCGGTGTGCAGACGAGCCGCGCAGCGGGGGCCCAGGTCACGGCCAATGTTGGTGGCGCCGATCAGGAAAGCCTCGGGCTTCAGGTCCTCGATCACGTCGCAGATGACCTTGGCGTAGCCGTCGGTGGTGTAGGTAGCCAGCAGGGGGCTCTCGCAGACAATGACTTTGTCGGCACCGTAGCCGCCCAGCTCCTTAGCGGCGGACTCAATACCCTCGCCGCCCAGCAGCAGACCGCACAGGTTCACGCCCAGCTCGTTGGCCAGGTCGCGGCCCTTGGAGATCAGCTCGAAATCGGTGGGCATCAGCTTGCCCTCGCGCTGCTCGCAGAACACCCATACATCCTTGAAAGCAGCGATATCAGCACTATTGAAATTAGACATGATTTTCTATCCCCTTTCTTAGATGATGTGCTTAGCGGCCAGAATACCGGCCAGCTTCTCGCAGGTTTCCTTACCGTCGCCCTCCAGCATCATGCCGACGCCCTTCTGAGGAGGCGTGAAGCTCTTGAAGATGTTGGTGGGAGAGCCCTTCAGGCCGATGGTAGTAGCGTCGATCAGGGGATGATCCTTCAGGTCCTCATACCCCAGAGTGGTCAGGGGCTTGCTGTAAGTGGACAGGATGCCGCCAATGGACATATAGCGGGGGTTGTTCAGCTCCTTGATGCAGGTCAGCAGGCAGGGAGTCTGGACCTTGATGGTCATGTAGCCGTCCTCCAGCATACGCTTGACGGTGACCTCGTCACCATTCTTGGTGATCTCGGCAGCGTAAGTGATCTGGGGCAGGTGCAGCTTCTCAGCGATCTGGGGACCGACCTGAGCGGTATCGCCGTCGATAGCCTGGCGGCCGCACATCACGATATCGTCCTTCTCGACACCCAGGGTGCTCAGAGCGGCAGCCAGGATCTGGGAGGTGGCGTAGGTATCGGAACCGCCGAACTCACGGGCAGAAACCAGCACGCCCTCGTCAGCGCCCATGGCCATCAGCTCACGCAGCATACCGGCAGCGGGAGGGGGACCCATGGTGACAACGGTGACCTTGCAGCCGGTGGCGTCCTTCAGCTTCAGGGCGGCCTCAACAGCGTTCATATCATCGGGGTTGGTGATGGTCTGCATGGATGCACGGTTCAGAGTACCGTCGGGATTGACAGCCACCTTGCCGGAGGTATCGGGTACCTGCTTGACACAAACATAAATCTTCATTTCGACTTCTCCTCCTTACAGGCCCATGTTGGCGGAGATGACGATACGCTGGACCTCGCTGGTGCCCTCGTAGATCTCCGTGATCTTGGCGTCGCGCATCATGCGCTCCATGGGATAATCCTTGGTGTAGCCGTAGCCGCCGAACATCTGCAGCGCCTTGGTGGTGGTCTTCATAGCGTGCTCAGAGCAGAACAGCTTGGCCATGGCGGCCTCCTTGGTGTAGCGCTCACCGGCACCCTTCTTCATGGCGGCCTGGTAGGTCAGCAGACGACCGGCCTCGCAGCCCAGCTCCATGTCAGCGAAGGTGAACTGGGTGTTCTGGAACTTGCTGATGGGCTTGCCGAACTGGACACGGCCCTTGGTGTAAGCCTTGGCCTCTTCCAGAGCGCCCTCGGCAATACCCAGGGACTGAGCGGCAATTCCGATACGGCCGCCGTCCAGGGTCTGCATGGCGATGTTGAAGCCCTTGCCCTCGCGGCCCAGCATGTTCTCCTTGGGAACGATCATGTCGGTGAAGACGATCTCAGCCGTGGGAGAGCCGTGCAGGCCCATCTTCTCCTCGTGCTTGCCGACGGAGAAGCCGGGGAAGGAGGACTCCACGATGAAGGCGGAGATGCCCTTGGTACCCTTGGACTTATCGGTCATGGCGAACACCACGAACACGTCAGCCACATAACCGTTGGTGATGAAGATCTTGGAGCCGTTCATCACATAGTGGTCGCCCACCAGCTTGGCCTCGGTCTGACCCTTGGAAGCGTCAGAACCGGCGTTGGGCTCGGTCAGAGCGAAGGCGCCGACCTTGTGACCGGTGGACAGCATGGGCAGATACTTGGCCTTCTGCTCCTCGGTGCCGTGGGTCAGGATGGGGTCGCAGCACAGGCCGTTGTGGGTGGCTACGATATCGCCGGTGGAGGCGCACTGCTTGGACAGCTCCTCGATGCAGATAGCGCTGGCCAGAGGGTCAGCACCCTGTCCGCCGTACTCCTTGGGGATGCACATGCCCATCACGCCCAGGTCGAACAGCTTCTCGATGTTCTCGCGGGGATAGAGGGTCTTGGCGTCGGTCTCGGCAGCAATGGGCTTCACTTCGTTCTCGGTGAACTCAGCCATCATCTTCCGGATCAACAGATGCTCAGGGCTCAGATTGAAATCCATAATGCTTTCTCCTTATATCAGTTTTGGAAAGGCTATATTGATATGTCGCAGGGACAAATATCACAATTGAAATGCGCTTCAAGCGAGTTTTACTTGCTTGAAACATGCCTGCCCGTGCCGGGGCACGGCTCCCTCACCGTGTGAGGGAGAGGGGGGATGCGATTCCCCCTATAACTTTAGTCGACGATGCCGGCGATATCCTTGGCAAGCTGCTTCTTGCCCTGGATGTTGCCCTGGCGGGCGATCATGATGCGCTGGGCCTGGGGAGAACCGGCGCCGTGCATGGACTCGGTGCGGTAGCCGACAGCGGCCGCGCCCAGGCACAGGTTCTCGATGAAGCGCATGATGCGCTGACGGTTCTCGGTGGAGACACCCTCGCGGGCGGCGAAGAACTTGTTGCAGATCTCACCGATGGTCTCACCGTTGCGGCCAACAACCATATCGCTGTGGAAGTCCACCTGAGAGGGCATGGTGACCATCAGACCGCCGGCAATGTCCTCTGCCAGACGGACGATCTCATAGGGGAAACGGGTCACGTTCTGCTTGCAGACGTTGGCCAGCAGCAGGTCGATCTGATAGTTGCCCGCCTTGGTCTTGAAGCCCTGAGCGGAGCAGGCGATGCCGCAGCAGAACAGGGTCTCGTTCAGGTGGGTCATCTCGATCAGCTTATCCTTCACGGCAGAGGCCTTCTCCACGCCGTTGTACTCGGCGGCCAGAGCAGCGGCGCCGATCAGGGTGTCGCCCACGCCCACCTTGCAGCCGCCGTAGGACTGACGGTGATAACCGGCGAAGCGCTCCACGATCATGCCGGCGAACTCATACTCGCCGTTGAGGAAGATGTACTCGTTGGGGATGAACACATGGTCCAGAACCACCAGAGCCTCCTGGCCGCCGAACTTGGCGTTGCCCACGTCGATAGAGGCGTCCTCCTCCATCTTCCGGGTGTCGCAGGACTGACGGCCGTAGATCATGTACATGCCCTCGGCGTCGGTGGGGCAGGCAAAGCTGACAGCCCAATCCTTATCGGCCTCACCCATGGAGATGGTGGGCATGAAGATGTGCCAGTGGGAGTTGATGGAGCCGGTCTGGTGGCACTTGGCACCGCAGACCACGATGCCGTCGGGACGGCGCTCCACAACATGAACGTACATGTCGGGATCAGCCTGCTGGCTGGGAGATTTGGAACGGTCACCCTTGGGGTCGGTCATAGCGCCGTCCACGGTGAGGTCGTTGTCCTGGACGTAGGTCAGGAACTTCTTGAAGTTCTCGTGATAGTGGGTGCCGTACTTCTCGTCGATCTCATAGGTGGTGGAGAAGACGGAGTTGAAGGCGTCCATGCCCACGCAGCGCTGGAAGCAGGAAGCGGTCTTCTGGCCCAGCAGACGCTGCATCTTCACCTTGTTCATCAGGTCCTCAGTGGACTGATGCAGGTGGGTGAAGCGGTTGATGGTGTGTCCGGTGAGGCTGGACTTCACGGTCATCAGCTCAGCGTACTGGGGATCCTGGGCCAGAGCGTAGGTCATGGCCACGCAGTTGATGGAGGGGCGGATCATGGGGTGATCCACCCAGTTCTCGATCTTCTCACCGAACATGTAGACGCGGGTGTTCAGCTTCCGCAGGGACTCAATGTATTCTTGGGGGGTCATCAATGCCATTTTTTGTTATCCTCCTAATTGATTTGGGGACTAAGGGGGGATCGCTCCCCCCTTAGAGGGATGTTTAGTCGTTAGCCAGACCCATCAGTTCTTCACGGAAGATGCGCTCATCCATGAGCTTCAGGTCATCGGCGATCTTGGGCATGAACTCCATCTGATCCAGAACCTGGGTCTGGAGATCAATGCCGGGGGCGATCTCCACCAGCGTCACGCCCTCGGGCCGCAGCTCGAACACGGCGCGCTCGGTGATGTACAGAACGGGCTGGTGCACCTTATTGGCGTAATCGCCGGAGAAGGTGATCTGCTCCACCTTGTTGACGAACTTCTTCTTGGCACCCTCCTGGGTGATGACCAGCTTGCCGTCCTTGCACTCGGTCTTGAGGCCCTTGGCGGTAAAGGTGCCGCAGTAAACGACCTTCTTGGCGTTCTGGGTAATGTCGATGAAGCCACCGGCGCCGGCCAGACGGGTGCCGAACTTGGAGACGTTCAGGTCGCCGTTGGGGGCGGTCTCGGCCAGGCCCAGGAAAGCCACGTCCAGGCCGCCGCCCTGATAGAAGTCGAACTGGACATTGTGGTCCAGAATGGCCATGGAGTTGGCTGCGCCGCCAAACTGGGTGCCGCCGTAGGGCACACCGGCGATGGAGCCGGCTTCCACGGTCAGAGTCATCTTATTGGAGATGCCCTCCTCAGCGCAGACGTTTGCGATCTTCTCCGGTGCGCCGGTGCCCAGGTTCACGATGGCGTCCTGGGGCAGCTCCATAGCGGCACGGCGGGCGATGATCTTCTTGGCGTCCATGGGAATGGGGGGGATGTCGTCCACGGGAATGCGGAACTCGCCGGACAGGGCCCCGTCATAGGGCATGCCCAGGCACTGGTTGTTTTCCTCGGGAGAACCCACCACAATAGCATCCACATAGATGCCGGGGATCTTCACCAGGCGGGGATCCAGGGTGCCGCCCTGCACGATCTTTTCCACCTGGACGATCACGATGCCGCCGGAGTTCTTGGTGGCCTGGCACTGGGCGGTGACGTCCAGAGGACCGATCTCGCGGTGGACGGTGCAGTTGCCGTATTCATCGGCGTAGGAACCGCGGACCAGGCACACATTGATGGGGATGGGCTTGTAGAGCAGGCGCTCCTCGCCGTCAAGGTTCACCAGCTTCACCAGGTCTTCCTTGGTGCACTCGTTGAGCTTACCGCCCTCGTGACGGGGGTCTACGAAGGTGTTCAGGCCAACATGGGTGATGGTGCCGATGTTGTGGGCGGCAATGTCGCGGTACATGTGGGTGATGACGCCCTGGGGCAGGTTATAGGCCTCCAGCTTGTTGGCCAGAGCCAGCTCACCCAGCTTGGCGGCGCGGTCCCAGTGACCGCCGACTACCCGTTTGCACATACCCTCGTGGCCGAAGTGGTCGCCGCCGGTGCCGTCCCGGTGGCCCTGACCGGCTGCAAAGAACAGTGTCAGGTCGCGGGGATGGCCGGTTTCCACGAAACGGTTTTCCAGAGCCTTGGTCAGCGCCTCGGGGCAGGCGCAGCTAACGAAGCCGCCGGTGGAGACGGTGTCACCGTCCTTGACCATCAGGGCCGCTTCCTCAGCGGTAATGACACGTACTTTTTTCATGCTGTAAATTCCTCTTTTATCAGAAATTTTTTAAGCGATGGATACGGAGTCTAATTTACTTGTTCTGGAAGTGCTTTTCCTTGCGCTTTTCAACGAAGGCGCTCATGCCTTCCTTCTGGTCGGCGGTGGCGAAGCACATGGCGAACAGCTCGTTCTCCAGAGCGATGCCGTCGTCAATGTCCATCTGCATGCCGCGGTCGATGCAGGCCTTGGAATACTTCACGGCAATGGGAGCGTTGGCGGTGAAGGACTTGGCCATGGCGATGGCGCCGGGGATCAGCTCCTCGGGAGCATACACGGCGTTGACCAGGCCGATCTTCTCAGCCTCAGCGGCGCCGATGACCTTGCCGGAGAAGATCAGCTCCTTGGCCTTGGCGATGCCCACGCGGCGGGGCAGGCGCTGGGTGCCGGAGAAGCCGGGGGTGATGCCCAGGCCAACCTCGGGCTGGCCGAACTTGGCGCCGCCCTTGCCCTCAGCGTTGGGGCCGGCAGCCAGGATGATGTCGCAGCTCATGGCCAGCTCGCAGCCGCCGCCCAGAGCGAAGCCGTTGACAGCAGCGATGGTGGGGATCTCCAGCTTCTCAATGCGGCGCATCAGGGCGCTGCCCCGCTGGCCCCACTTGCGGCCGCCAGCCACATCCAGGGGGAGCTGCTCGCCGATGTCGGCGCCGGCCACAAAGGAACGGCCCTCGCCGGTAATGATGAGAGCGCCCAGCTCGGCGTCCTTCTCCACCTCGGTGATGGCCTGCTCCAGGTCGCCGATGACGGTGGAGTTCAGGGCGTTCAGCGCCTCGGGACGGTTGATGGTGAGAATGCCGATGTTTTCCTGCTTTTCATAACGAAGGGTCTGATACATAAGTAGATTCCTCCTCAAAAATAATATGTAAGCGTCTGTGCTGACGGAGATGTGGGTTCAGCTGCACCCGTCAGCCTATCCATGGTTGTACAGCAAATAATGTAGCAATTTATGTGCCAAGATTGGCAAGCTGTTTTTCACAAAAATAGGGCTGACAACTGTGCGGGTTTGACAAAAAAACCGGGAGATTTCGGCGGTGTTTTCCTTTTTTCAGCGACCTCATTCGGGAACTATTCAAAAATGAATAGGCTGGATGCGCATATATTTTTCCCTGCGCAGGACATCCTTTCGGCAAGAACCACGAAAGCCAGCGGTTATTTTTTACAAAAGATACAGAAGAAACTTAGCACCGACCCTTTCTATTCGCTTTTGAATATGCTATAATCAAAAATGAATAGATCGCACGCGGGAGGTACTCTCATGGCGCATACACCTGACCTTCCTCATTTCTTTGAGGAAAATATCAATCTGGAGGGACTTTTCGATATCCTCAGCCCCAGAAATAATCTGGTCCTGGCAGACGATATGATGCTCTCCGACGCAGACGGCATCATTCTCCGAGTCAGTGAGAACTATGAGCGGAACTTTGGATTTACCCACGATTCCATCGTGGGCAAGTCGGCTTTTGATCTGGAGGCGAACGGGACCTTCCGGCCCTGTATCACTGCGGAGGTCATCCGGCAGAAGAAAAAGATCACCGCCACCCAGACCATCAACCACACCCATAAAAATGTTATGACGGTGGGAATTCCGCTGTTTGATCAAAATGGTGTGCTGAAATATGCTGTGTGCTTCAACACGGTGTCCATGGAGCAGATCAACACCATTCAGCAAAACTACCGGCATTTACAGGATTCCTTGCAGCAGTATACGCAGGAGATCGCGGAACTGCGTCTCCGGGCCACTGCCACGGATCTGGTGGTGAAGAGCCCTGCCATGCAGCGGTTGTGGACATTGATCCTGAATACCGCCAACACAAAGGCCAACATTCTCATCACCGGAGAGACCGGTGTGGGCAAAAGCGCGGTGGCCAAGGCCATCCATACCATCAGCAACCGGGCCAACGGCCCCTTTATCGAGGTCAACTGCGCGGTGCTCCATGAAAACCTCATTGAATCTGAGCTGTTCGGCTATGAAAAGGGCGCCTTTACCGGCGCGGCCTCCGCCGGTAAGATCGGTAAGATCGAGCTGGCCAACCACGGTACCCTGTTTCTGGATGAGATCGGAGAGCTGCCACCTCATATTCAATCCAAGCTGTTGCAGCTCATTCAGGAAAAGACCATCGAGCGGGTGTCCGGCACCAAGCGCATTGAGTTGGATTTCCGTCTGCTGGTGGCCACTAACCGCAATCTGGAGGAGGAGGTGCAGCGGGGGCTGTTCCGTTCGGACCTTTTCTACCGGTTGAACGTCATCCGGGTCCACATCCCTCCCCTGCGGCAGCGTCCGGAGGATATCCTGCCTATGGCACACCAGTTTTTGGAGCGGTTTTGCAAGGAATACGGCAAGCAGCTGGCGTTAAGTCCCCGGTTTGTGGCCTTTTTGGAGCAGTATCCCTGGCCTGGCAATGTGCGGCAGCTGGAAAATCTGATGGAACGGCTGGTCATCACCGCCCAGAATCCGATTTTGGACATTACGGCCCTGCCACTGGAATACAACAGCGGCGGCAGCACGCCGGACCTCCCCTCTCAGGAGGGGACCTTGGCGGAGCGGATGGACGCCTTTGAGGGACAGATCATCCGAGATTCCTATCGCCGTTGCGGTACCACGGTGGCCGTGGCGAAGGAACTGGGCATCTCTCAGGCCACCGCTGTCCGGAAAATCGCCAAATATGTGAAGGACCGGAAGGAATGAAGCTGCTATGAATCTCATTTCTTTAAAAACAGAACTGCGGCAGGAACTGAAGTTGACGCCCCAGCTTTTGCAGTCCATGGAAGTCCTGCAAATGAATTCCCAGGAATTGCTGGACTATTTGGGGAAGTTCTCCGAAGAAAATCCCACTCTGGAGCTATCAGAAGCCTCAGAACTTCGCTCTGCCTACGCGGAACTGCGGCAGAAAGCCAGTTGGCTGGACGCAGGGACCTTTGGGACCTCCTTTGCCCATGAGGAGGATGCCCCACCGGAGCCGGGAGCGACTGATAAGGAGCTGGACAGCCTGTCTGCGTTTCTCTGCGATCAGTTGGAGCGGAAACGACTGCCGAAGCCCATGCTGGCCCTGTGTAAATATATGGCGGAGTTGGTGGACGAGGACGGATATCTGACGCAGGAGGATCTGGACGGCCTGACAGAAATGAAGATCCCCCAGACGATGGTAGATCAGGCACTGGATACGATTCAGTCCTTGGAGCCTGCCGGCGTGGGCGCCCGGGACCTGTCGGAGTGTCTGGTGCTTCAGCTGAGCCGCCGGAAGGACAACGTCCCCTACGCCATGGACATTGCCGCACGGTTCCTCACGGAACTGAGCCGCAGTCACTATGGACCCATCACCAAGGCTCTTGGGGCCAGCATCTCTGAAATTCAGGCGGCGGAGAAGGCCATCGCCGCCTTGGATCCTCACCCTGGTCAGGCCTTTCAGCCGGCAGAACCGACCCTCTACGTCCGGCCGGATGTGTTCATTGTGGAGCTGGAAGGGGAATTGCAGGTGTTGCTGAATGAATATTATCTCCCCAAGGTCTCTGTGAATCCTTATTATAGCAGCATGGCCAAGGAGAGTGACGATCCGGAGGCACGCACCTATTTAAAGGAGAAGCTGCGGCAGACCAAATGGCTGCTGGACAGCCTGGAACGCCGGGGCAGCACCCTGCGCCGCTGCGCGCAGGCCATCCTGGATGCGCAGAGATCCTTCTTTTCCGGGCAGACTGTGGAACTGTCACCCATGAAGCTGTCCTCTCTGGCAGAGACACTGGATCTGCACCCCTCCACCGTTTCTCGTGCCGTGCGGGATAAATACCTGCAATGTCGTCAGGGAATCTATCCGCTGCGTTACTTTTTCAGCCGGGCGGTGGGACAACAAGGATTGTCCCGTCAGGCGGTGAAGCAGCGGATGCTGCTTCATTTTAAGGCTGAGGAGGCCAACCGCCCCCTCAGCGATCAGGCCCTCTGCGACCTGCTGGCGGCGGAGGGAATTTTCCTGGCCCGCCGCACCGTGGCAAAATACCGGATCGAGCTGGGGATCGGCTCCTCCACGGCCCGCCGGGCCCGGAACCGTGGAAAATGAGGCATGATTGTTTTAAGATCAAAAGACGGAAGGCCCTGAGTGGCTTCCGCTGACACCTGTTTAATTTAGAGGTATGCGTTGATTTGACGCATACCTCTGTTTTTTGCAATAACAGGTGACTTGCTGGCAGACACCGGCAAGACAGTCGATGGGGGCTGGGCACGTTTTATAAGAGCTGTGTAAAACGTGAATTGAAATGGATTCGTGTTGCGTAAAGTGACGTAAAAATTTTGTAAAAACTAAAAACTTTTCTTGCAATCAAGGTTGTCAGTTTGTATAATAGGCGTATAAATGAAGGGGTGAGCTTTATGGACAATGACGGATTGACCCAGTATATGCGAATCGCAATCTCTGTGGCTGAGCGGATCGCGGCGGGAGAACTGCGGGAAGGGGAAAAAATCTCCGGCCGGTCCAAGCTCGCATCGGAATACGAGGTGTCGCCGGAGACTGTCCGGCGGGCCATCCAGCTTCTCAGTGATATGCGGGTGGTAGCGGTGAAGGAGCAGAGCGGCGTATATGTGCTCTCTGCGGACAATGCCAAGCGCTATCTGCGAAACTTTGAGAACCGGGCGGATCTGATGAGCAAACGCCGGAAACTGCGGGAATTGATCGAGGAAAAGGAAGCGCTGAACCGCCGCATGGGGGAGCTGTGCCAGAGTATTCTGGAGGATACCCTCTATCCTGTTCAACCGGCGGAGACGCTGCCTACGTTTAGCTGCCGGGTGCCGGATGGCTGGTACGGCATCGGAAAAAATTTGGGTGACCTGCGATTCTGGCAGGCTACCGGCGCTACGGTGGCTGCCATCCGCCGGGGCACCACGGATATTCTTTCCCCCGGCCCCTACGCGGAGCTGTACGCCGGGGATACCGTTATTTTTGTGGGCGAAAAGAAAGCGAAGGAGGCGGTGGAACGCTTCCTGAACACGGAGCAGAAAACCGGATCCGGTATGGGTCCCTGATCGGAAAGGAGCAGCCTATGGTTCACAATCAACTTCATGTGATCGACCTTATCATCATTGCGGCCTACCTGATCTCCATGGTTTTGATCGGCGTGGTGGTGGTCAAGAAAGTTCAGAGCATGGACGACTACTATCTGGGCGGCCGGTCCTTCGGCCCGCTGGTGCTGATGGCTACCGTATGCGCCACCATCATTGGCGGCAGCGGACTTATGGGCCGGGCGGGCGTGGCCTATTCCAGCGGCTTCAAGGCTATTATGACGGCGCTGCCCTATCTTCTGGGTATGTTTATTTTCTCCGGCTTTGCCGGGCGGATCTCCGCAGTGGGCACCACGTTCCATGTGACCTCAATCCCGGACCTTTTTGAGCAGCGCTTCGGCAAGACCACCAAGGTGATCTTGGGCGGCCTGATCGCCTTTACCATGATGGGCACTGTGGCCTCGCAGGTGACGGCCACCGCCACCATCATCAACATGCTGGGCAATGAGATCGGAATTTCCTACGAGATGGGCGCACTCATCGCCTGTGTCGTGTTTATAGTCTATACGGCCACCTCCGGATTGTTCGGCGTGATCTACACGGATGTATTCCAGTTTGTCATGCTGATCCTGTTTGTCTACATTCTGATCCCCTCGGCGTCTCTGGTCAAGCTGGGCGGCTTGTCTGTCTTTTTGGAGGGGCTTGCTCCGGAATTGGCAAAGCCCTATCTGGATGGCGGTATCGTGGGCGATATCATTACCTATTTCGTCTTTACCCTGGCTGGAGCGGAAATGTGGCAACGGGCCTTCGCTGCCAAGAGCCAGAAAGCGGCAAAGGAGGGCCTGTTCCTGGGAACTTTGGCCTATGGACTTACCATTCCACTGGTGTGGTTCATGGGCGTGGTGGCACATCAGCTGGTGTCGGCGGAAAAGCTGGCCCAGTACGGCTCCACGGACGCGGTGGTCCCGGCTCTGGCCATTGAGATCCTGCCGGTGGGCCTGACGGGTCTGGCGCTGGCGGGGATCCTGTCCGTCATCATGTCTACGGCGGACAGCTACCTGATCGTCTCCGTGCAGACCTGCGTCCACGATATTTATAAGGTGTTCAATCCCAATATTTCTGAGAAAAAGGAGCTGCGGTTGACCCGCGTGTTCGCGGTGATCCTACCCTTGGGGGCGCTGGTGATCGCCCTGTACATCAAAAACGCTTACAGCATCCTGATGTTCGCGTGGAGCTTTTACGCAGCGGCGGCGGGACTGCCGGCATTTGCGGCGCTGTATTGGAAAAAGGCTACCAAGGCCGGCATCATCGCCGGTATGGTGGCGGGTTTCACGGTTTGTGTAGGCTGGAAACTGGCGGGGGTGCCCTTCGGCCTCGGGCCTACGGTCCCCGGCGCCATTGCCTGCGCTGCTGCATTGGTTGGAGTCAGTCTGGCTACCTATCGGAAGGCACCGACCCCCTTCCTGGACCCTTATCAGAACGCGGCGGGCCGCTGAACGGTTGATGCCGGTATGAAAATCTGATACCATATTCTCCGGGGAAGCTTCCCCGGAGAATTTTTGTTTTCTACGCGACGGAACGCACGGATTTCTCGTCTATATGGGCAGAGAGACAAAAGGAGGCGCGGCTATGGACGATACGCAGATCATTGACCTCTACTGGGACCGGGATCAGGGAGCCATTACAGCTACCGCCGGGAAGTACGGCAGTTTTCTCTATGCTCTGTCCTGGAATATCCTCCGCAGCCATCACGATGCAGAGGAGTGCGTCAACGATACCTATTTCCGGGCCTGGAACGCCATGCCGCCGGAGCGCCCCAGTGCACTGCGGGCCTGGTTGGGGCGGATCATCCGGAACCTGTCGCTGGACCGCTGGAAGGCGGGACGGACCCAAAGTCGGGGCGCGGGCATGGAGACGCTGCTGGGGGAACTGGACGAGTGCATCCCCGACCGGCGAGGACCGGAGCAGGCGGCGGAGGAGCGGGTTTTGGCGGAATGTGTCAGCGCGTTTCTGCGGGGACAGACGGCGGATAACCGGTATATCTTCCTGCGGCGCTATTGGTACGGCGAGGATATCGCCGCCATCGCAAAGCGTCTGGATTGCGGCGAGAGCCGGGTAAAATCTGCCCTGTTCCGAACGAGAAAGGCGCTGCGGGCGTTTTTGGAAAAGGAGGGAATCACAGTATGAAAGCGGAGCGATTGTTCCGGGCCATTGGCTTGGTGGATGAGGATCTGATCGAGGCGGCCGCTGAGACCCCCGTGAAAAAGCGACCCGTCTGGCGGCGGTATGCGGCTGCGGCGGCCTGCTTGATGGTGCTCTGCGGGGCGGGAGCCGCCTATCTGGTCACCGGCGGCTTTCGCGGTCATGGGGCCAGTGCGGGCGGCAGCGGGATCAATAACGCGGGCAGTGCTGCGGACACAGCAGTATTCATGTCCTACGCCGGGCCGGTGCTGCCCCTGACCACGGCAGACGAAAATCCCGGCGTGACGGCGGAACGGCACACGGATTGGGATTTCACCCCCAGGACAGACCCGGAGGGGTACGCTTCCCAGTGGGGCGCGGCGATAACGGACGGTTATATCCTCAGCAATCCAACCGATACGGATGTGACATTGACCCTGCTGTATCCAATTGTGGGCGGGATCAAGGATCTGCTTTCCATAGATCCCGGTCTGACGGTGAACGGAGAGACAGTGGGGGCGGAGCTGGTCATCGGCGATTATGCGGGCGGCTTTGGCGGCACCGGCGGCGGTGACACTTCTACCCTAAATCTGCGGTATCCAAGCCAATGGACGGATTACCAGACGCTTCTGGATGGCGGCGGTTACCGGGAAGCGGCCACCGGGACGCGAGCACCGGCGGATATTCCGGTCACAGTCTACACCTTTACGGATTTTGAAGCGCCTACGGAACAGTATCAGGCGGCTACTCAGGCGGTGACGTTTACGACGGATGAAGCCCGTACCACGGTGCTGTCCTACGGCTTTGAGGGGTACGGCTGGGATGAACGCACCGGAGAGATCACTTACAGCTATTTTGTACCTGACGGGCAGCGGCGGGGAGAAACCTGCAAGCGGCTGATCGTTGTGGGCGATGATCTGGACGGCTATGCTCTGCAAGGTTATCAGGACGGCGGGTGCGATCCCGGCGAGGAGATCGACGGCGTTTCCTGCACCGTTACCCGGAGTGAGACCACCCTCCGTGCGGTGCTGCTGGAGTTGAGCCGGGAGATCCTTGACACAATGGAAGAAAATCCTGGCTATTACGGCTGGCTCAGCGAGGCGGCGGAGATTTTGAACCCGGAAACTTATTGTTTGCTGGCGGAGCGGGCGTTGGAGCAATACGGCCTGCTGTCGGATAAACCGGTGGACCGTTATGACAGCGGACGGCTGGATGAACTGATGGACGAGGTGTTGTCTGTGGATCGGGTACTGTATCTGAAAACGGAGGTTACCGTTCCGGCTGGTGGTACGGCGGAGGTCACGGCGCAGTATTGGAAAGCCCCCAGCTTTGACTTTGCCTGCTCCGGCTCAGGCCGCCGGAACTTGCAGGGATATGATCTGATGACCACGCTGGATTCCACCCTGACCTTCACGGCCCAGACAGCCTCCGTTACCCATGTAGAAAACGTCCAAATCACAGGTCAGAACTTCGGCTTTGATCCGGAAAACGGCGTTACGGAGGTGGTACTGGACCCGAACCAGCTCCATTACTATTTGGAAATTCAACCTGTTTCTACCGATCGATAGGTGAAACAAAAGGGAGGCACAGCGTCAGCACTGTGCCTCCTGCTTTCATCTGTTATTTTTCGTAGAATTTGATCAGAGCCTGGGTGCCCAGATCACCGCAGCCCCGGTCGATCAGGGCTTGACAGTTGGAAAGCGCCTGCTGCAAAACATTCAGATCCAGCCCGGCGTTTTCTGCTTCCTCTTCTGCAAGGTGCATATCTTTCACAAAGTGCTTCATGAAGAAGCCGGGGGCAAAGTCACCTGCCAGGATCTTCTTGCCCTGAAAGTCCAACTGCTTGCTGCCGGCGGCTCCGGTGGATACGGCGCCCAGCAGAGTGCTCCCGTCTAACCCCTCCGCCTTGGCGTAGGTCAGAGCCTCACACACGCCGGAGAGGGCTCCGGCGATCATGATCTGGTTGGCCATCTTGGCATGCTGGCCGCAGCCTGCGGGACCGAAATAGGTGATATTAGTGCCCATTGCCTGGAAAATGGGGAGGCAAGCGTCGAAATCTGCCTGATCGCCGCCTACCAGAATGGAAAGCGTTCCGGCACGGGCCCCGCTGTCACCGCCGGTGACGGGGGCGTCCAGCACTCGCGGTCCCCGGGCGGCGCCCTCTTGGTAGATCCGCTGGGCCAGGGTGGGGCTGGTGGTGGTCATGTCGATGAGCGTCATGCCCTCGACGGCGCTGTCCAGAATATTGCCGGGGGCAAAGTAGACTTCCTCCACATCCTTGGGGAAGCCCACCATGGTGATGACCACCTCACTGGCCTTTACGCACTCCGCAATGCTGCCGTGGGGTACGGCACCCTCGGATACCACATCTGCCACTTTTTCCGGGTGACGGGCATAAATGTGGACCTCGTAGCCCGCTTTCATCAGGTTTCGCACCATGGCTTTCCCCATGATGCCTACGCCGATCCAGCTGATCCTCTGCATAACGCATCCCTCCCACACTGTTTTTTACAGGATGTCATACTTTTCAGGCGGTGTCAAGAGAAACCTCCTCAGGTGGAAACGCAGAGGAGTGTCCAAGAGTCCCTTGTGAAAACCGACAAAATTTATAGGAAATCTGCCGTTCAGTTTTTTACATTCGCAGTCTTGACGGATAAAAAAAACGGAACTATAATCGGTTCATCAATTTCGGAGCGGGCCAACGCTTCGGCTATATTGAAAATGCGTGGATCGAGACAAGTACCGTGGTCAAACGGTCACAGCGAGCCGGGGGCAGTGGAAGCCCGGTACAACGGGGCGGCGGGAATAACACTCGGGAGCAGCGATCTGAACGGCGGCAGCCCAGTAGGAGAGACGCGGCGTGCGGCGTTAAAGCACAGGGGTTTGTTGGAACCTCATAAAGGGGCTGGTTTTGTGACTGGCAAGTTAGGTGGCACCACGGATGCGGCAGCGATTCGTCCTAAAATTTTAGGATCGTTCGCTGCTTTTTGTATTCGGAGGTGCTTTTTTATGTGCGCAATTATGGGATTTTCCACGAAGAAACTGGACAAGCATGAGATTTGGGCGTATTTCGACCGGACCCTCTCCCGAGGGCCTGATATGTCCCGGATCATGGACACCGGCTCCGGCTGGCTGTGCTTTCATCGGCTGGCCATCATGGGCCTGACCGAGGCTGGTATGCAGCCCTTTGAGTTGGACGGCGATATGGTGGTGTGCAATGGGGAACTGTACGGTTTCCGTCCCCTGAAGCGGCAGTTGACGGAGAAGGGCTACACGTTCAAGAGTGGCAGCGACTGCGAGATCATTCTGCCGTTGTACCGGGAATACGGCCTTTCTATGTTTGCCAAGCTGGATGCCGAGTTCGCCATGATTATCTACGACCACAAGACGGACTCCCTCATCGCCGCACGGGACCCCATCGGCATCCGTCCCCTGTTCTACGGCTATCTGGATGACGGCGGCATCGTGTTCGCCAGTGAAGCCAAGAACCTTATCGGCCTCTGCAAGGAGGTCTGCCCCTTCCCGCCAGGGCATTATTACGCAGGCGGCAAGTTCGTCCGCTACGCCGATCTGACCACCGTTACGGAGTATTGCCATGACGATCTGGAGACCGTGTGCCGCACCATCCGCAACAAGCTGGTCGCCGGTGTGGATAAGCGGTTGGACGCCGATGCGCCGTTGGGCTTCCTGCTCTCCGGCGGACTGGATTCCTCGCTGGTGTGCGCCATCAGCGCGCGGGTGCTGAGGAAGAAGATCCGCACCTTTGCCATCGGCATGGACAAGGACGCCATTGATCTGAAATACGCCAGAGAAGTGGCGGATTACATCGGCGCGGACCATACCGAGGTGTATATGACCCGCCAGCAGGTGTTGGACACGCTGGAGGAGGTGATCTCCCTGCTGGGGACCTACGACATCACCACCATCCGGGCCAGCATGGGCATGTACCTCTGCTGCAAGGCCATCCACGAGCAGACGGATATCCGGGTCTTGCTGACCGGCGAGATCAGCGATGAGCTGTTCGGCTACAAGTATACGGATTTTGCCCCTTCCCCCGAAGCCTTCCAGCAGGAGGCGAAGAAGCGGGTGGACGAGCTGTATATGTACGATGTGCTCCGGGCGGACCGCTGCATTTCCGCCAACTCCATCGAGGCCCGGGTACCCTTCGGTGATCTGGATTTCGTGAAGTATGTCATGAGCATCGACCCGGCCATGAAGGTCAATACCTATGATATGGGAAAGTACCTCCTGCGTCACGCTTTCGAGAAGGACCATCTGCTGCCGGATGACATCCTTTGGCGGCAGAAAGCGGCCTTCTCAGACGCCGTGGGTCACTCCATGGTGGATGATCTGAAGGAATACGCCGAGACCAAGTACACCGACGCCGAATTTGCGGAAAAGCGGAAGAAATACGATTTTGCCCAGCCGTTCACCAAGGAATCCCTGCTGTACCGGGAGATCTTCGAGAAGTACTATCCCGGCCAGGCCCCCATGGTGAAGGACTTCTGGATGCCAAACAAGAGCTGGAAGGGCTGCGACGTCAACGATCCCTCTGCCCGTGTGCTGAGCAACTACGGCGAGAGCGGAACATAAAAAATCAAAATCACCTCCGTCAAAAATGACGGAGGTGATTTTGATACACATATAAATAATGAGTAAATGGGACTTTCGGCATTTTTTGACGTTTTCAGGTTTGGCCAGAGGGGTTGACCTGGGAGAGATAGCGATAAATGCTGGCGGTGGAGCAGCCGAGGGTGGCCGCTGCGCTTTTGATGGCGCCCTTCAATAGAAAAATGCCAGCGGATTCCAGAGAAGTGATGACCTGGAGCCGCTCGCTGTGGGTGAGGTGGCCAGGCGTTACCCCCATCCGTTCCAATTCCCGATTGATGGCGTCCAAAGCCACCGCATCCGCGGAGTTGCGGAATTTTTCCGGGGAGGACCGGGCGGATATATCATCTTCACTCTCCGGCAGCGGCTGTGCCAGCACATCGGTCACGAACAGGTCCGGGTGGCACAGCTTCAGGATATGGTCGCTGATGGCCCGATAGCGGCTGTCGTCAAAGTTGATACACAGCAGGCCGATGAGCTTGCCGTTGTCCTTGATGAAAAAGGTGCTGGAGCGGA
>UQUC01000047.1 GCA_900544105.1 uncultured Oscillibacter sp. | reverse complement strand
GAAACAGAACAGGGAATCGTCCTTTGCTGTCCCGTTCAGCACCTTGACCGCATAGTCCAGCCGGCGGTAGCAGAAGCTGTTGATCTCGTCTCCAGCAGTGGTAATGCCGATTATCAGCTTATTGGTATAAGCCTTCATCGCCTCCTTAAAGCGATTGTACTGAGCAGCCTTCTTGAACGCATGGATTTCATCTGCCACGGCAATATTGCAGTTGAACGAATCCTGCGCATCGGGATTGGACGCCAGCGCCTCAATATGGATGCTGCCAGCCGACGACCCGTCAGCTGCCGTGAACTGATAACTGATGGAGTGCTCAGCGTTGTTGTCTCGCACCCGGAAATCCTCGATCATTCCACTTGCCCGCAGACTATTGAGGATAAACTCAAAGGACTGGATAGCCTGTTTCTGGCTGGCTGCCACGATATAGAGAGTGGCGCCAGAACGGCGTTCCAGCAGAGCCAGACCCCAGGCCAGCGCTGCAATAAAGGTGGTTTTTCCGTTTTTTCTGGGAATGAAGATGAACGCCTCTTTGTACCGCCGTTCACTGGTACCCTTGTAGTAAAAGCCCACCAGATTGTAAACGGTGCCGTCAGCGTTATCCCGCCGCAGCTGCACCACGGCATAGGGCCACCGGCCTGTCCGGGGATCGTCCAGTCCCCTGGATTTCAGGGGGCCGTACAGCAGCGTGTCATGGCCCCGGCGGGCCATGACCTCCACCGGCATACATCCCTCGAACACCTGACTGTCCTCAAAGCCGTGGACCTCCGCCGCCTGAGCGGTGGTCAGCTCCTGCCAGAAGGCGTCATATTCCTCCTGATTCATGGGGCAGTTTACATAATCGTCCGTGCCCTTATCATACCGGGAGCCCATCCAGGCGTAGTCCATATCCACGCTCTCAGCGGATACCAGCGGTGCCGCCGCATCAAAGAAGTGGAGGTCGCTGTGCTCCCCCAGCAGCTCTTGCAGCTTTTCCGCCAGCGCGTCGGAGGTCAGGGGGCCGGAGGCGATGATGACCTCCCCCTCCGGGATCTCCGTCACCTCGCCGGGGATCACGGTGATGTTGGGATGGCTGCGGACCTTCTCCGTCACCAGCCTGGCAAAGCCGTGACGGTCCACGGCCAATGCGCCGCCAGCCTCCACCCGGGTGGCATCGGCGCATTGCAGGATCAGGCTGTCCAACCGCCGCAGCTCCTCCTTCAAAAGACCCACGGCGTTTTCCAGACCCGCGCCCCGGAGGGAGTTGGAGCAGCACAGCTCCGCAAAGTATTCCGTTGTGTGGGCGGGGGTCATTTTTTCCGGCTTCATCTCGTGAAGCTCTACCTGGATCCCCCGCTGGGCCAGCTGCCAGGCGCATTCGCTCCCTGCAAGGCCCGCGCCGATGACTGTTACGTTCATGCTCAAAATCCTTTATCTTCAGGCCAGAACGGGGTCATCCCTCCGTTGTTTCGGCCTTTTTTGTTGTCTTTTTAGTCGTGGCTTTCTTCGTTGTGGTCTTGGCTGCCGTTTTCTTCACCGCGGTCTTTTTAGCGGCGGGCTTCTTTTCCGCGTCGCCGTCCTCCGCCTTTTTCGCGGTCTTTTTCACGGTGGTTTTCTTTGCGGCGGTCTTGGCTGCGGTCTTTTTGGCCGCTGTCTTCTTGGCGGGCTTTTCCTCAGCAGGCGCGTCGCTCTCGCCGGGGGCCTCCTCCGCGTTGGCGGATACCTCCACCTGCTTCTTGGGATAGCCCCGCTTGTCCTCCGGCAGGAAGTTGGCGCACTCCGGATTGATGCAGTAGGGCCGCTTGTAGCCCCTGCCCGCCCGCTTGAACATGGTCTTGCCGCAAACGGGACAGTCATCCTTTACCGGCACGTCCCAGGTCATGAAATCACAGGTCGCACCGCCGGCTACCCGGTTATTGGTGTGCTCGCAGCAGTAGTAGGTGTACTGCTTGCCAGACTTCCGGCTGGTGCCGGTGCGCTTGAACAGCCGCCCGCCACACTTGGGACAGCGGCCCGGCATCTCCACCACCAGAGGCATCGTGAAATTGCACTCCGGGAAGCCAGGACAGGCCAAAAACCGCCCGAACCGGCCGGACTTCACCACTAAATTCCGCCCACAGACGGGGCAGATCTCCTCGGAGACCTCGTCAGGCACCTTGATATAGACGCCCTCCAGATCCTTCTCCGCCTTTTTGAGATTTTCCTCAAAATCGCCGTAGAAATCCCGGAGCACGGACTTCCAGTTCACCGTGCCCTCTTCCACATCGTCCAGCTTTTTCTCCATGTTGGCAGTGAATTTCAGGTCGGCGATGTCGCTGAAGCGTTCCTCCATCAGCTGTGTGACGACCCGACCCAGATTGGTGATGTGGAGGTACTTGCCCTCCTTCACCACATATTCACGATCCAAAATGGTGGACACCGTGGGGGCATAGGTAGAGGGACGGCCGATGCCCTGTTCCTCCATGGCCCGGATCAGCGTGGCGTCGGTATAGTGGGCCGGAGGCTGGGTGAAGTGCTGGTCCCGGCCAAAGCTCTTGAGGTCCAGCGTCTCCCCTTCCGTCAGCGGCGGCAGGGTAGGTTCCTTTTCCTCCTTATCATCGTCCTTGCCCTCCTCGTACACGGCGGTGTAGCCGGAGAATTTCAGACTGGAGGAGCTGGTACGGAAGCTGTGTCCCGCGGCGTCGATCTCCACGGAGACGCTGTCATACACGGCATTGGCCATCTGGCAGGCCACAAAGCGGCTCCACACCAGACGGTACAGACGATACTGCTCGCCGGTGAGGTCCTTTTTCAGCATCTCCGGCGTCCAGTTCACATTGCTGGGGCGGATAGCTTCGTGGGCGTCCTGGGCGCTGGCCTTGGCCTTATAGTGGTTGGCTCCCTTGGTGGGATAGTACTGCTGACCATAGCGGCCCACGATAAACTCCTTGGCGGCAGCAATGGCCTCTTCGCTGATGCGGAGAGAGTCGGTACGCATATAGGTGATCAGACCCACGGTGCCCTCGCCCTCAATATCCACGCCCTCGTAAAGCTGCTGGGCAATGGCCATGGTGCGGCGGGGGGTCATGGACAGCTTGCGGCTGGCCTCCTGCTGCATGGTGGAGGTGGTAAAGGGGGGAGAGGGAGAACGGTTCTTATCCGTCCGTTTCACGGACTTGACGGTAAAGGCGGCGTTCTTCGTTTCCTCCACCACGGCTTCCACCTCGGCGGCGGACTTCAGCTCTGCCTTCTTGCCGTTTTTCCCGTGATACCGGGCGGAGAAGGGCAGCTTTTTCACATCATTGCCGGTGAGGTTGGCGTCCAGCGTCCAGTATTCCTCCGGCTTGAAATTCTCGATCTCCCGCTCCCGGTCATCCACCATTCGGGTGGCGACGGACTGGACCCGTCCTGCGGACAGGCCCCGCTTGATCTTCTTCCACAGCAGGGGACTGAGCTGATAGCCCACCAGCCGGTCCAGAATACGCCGGGCCTGCTGAGCATCCACCAGATTCTGGTCGATATCCCGGGGATTTTCGATGCTCTGGCGGACCACGTTCTTCGTGATCTCATTGAAGGTGACCCGCTTTGTTTTCTTGTCCGGCAGATCCAGCAGGCTTTTCAGGTGCCAGCTGATAGCCTCGCCCTCGCGGTCCGGGTCGGTTGCGAGGTACACGGTATCCGCCGCCTTAGCGGATTTTTTCAGGTCGGAAATGATGGCTTCCTTCCCCTTGATGGGCTTGTAGACCGGCTCGAAGTCGTTGTCCACATCCACGCTGAGTTTGCTTTTCTGCAAGTCCCGGAGATGGCCCATGCAGGCCTTTACCTCATAGTCCTTGCCCAGATATTTTCCAATGGTTTTGGCCTTCGCGGGAGACTCCACGATGACCAAGCTCTGTTTTGCCATAGTTACCTCCGGCGGCTTTGTCCAAAAGCCGCGTTTTCATATTCTGATCGTGCTCAGGAGCGCGTTTATTCTGTAAGGGTCACGGCGCGGGTGTAGCGCTTGCCCGCGTGCTGGACCACATATTGATCGATCTCAAGGACTGTCAGGGCAGAAAGCACCCGGCGGGTGGGGATATCCACCAGCTCGGTGAGGTCATCCACCTGCATCGGCTCCGTATCGGAAAGCGCCTTTAAAATGGCGATCTGGTCATCCGTCAGCTCCACATCGCTGCGAGACAGGCGGAGGGCAGGGGCCACAGGCTTCGGCTCCGGCACCGTCCGGGCCTGATAGCCCAGGGTCTCCGGCTCCTCCCGCGCCTCTTTCAGATCCAAGGCGAAGCGGCCCTCATACTCCCGCAAAATGTCGGACGCATCCGTTACCAGCCCCGCGCCGTCCCGGATCAGGCGGTTGCAGCCTACGCTGGTAGGCGCGTCGATGGGACCGGGGACCGCAAATACATCCCGGCCCTGCTCTAAGGCCGTCATAGCGGTGATCAGCGCGCCGCTCCGTTCCGGCGCTTCCACCACCAGAGCTGCTAAGGACAGACCGGAAAGAATACGGTTCCGCACCGGGAAATGCCCCGGCGCCGGCTCCGTCCCCGGTGGGTATTCTGAAACCAGAACGCCTGATACCGCTACATCCGCATAAAGATGCCGACTCTCATAGGGATAATGGACGTCCAAGCCGTTACCCGCCACGCCTATGGTCACGCCGCCGGCCCGGAGAGCGCCCCGTGTAGCCGCGGCATCGATGCCCTTTGCCAGACCGCTCACCACCACGGCTCCGCCGGAGGTCAGGCCAAAGCCCAGCTTTTCCGCGCAGGTAACACCATAGGGCGTACAGTCGCGGGTACCCACCACAGCCACGCTGAGCAGATCGTCCAGCAGGGGCAGCTTACCTTTGTAGTAGAGCAAAGCCGGTGGATCATAGATGTTTTTCAGCCGTCCAGGATAGGCGGCGTCAGAAAAGGTCAAGATCTGAATGTCTAATCGCTGACAGTCGGCAAGAATTTTGTCTGCCGGGGTCAGGTCATGGTTTGCCAGCAGCTTCGCCTGGCTGGGGTCCATGCCCTCCGTCAGCAAAAGCTCATCGGGATCGGCGTAGAAAATGCTCTCCGCATCGCCGAAACGTCGCAGCAGCGCCAGCTTGGTCTGATTCCGAAGGCCCTTCAGCTCCGACAGCCATACCCAATATTTCAGCATATCTCGCGTCCTCCCTGCTCAGTCATTCCGGGCGGCCTCCCACAGCAGGACCGTGGCTGCCGCCGCCGCGTTCAACGATTCGCAGTGCTCGCTCATGGGAATTTTGATCGTCTGGTCGCAGAGGGCCAACACGCCCTCCGTCAGCCCCCGGCCCTCGCTGCCGATGGCAATGGCACAGCGGCTGTAATCCACCGCACGGGCGTCCAGGGTATCCTCCCGCAGTGCCGCGCCGTAAAGGGGGACGCCGCTCCTTTTCAGCAGAGCGGACAGCTCCTCCGCCCCTACCGTCCACACAGGGCAGCGGAATACCGCTCCCATGGTGGCCCGGAGGGTCTTGGGATTATAAAGGTCCGCGCAGCCGTTCACCAGAAACATCCCGTCGGCATGGAAGGCGTCCGCCGTGCGGAGGACGGTTCCTACGTTGCCGGGGTCCTGCAAGGTGTCCAGTACCACATAGCGGCGGCCCGCCAGCGTTTCCGGCAGCGGCTCCGTGTGGATAGCGCAGGTGAACAGCGTCCCCTGAGGGGTCTCCATCGGCGAGAGGGACTTCATCACCTCCGCCGGGACCTCCACCTGCCGCACACCCAAAGGCAGCTCCGGCAGGTCCACCCCCGCCGTAGCCACAACGGTACGGACCTCCGCCCCCCACAGCAGCGCTTCCTTCAATAGCTTGGGACTGTCGCAGAGGAATTCTCCCCGCTGGCGGCGGTAGGACGCAGAGGCCGCCAGCTTCCGGAGATGGGTGCACAGCGGATTCTGTCTGCTGGTGATGATCTCCATGGTTGGCAGCTCCTTTCTCATTCTCTGTTCGTATGATCCGGTTATTTGCCGGTAACGGGATCCGGCTTCCAAATTTGCCGTACCGCACGGAAAAAACAGGCGTTTTTCCCCGTCTGCTGGGGTAAATCTAAACGCTTACTATATTAAATGTATCCGTCAGAATTGTCAAGGGAAGTTTGTTTGAAGGCCAATACAGGCACGGTTCTCATTTTTTCGGGAGAATCGGCTATTTTTTTATGACACTTCACATTGACAGCACTTATGGAGAATGATACCATCAGAATGGCAAATCGATTGGACAGGAGCGAAACCAAAATGACATTGGATCAATTAAAGATCGGTGCCTCCGGCACCATTACCTCTGTGGGCGGAGACGGCCCTCTGCGCTGCCGCCTGCTGGATATGGGACTGATCCCCCGCACACGGGTCACCTTACAGAAGATCGCCCCCATGGGAGACCCCATTGAGATCCGGGTCCGGGGCTACGAGCTGACCCTCCGGGTGGAAGAAGCCGAAAAAATTGAAGTGAAGGAGGACACGTGATGGTCTTTGCGTTGGTAGGCAATCAGAACTGCGGCAAAACCACGCTGTTCAACGCCCTCACCGGCTCCAATCAGCATGTGGGCAACTTCCCCGGCGTTACCGTAGATCAGAAAATGGGAGAGATCCGGGATGAAAAGGGCTGTTCCGTGGTGGACCTGCCGGGTATCTATTCCCTGCGGCCCTATACCCAGGAGGAGATCGTTTCCCGTGACTTCATCATCAATCAGAAGCCCGATGGCATCATCAATATCGTGGACGCCACCAACATCGAACGGAACCTGTATCTGACCCTTCAGCTTTTGGAACTGCGGGTGCCCATGGTGCTGGCCCTGAACATGATGGACGAGGTCCGGGCCAATGGCGGCTCCATCGACGTGCGGAAAATGAGCCAGGCGCTGGGGATCCCCGTGATCCCCATCACGGCGGCCAAGGGCGAGGGCGTCAGCGAGCTGGTGGATCAGGCGTTGACTGTGGCCCGCGGAAAGGTCCTGCCCAAGGTGACAGATTTTTGCTCGGACGATTCCGCCGTACACCGCTGTATTCACGCCGTGGTGCACCTCATCGCGGACCACGCTGACCGCATAGGCGTTCCCGCCCGGTTCTGCGCCGCCAAGCTCATCGAGGGCGGCGACGATCTGGCGGACCAGCTGAAGCTGGATGAAAACGAAAAGGAACTGCTGGAGCACTGCATCGTCCAGATGGAGACGGAGACCGGCCTGGACCGCAACGCCGCCTTAGCGGATATGCGGTACAGCTTTATTGAACATGTGGTGAGCACCTCCGTGGTAAAGTGCCATGAGAGCCGGGAACACGCCCGCTCCATGAAGATCGACCGGATCCTCACCGGCCGGTACACCGCCATCCCCACCTTCTTGGCGGTGATGCTGCTGACCTTCTACCTGACCTTCAATGTCATTGGCCAGCGGCTATCCGACTGGATGGACGTGGGGATCGACGCTCTTACCGCTCTGGCGGACCGGGCACTGACGGCCTACGGCATCAATCCGGTGGTCCACAGCCTCATTATCGACGGCATTTTCGCCGGCGTAGGCAGCGTACTTGTGTTCCTTCCCATCATTGTGACCCTGTTCTTCTTCCTGTCCATTCTGGAAGACACCGGCTATATGGCCCGTGTAGCCTTTGTGATGGACAAGCCTCTACGAAAAATTGGTCTGTCCGGCCGCAGCATCGTGCCCATGCTGATCGGCTTTGGCTGCTCCGTGCCCGCTATCATGGCCACCCGCACCGTGTCCTCTGACCGGGACCGGAAAATGACCATTCTGCTGACGCCCTATATGAGCTGCTCTGCCAAGATCTCCATTTACGCCTTCTTCACCGCCGCCTTCTGCCCCAAGTATCAGGCGCTGGTGATGATCTCCCTGTATCTGCTGGGCATTATGATCGGCATTGTGGCGGCCCTCATTATGAATCAGACGGCCTTCCGGGGCAAGCCCGTACCCTTCGTCATGGAGCTTCCCAACTACCGCCTTCCCAGCTTTAAAAGCGTGGCTCTGCTGCTGTGGGAAAAGGCCAGAGACTTTTTAGAGCGGGCCTTTACCGTGATTTTTCTGGCCACGATCATCATCTGGTTCCTCCAGAGCTTTGATACCCGGCTGAACGTGGTCACTGACAGCGCTGACAGTTTGCTGGCCCTCATCGGTCAGTGGATCGCGCCGCTGTTCGCCCCCCTGGGCTTTGCGGACTGGCGCTGTGCCACCTCCCTGATCTCCGGCTTCATCGCCAAGGAGTCTGTGGTCAGCACGCTGGAGATCCTGCTGGGCGGCGCCGCCCTCTCCACCCTGTTCGTCAGCCGGGCCGCCATCAGCTTTCTGGTATTCACCCTGCTCTATACTCCCTGCATCGCGGCGGTGGCCACCATCCGCCGGGAGTTCAACTCCACCCTGAAAACCGTGGGCATAGTGCTGATGCAGTGCTGCGTAGCGTGGATCGTGGCCTTTGTGGTCTATACGCTGGTGGGGATTCTGTGATGAACACTTTGGATTGGTTGCTGCTGGCACTGGTGGCCTTTGCCGCCGTCGCCGCGATCCGCCACTGGCGGAAAAGGGGCAGCTGCGGAAGCGGCTGTTCCGGAGACTGCCAGCACTGTGCCGGTGGCTGCCCCGAAAACCGTCCCCGCCGGTAATTCCCTTTTCAGACATGACGAAACCCCCGCTTGTGAGACAGGACCTTGTCTCACAAGCGGGGGTATTTTTCATTTGTTGACGCGGTGTTTACTTCGTTCCCATCAAGGCACGGAAGCGCCGGGTCGAGGCGTTCCGCACGCACTCCCAGACCTCCCGGGTGGCGCAGATCTTGTCCGCGCAGGTCACCACAACGCTCTCCTTGTATTTGGGCGGTGTGGGGTTCAGGGGAAACATATGCCGGTGGATGATATTAGCTTCCAGGGGATTCAATCCGAAATCCCGCTGGGCGTTCTCCATGGCCTTGCGAGCGTGATAGAACCCGTGGAGCTTGTGATCCCGATTGTGCTCCCGCCAGTTGTAGAGAAAATAGTCATGGAGCAGTGCGCCCCGCACCAGGCTCCGCCAATCCACGTCCCAGCCCCATTTCTGAGCCAGACGGATGCTGCAAAGTGTCACCGCCACGGAATGATCGTAGCAGGTGGTGCTGCCGTGCTGGGGAATGGTGCGTTCACGGGCCATGGTGGGGGAAGTCAGAATATCTCCCGCGTATTCCCAGAGCATCTTTTCTGCGGTCATATTCCCGCCCCCTTTCTTATTTCCGATTTCTGATTATAGAGGGTACACCGGCAAATGTCCAGTATAAATTTGGACAGAGGGCAATTTTTTCTCCCGCCGGTTTTTGTGCACATCTATTGATCTTACATTGCTTTTTCCAGTTGATTCCAGCTTTTTCAACAAACGACAAGCGTAGCAAGAGGATCGCAACGGCCCCCGTCTGATAGACGGGGGCCGTGCAAAGCAATTTTTCCTATTCGCTTACATGTTGGTCTCCTGAGAAGCCGCGGCGGTCAGCTTGGCCTCCTCTTCCTCCTCCAGAACCCGGTAGGCTACCTTGCCCACCAGCGTTTTGGGCAGTTCCGCCCGAAATTCGATGTCATAGGGCAGGGCGTATTTAGCTACGTTTTTGCGGATATAGGCCATCAGTACGGCCTTGGTCTCCTCGTTAGCGGGCACACCGGGCTTCAGCATGACGAACGCCTTTACCTTCTGCATTTTCAGCTTATCCGGCACGCCGATGACGCAGCTCATCTGCACCAGCTCATGGGCATCGAAGATGTTCTCCATCTGAGAGGGATACACATTGTAGCCGCTGGTGACGATCATGCGCTTGAGCCGCTGCCGGAAGTACACAAAGCCGTCCGGGTCCATATAGCCAAGGTCACCGGTGTGGACCCAGGCAAGACCGTCCTCATGGGTCTGGAGAGTCTGCGCCGTTTCCTCCGGGTGGTGGAGATAACCCATCATCACCGTAGGACCGGACAGGCAGATCTCTCCCTCGGTGCCGTAGGGAACCTCCTTTTGTGTCCCGTGCTCCACGATCTTATAGTAGGTGTCCGGGAAGGGGATGCCGATGGAGCCTTCCCGTGAGATGTGGTACGGCGTCAGGCAGGAGGCGGTGACGCACTCCGTCAGGCCGTAGCCCTCCCGCACCTGAATGGTGGCATGGTGGTCAAAGAGGAACTGGTCGAACCGCTTTTTCAGCTCTACGGACAGGCTGTCACCTCCGGAATAAACGCCCTTCAAGCAGCTGAGGTCCGCGTTTTTCATTTTGGGCAGCCGCAGCAGTGCCTCGTACAGCGTGGGGACGCCGGCGATCAGGTTGCACCGGTATTTCAACAGCAGCTTTGCGTAGCTGTCCGGGGTGAACCGGGGCACCAGAATACAGCAGCCGCCGCTGACCAGCATAGAGTGGATGGACACGCCCAGGCCGAAGCCATGGAACATGGGCATCACAGCCAGCATTTTGTCACCGGGGCGGAACATGGGATTGGTGGCGATGATCTGTTTTCCCAGGGCGTTGAAGTTCAGATTCGTAAGCTGGATGCCCTTGGTGACGCCGGTGGTGCCGCCGGAATAGAGGATCACCGCCTCATCTCCCGCCTTCCGCTCTGCCCGGTATGTCCAATGGTAACCGCGGCCCCGGCGCAGGAACTCGTTCCAGCGCAGCACCGGCGCATCCTTGGGAATTTTGGCCTGCTTGCGGCCCTCGGTGAGCATATAGCCCACCCGGACCGGCTTGGAAAGAGCGTCCGGAATGGAAGCCAGAATGATGTTGTCCAGCGTCACATTCTGACGGATGGCTTCAAATTTATGGTAAAACTGATCCAGCGTCACCGCGAAGATGGAACCGGATTCCTTTAAGTAAAACTCGATCTCCTTCTCGCTGGAGAGGGGATGGATCATATTGGCCGTGGCCCCCACCAGATTGATAGCGTAGAACATGATCACCGCCTGGGGGCAGTTGGGCATAGCCATAGTGATCCGGTCGCCGGGACGGACACCGGTTGCCTTCAGCGCCCGGGCGCAGAGGTCAATTTCCGCTGCCATGGCGCGGTAGGTGGTTTTCCGGCCCATGAACACATAGGCGGTTTGGTTGGGATAGGTCTCCGCACAGCGCTCCACAGCCTCGTACATGGTGCAGTCCGGGTAATCCAGATGGGGCGGCACCACGCCGTAAACATTCAGCCACGGCGCTTTCACATGGGATTCCTCTGCGATTTTTGTCTGTTCAGCAGTCAAGGTCGATGGCCTCCTTCAAGGGTCTGTCCAGCAGCTCCGGGTGGCTCATCAGGTGCTGCACGACTTTCAGGGAACGGCCGAAATAGAAGCCGTCCGCCACCCGCTCGTCCAAGGTGATCCCCAGTTCCACCACGTCCCGCACCTGACGAGTGCCATCGGCGGCGATTTTCTCCGCCTTGTGCACGGTGCCAATGGCGATCATGATGGAATTGGTGCCGTAATTGTTCAAATGGTGGTACACGCTGGGGCATTGGATACTGCCCAGGTTGGTGAGGAACACGCTGGCAAAGTTGGGGTCATCCTCCTTCAGCACAGCAGGCACCTTCCCATAGAAATCCAGGGTTTTCAGCCCCCAGAAAAAAAGCATCAGGAACCAGCGGGGCATGATCTTCAGGATATCCATGGCACCGTTGGCACCGCCGCTCTTCTCCGTTCGGGCCTTGTGGACCTTCCCCACCACCTGACGGGTCACAGCGGTCAGGGTCCAGTCCTCCGGGGCTGTGGCCACCACCAGTTTTTCCTCACTGTGGTCCTCAAACCGCTTTTTCGCCACAAAGCCAAGGGTGATCTCATGGCGCTGGTAATACCGCCGCCCGGAAATGTAGCGGTTCAAATCCGGCCGCAGATACACGGTTTTGGCAATGGCCATGAGGATACAGTGGAATAGGGTGGTCTTGTATTCGTCCTCTCCCCGGTTCTTTTCCTCGATATAGCGCAGGGCCTCCGTCACGTCAAATTCCATATTGACGTAGACCTCGGCATCTGTGCGCTTATTCATCAGATGGGGCATGATGGCGTGAAGTCCGTCCAGATCCCGGATCCAGCAGGCATCCGGCCGGTCACCCCATCGTTTCGTTCGTTTTTCCATAATTCGCTCCCTTTTTGCCATGCAAAAGCATCACAAAATAAGAAATGTGCCATTTCCTCGCCCCTGCGGGGCAACTGGAAACGCTGCGCGAAAACTTCATGCACTGGCATTTGTGCATTTTGTAGTGCGCTGCCCATCCATGAAGTTTTATGAGGTTTCCTGCCATTTGCCGGAAAATCCAAACAAACGGGATACCGTGCACAGTATAGCACACCGCATCCCGTTTGTCAGCAATTTTATAGGTTCTTACAGATACCGGTCCAGCTTCTGCCAGAGGGCTTCGCCCTTCTGCTTCAGCTCCGTGCGGAAGGCCCGCCGGCCTTCTCTGTGTTCTTCCAAGCGCTCCTGAAATTCCTCCCGGAACTCATTCCGGCGCTCCTGAAGCCCCTCTCTGTGCTCATCCCAGCCCTCGCGGTACCGCTCTGCCAGACCGTCGCCCAGATCCCGGAGCTTTGCCAGCGCGTCCATCATGCTGCCCTGAGCATTCAAAACACCGTCCATGGGCCTGTGGTGATCGTCATATCGGCCCATGCGGTAGTTCTCCATCACAATGCCATAGCGCTCTCTGGCCCGCTTTACCGCATCGCCCCAGGAGAGATACAGCCGCTCCCCGGCCTGACGGCCCACCTGTGCCATACATTCCGGGTACTTGCAGATCTCCAGTAATTTCGCGGCCATGGATCCGGCGTTTTCATCAATGAGGAAGCCGTCCACCCCATCGGTCACGCCCTCCGCCGCGCAGCTGCCGTCGATCAGCACCGCCGCAAGATCGCAGGCCGCCGCCTCCCGGACTACCAGACCGTTGGTATCGTAGCTGGAGGGGAACAGGAACAGATCTGCCCGGCAATACCAGGCCCGCAGCGTCTCCCGTTGGGAGATGGCCCCGGTAAAGATGCACTTGCTGCCCAACGGTTTTGCATACTCCTGGACCTCCGCCGCGTCAGCGCCGCTGCCGATGAACACCATACGGAAATCCTGACCCCCGGCCTGAAGCAGCTTCAGCGCGTCCAGAATGATCCGCAGGCCCTTGTACCACATCATGCGGCCCACGAAGAGGAACACAGGCACGCCCTCCGGCAGATCGTAGTCCGTTGTGGCGGCGGCGATCGCCTCCTCGCTGACCCGGCCCCGGGGCATATCCACGCCGTTTTCCATCACATGATAGTCCCCCTGATAGCCGATGGACCGGAGGTTTTCCCCCGCGCCGTAGCTCACCACCCACACCTCGTCGCAGGCGGAGATATTGGAGGCCAGTACATACAGCGCGCTCTCCTGCAGCAGCCGCCCCCGGAGGAGCTTGGCTACGTCCACATCAAATTTCGTGTGGTATGTAAACACCAGCGGCGCGTCCACCACGTCCCGGATGGACCGGGCCAAAATCGTGGACATCACAGGGCAATGGCTGTGGAGCAGGTCCACTTTTTGCTCCTTCAGCTGCCGCAGGGTCTCCGGGGAAAAGGGATAGCCCGCTAGGTAGCCGAACAGCCGCCGTGTGTCCACGCTGGGATAGCGGGCCACCGGGAAGGGAAAGCGACTGTCGTCGGCGTCCGGGTGCTCCGGCGTCACCACGATGGCCCGGTCTCCCAGCTTTGTCAGCTCCTGGGCGTAGTTTACAACAGTATTGGCCACGCCGTCGATCAGCGGCGGGAAGGAATCATTTAAAAGTGAAATGCTGTATGGTTCCGACATAGTATGTCCTCCGTTCTATCTATCAGCTTCATTCCGTGTCCCCTTACAGTTTCAGCGCGGAAACCGCCGGGACGCGACACACTTCATCAAAATGACAGCAGTCCCAAATGCTCCAGCAGGATCTTGGTACCCAACAGTACCAGGATCACACCGCCAGTGATCTCCGCCCGCTGCTTGTACCGGGCGCCGAACCAGCACCCCACCACCACGCCGGCCACGGAGATGCAGAAGGTCGTCACGCCGATCAAGCTGACAGCCGAGAGGATCGGCGTTTCCAGAAAGGCGAAGGTCACGCCTACCGCCAGTGCGTCGATGCTGGTGGCAATGGCCATGAGAAAAAGCTTTTTATGGTCCGGTCCTCCACCAGTAGCAGTGTCCTCCGCCTCATCCTCCTCGCCGGAGAGGGCCTCCCGGATCATGTTGCCGCCGATAAGCAGCAGCAGAATAAAGGCGACCCAGTGGTCATACTGCTGGATATAACCCGAAAGTTGAGAACCAAGTACCCACCCCAGAAGGGGCATCAATGCCTGAAAGCCGCCGAAATACAATCCCACCGTCAGGGCATGGCCCCATTTGATCTTCGTCATGGACAACCCCTGACAGATCGCTACGGCAAAGGCATCCATCGACAACCCTACGCCGATGAGAAACAGCTCAAGAAATCCCATATTGATTAAGCCTCCTACAGGATCACCGGAACTTCTCTGCGAATTTTAAGACTGTCCGGTGTCACATCGCAGTCATACGCCAGCACCCGGACCCCGTGGGCCGCCGCCTCCCGTAAGGCTTCTCCAAAGGCGGGATGGGTTGCGTCATTGGGTGCGACGCTGTGAATATCTTCTATTTGTACCACAAAGAACAGGACCGCGTCAAGGCCGGTCTCCGCCGCCCGTTGCAGCTCCCGGATGTGCTTGACGCCCCGCTCCGTGGGGGCATCCGGGAACAGGGCGTTTCCGTTTTCCTCCAGTGTGACGCCCTTCACCTCCACCAGATGAAGCCGTCCCTCCGTCTCTATGCAAAAGTCCAGCCGGGACGAGCCGTAAACATACTCCGGGTGGATGGCGGTGACGTCCGGCAGGAAACCTCCGGCCGCCGCCCACTCCGCAAACACCTTATTGGGAGCCTGCGCGTCCATATTGATAAGAATGCTACCCTTTTCCACCGCAATCAGATCGTATGCGGTTTTTCGGTTGGGATTCGTTCCCTTTTCCAGATAGACTGTGCAGCCCGGCACCAGCAGTTCCCGGCACCGGCCCGTATTCTTCACATGGACGGTCTCCACGTTGCCGTCCAGTTCCACATGGGCGATAAAACGGTTGGGGCGGTCGATGAATTTCGCCGCCCGGACATTCTGATAGTGCATTGCTGTCTCCTTCGTATCATTCGCCATCCGCAGGCGCGGCTGACAGCAGGGGGCTGTACATCATAATGGCATCGTTGGCGCAGAGGTACTGCTCCTCCAAAAGCGCACCGGACAGGCCATACACCTCCCGCCAAAGCTGGTTGTGCCGGATATAGCCGCCCCAGGACGCCTGATCGATCCGGGCGTCCTTTTCTATGACCCGGAATTGCAGCGCCGGCGGCTCTGTCGAGCGCCACACCCCCTCCAAATGGGTCTCCCCCACCCGCAGGCACAGCTGATACGGCCGATCCGTGTCATTGCGGATCATGAGATCCCGGTGCGGATAGGCGCAGGTGGCCCCGCTGCCGAAAGGCTGGGTACGGTTGGCGTCCGGGAACACATCATGGGAGTGGCGGTAGCGCTCCGTCACCGTCAGGGGCGTGTGGAGGGTCATCCAGAAAATCAGATTGGACAGCTGGCACAGCCCGCCGCCAATATCCCCGCCGATCTGTCCCAGAAACAGCACCATGCCCTCCTTGTAGCCCTTCCGGGCGGTGGGCTTTCCGATGCGTTTCCAGTAGCTGAAGGTCTCGCCGGGATACAGGATCAGCCCGTCCAGCCGCTTTACGGCCAGCTTCAGATTTGTCACCTTATTCTCCTGCCAGACCATTTCCTCTCCCCGAAGGTGGCGCATAAGCGGCGTGGCGTGGGAGAACTGGACACAGGGGAGCCGCTCTTCCTTCCGGGTCTTTGCCCAACGGTACTTGGGCGAGCACCACAACAGATAGCGCTTCCCGGTGTAATACGCCTTTCCCAGCCGCAGGCGCAGCCAGCCGCGTCGGATGGGCGGGCGCAGATCCATCTTCGTATCCACAGCGTCTCTCTCCTTTCATTTTTCTTAGTATGCCACAGGATCTGCCGTAAATCTACATCAAAACGGTAACATTTCCCAGCTTGTCAGCGTTTTTTTGTCACCTTTTTGCAAAAGATCGGCCAAATATGACATCCGGTGTCCGGGGGAATCCAACATTTCCCGGAGCTTATCTGAAAAAGGCAGCAAAAATTCCGATCAACCTCGTCTCAAGTATGAAATCAGCCGTTTTTCGTTCACAAATTGTTTTCTGGACAGTCCTTCCACACGGTGCTAAAATTGCTGTTATCCATAGAATACATACCAATTCAGAAGCGGAATTTCTGCCGGTTTCCGCTCCAAGAGAAAGAAGGAACGATCCATGAATGAGGTCCATTCCCCGAAAAAGCCTCTGATCTTCTACTACATGATGGCCATGCTGCTGGTGATGCTGTTCAACTTCATCGCCATGCCCTGGCTGTCCCAGTATCAGATTCAGGAGGTGGACTACAACACCTTTGTGTCGATGACAGAAAAGGGCGAGATCGGTCGGGCGGAGATCCAGGAGGCCGACAACCGGATCCTGTTCACCAGCAAGGATGAAAAAACCATCTACAAGACCGCTATGATCTCCACGGATAGCCAGCTTGTCCAACGACTGCTGGACGCCGGTGTTTCTACCAGCGGTGAGGAGATCGAGCAGACTTCCCTGCTCATGAATATTCTGAGCTGGGTGGCTCCCATTTTGATCTTCATCGCCCTGGGGCAGTTCATGTCCCGGAAGCTGATGCAGAAAATGGGCGGCGGCAATTCCATGATGTTCAATATGGGCAAGTCCAATGCCAAGGTGTATGTGAAGTCCGCTGAGGGGATCCGCTTTGACGACGTGGCCGGTGAGGACGAGGCCAAGGAGAATCTGACGGAGATCGTCAATTATCTCCATGACCCCAGTAAGTATCAGGAGATCGGCGCCTCCATGCCCAAGGGCGTCCTGCTGGTTGGCCCTCCGGGTACCGGCAAGACCATGCTGGCTAAGGCCGTGGCCGGTGAAGCCAACGTGCCCTTCTTCTCCATGTCCGGCTCCGAATTCGTAGAGATGTTCGTGGGCATGGGCGCTTCCAAGGTCCGTGACCTTTTCAAGCAGGCCAAGGAGAAGGCCCCCTGCATCGTATTTATCGACGAGATCGACGCCATCGGCAAAAAGCGTGACGGTCAGATCGGCGGCAATGACGAACGGGAACAGACCCTGAACCAGCTCCTGACGGAGATGGATGGCTTCGAGGGCAATACCGGCGTCATCATTCTGGCAGCCACTAACCGTCCGGAGTCTCTGGACCCCGCCCTGACCCGTCCCGGACGGTTCGACCGTCGGGTGCCGGTGGAGCTGCCGGACCTGAAGGGCCGGGAGGAAATTCTGAAGGTCCACGCCAAGAAGATCAAGGTGGCTGAGGATGTTGATTTCAACAAGGTCGCTCGCATGGCCTCCGGCGCATCCGGCGCAGAGCTTGCCAACATTGTGAACGAGGCCGCTCTGCGGGCCGTCCGGGACGGGCGGAAATTCGCCACCCAAGCGGATCTGGAGGAGAGCATTGAGGTGGTCATCGCCGGTTATCAGAAGAAGAATGCCATTATGACGGACCACGAAAAGCGCATTGTGGCTTATCACGAGATCGGCCATGCGCTGGTGGCGGCGAAGCAGACCAATTCCGCACCGGTGCAGAAGATCACCATTGTTCCCCGGACCTCCGGCGCACTGGGCTACACCATGCAGGTGGATGAGGGCAACCACGTCCTGATGAGCAAAGAAGAGATTGAGAACAAGATCGCCACCTTCACCGGCGGCCGGGCGGCGGAGGAAGTAGCCTTCGGCTCCGTCACCACCGGTGCCTCCAATGATATTGAGCAGGCCACCAAACTGGCCCGTGCCATGATCACCCGGTACGGCATGAGCGATGATTTCGACATGGTGGCGCTGGAGACCATTACCAATCAATATCTGGGCGGTGACGCCTCTCTGGCCTGCTCTGCCGAGACCCAGGCCAAGATCGACCAGCAGGTAGTGGCGCTGGTGAAGCGGGAGCACCAGAAGGCGCTGGATATTCTCCGGGAAAACCGGGCGAAGCTGGATGAGCTGGCCAACTTCCTCTACGAAAAGGAAATCATCACCGGCGAGGAATTCATGGGGATTTTGAACGGGTAAGCCGGGGCGGTTGTTTGAAGCGACAATCAGGCCGCTTTTATGTGATTCACCCAGCAGAATTGGAATTTTAGGAGGAAGATGTTTATGAAGAAGCCTTTTCCCAAAATGATCCTGCGGATTCTTCTTGTTTGCGTTCTGCTTCTTGGGTTTCTTTATATGGATGACGATATTGGCACATCTGCTGCCAATCTGGAATCAGATATTCGCAATTTACAGAAGATTCCAGAGGATTGGATCGTTGAGGGAGATGTTTCCGATACGATGGCAGCCTATATCTCCTATCCCCAAGATCGGAGCGATCATACTTTTTCTGTCTACGTAAATCGTCCCGGTCTTTCCTTCGGATATTTCTTTCGCGGCGGCGGAAGTCTTTCCGGAGTTGAAAGGGGAATCGCGGAATTCACGGTCGATGGGTATAACGAGCGGGCCTTCATCTCTATAAATCAACCGAAGGCGGCGCGGTTGGAAATCGATGATGGCAACACAGTTCAAATCATCGATCTTAACAACGATCAGCCGTTTGCGATCGTCTTACCCGCAAATGCTGGCGTTATCCATTTTTATGACGGAAACGGAAATCCTGTAAAGTATCAAAAGAATCCTCTTTGACAAACGCCGACTTCAAATCGCGTATAGGTAACAAAAATCTCCACTTGCGGCGATAAAGTCAAAACCTCCGGCTAAGCCGGAGGCTTGAGTAAGCCCTATAAGGGCTTTAT
>UQUC01000046.1 GCA_900544105.1 uncultured Oscillibacter sp. | reverse complement strand
ATTGAGATACAAGAGCCACCTTGGGGCACCTTCCTTACGGAGGGTGCCCCAAGGGATGCAGCTTTAAGCGCGGCAAATGCTCCGGCACATACTCTGCCAGAACCCGCCGGTTGGCGCTCCCTTATTCTTCCTTCAGGTGCTCATCCATCCAGCGCAGGATCTCGCTGAGTCGGCTGATGCGGTTGGAGGGCTTTCCCTCTCGGCTCAGGCCGTGGTCCTCACCGTAGAACATGCACAGCTTGCTCTCCACACCATGGAGCTTGAGCGCTGCGAACATTTCCAGACCGTTGGCCAGCGTACAGCGGTAATCCTTATCTGCGTGAATAAAGAGTGTGGGCGTCTTAACACGGTCGGCATAGGTAAGGGGCGACGCCTTCCACAAACGCTCCGGATGCTCCCAAATGGTGCCAAGCTGCTGGTCAGGCACATAATAGTAGCCGATATCCGAGAGGAGATAATCCCCCACATAGTTGGCAATGCTCCGCTGGGACACGGCACAGCGGAAACGATCCGTGTGACCAATGACCCAGTTGGTCATAAAGCCGCCATAGGAACCGCCGGCAACGCCCATCCGATCTGCGTCTATTTCGGGATACCTCCGCAGAACCTCATCCGTGAACTCCATCAGATCCCGGAAGTCCACCTCTCCGTACTTACCCTGAAGATCGGCAAAGGCATTTCCCTTGCCGCAGCTTCCTCTGGGGTTGCAGTAGCATACGAAAAAGCCGGAGGCCGCCCAAAGCTGCATCTCATGGTGGAAGCCCGGGCCAAATACCATCTTCGGCCCGCCGTGAATATGAAGGATGCCCGGATATCGTTTGCCCGGCTCGTATCCCACCGGCTTCATCACGAAGCCGTCGATATCCACGCCGTCGGTATTGGTAAAGGTAAGCCGCTCTGGTACGGAAATGGTCACGCCCTCCAGTGCAGACCCGTTGAAATCCGTCAGCTGCTCCAGTTGGCCGCCATCCCAAAGGTACACCTCCGGGAGCTTCAGACCCACAGCCGCAGAGAAGAGAAACCTCTTTCCGTCCTTGGTATCGAAATCAATAAGGTAGTCGTCGCCGCCGAAGAGCGTCTGCACACCGGTCTCCCGCGTCCACATACACAAGCCAGAACCCACGCCGTCCGTGTTGAGGAAATACAGCGTCTCACCCACCATTCTCTGTCCTGTGACGGCGCCGGAGAAGCAGTCGGTGACCACCTCGGAGTTGACCCGGCGGTCATAGCGGCCCAGATTTTCCTCGCCCTTTTCGTCCACCACAAAGAATGTGGGGTGCTCGTACACGCCGTAGTCCCGCATGACCAGTCCCAGGCAGAGCGCCTTCCGGCCCAAATGCCCCACATAGTCGATGCTGTATTTGTCGGGCGTGATCAGCGTCTCCGTCTCGTTCCGCTCCGCATCCCAGCGATACATTCCCTCGGTGACCGGCTTTACATCCCGGAAGGGAAACGCAGTGAAGAGCACCTGACCGGGGCGGACATTCACATGATTCACATCATAGTCCTCCGGCGTGATCCGGCGATATTCTCCGGCAGCCTCCAGATAGAGAAACAGCGTGTTTCTGGTCTGATTAAACATCCCGACCCCGTTTTCGCACAGGGGCAGCTCCGTCAAAACCTTATAGCCCCTGGTCTGCTGACGGCGAACGAGCTCCTTCTCCAGCGCCTCTCCCGTCAGCTCCAGAAGATTCGGCCGGTCCAAATGGGTCTCGCCCGTGAAAACATAACGGCCCTCGTCCATTTTCCAAAGCCCGGATACGGACATGGGGAGACGGAACGCCTCGCGATCTTCACCTGTACATACATTCAGGCGGTGATACACCGTCCACTCTTCCTCGAAGCCCCGCGCCCGCAGCGCTTCGTCCGGCTCCGTGGTTTTATAGAGAATATGGGTGTTATCCTCCCAAACAGCCTTCCGCTGGTCGTCTCCTCGGGTGATCTGCCGGCTCTCTCTGCGCTCCAGATCATACAGCCACAGATTCCACCGGTAGCCGTCTCCTTCCCTGTCGACATCCTTGAGTGCAAAGGTCAGATATCTGCTGTCCGGAGACAGCTCCAGTGCAGAAGGATACCGATACTTGGCAAAATCCGTCAATGCCAGCTTCTTCATACCTGAGTCCCCTCCTTCTCCATTACCTTGAACGTCTCATAAAGCATCCGCGTGCCAAATCCAATACCGCCCTTTGTATAGATCCCCTCACATTCGGTGGTCCAAGCGGTACCGCCGATATCCAAGTGGATCCAAGGCGTCTCCTCGACAAACTCCTTCACGAACATGGCGCCCACCGTGGCATATCCACCCACGCTGGAGCCCATCGCACTGTTTTTCAGATGGGCTACACGGGAGTCCAGCACCCGGCGGAGATTCTCGTCACAGGGCAGCTCCCACATCCGCTCGCAGGCGGCGGCAGCGCCCTTCTCCACCTGCGCGGTCAGGGCCCGGTTATTGGTAAAGGCTCCGCAGCGGCGATTTCCCAGCGCCGTCTGGATACCGTCGGTGAGTGTGGCAATATCCACGATGCGATCCACGCCGCAGCACTGCTTGGTATACGTCACGGCGTCGGCCAGAGTGATGCGGCCCTCGGCATCGGTGTTGTTCACCTCAATATACCGCCCGGACATGGAGCGGATCACATCGCCCGGCACATAGGCCGTGGCGGAGAGCTTATTCTCGCAAGCCGCCACCACGCCGGTAATATTGATCCGAAGGCCCCGCTTCTGCGTCGCCCACAGGGCGGCCATCACAGCGGCCGCGCCGCTCATATCATGCTGCATGGTTTCCATAAACTCAGACGACTGGAGGGAGTATCCGCCGCTGTCGTAGGTAAGGCCCTTGCCGATCAGCCCCAAGCGGCTCTCCACGTCCTGCGCGCCGGTATATTCCATGACAATGAGCTTAGGCTCGTGAATCGAGCCCTTTCCGACCTCCAGAAAAGCGGTGAGTCCGATGCGCTCTACCTCATCTCTGCCGTAAACGGTCACCTTCACAGGCGTCTCCTTAAAAAGCTCCTGTGCCGCCTGCGCCAGCTTGGCGGGGGTAAGCACCGTGGGGGGCTCATTGATCAGATCCCGTGCGATGCAGGTGGCCTCAGCAGATACCTCCGCCTCCACCAAGGCGGCCTCGTAGCGCTCCGGCGTCTCGCAGAGAAACGCAGCCGTTTCGATCCCCGGCGCCGCAGGGGTCGTCTTGTACTTGTCAAAACGGTAGCCGGTAAGAGCGGCAGCCTCTGCCGCCTTTTGGAAGAGCGCCGGCGTGAACTGCGGGCACACGCCCCGCAGATCGGTACACACCGCACGCAGATCCAGCTCCTGACACTGACGATACACCTTGGCACAGCTCTCCAGCACCTGCTCCAGGCTCCAGTCTTTCCCCAGACCCAGCAGGAAAATTTGGGTCAGCACGCCCTCTGAAAGAACAGAAAAGCGGAAAATCTCACCGGTTTTCCCTTCAAACCGTCCCGAGGCACGAACTGCGGCAAGCTCCTGCTCCCAAGGGCCCTGATAGCTGTTCAGGTTGCCTTCTCCCAGCGGGACCACCACACCGTCCCATGCTCTGGCGTCATACTTTTTCACAAGTTGCAGTTCCATTTTTCCTTCCTCCTTATGGTCTATTCCATGATAGTTAATCAAAAAGCGGGGGCGGCATAGCCGCCCCCGCAGGGATGTGCGAGGTGATCCACCCGCGCTAAATCCCCTTTTTTACAGCAGATGACAGGCTGCGAAGTGTCCGGGCTCTACCTCTTTGAGTTCCGGGACCTCCCGTGCGCAGTCCGGGCAAGCCATAGGACAGCGGTCATGGAAGGGACAGCCGGAGGGCAGATGGATCGGGCTGGGAATCTCTCCACGCAACTCCTGAGATTCGGCAATACTGCCCTCATCAATCGTCGGTGCAGAGGAAAAAAGCGCCTTGGTATAGGGGTGTACCGGGTTGGAGAACAGCAGCCGCTTCGGGGCCCGTTCCACAATAGTTCCCAGATACATGACACCCAAACTGTCGCTGATGTGCTTGACCACGCTCAGATCGTGTGCGATGAACAGATAGGAGAAATGAAATTCATCCTTCAGATCCATAAGAATGTTCAGGATCTGAGCCTGAATGGACACATCCAAAGCAGATACCGGCTCATCCGCTATGATAAATTTAGGCTCGACCGCCAACGCCCGGGCTATGCCGATGCGCTGACGCTGACCGCCGGAAAACTGATGCGGATACCGGTTGGCTTGCTCAGAGCTGAGTCCAACACGCTCCAACAGATGGATCGCCTTCTCCTGCGCCTCCGCCTTGCTGCTGCACAGCTTGTGGAACAGCATCGGATCTGTGAGGATCTCCATGATCTTCTGCCGGGGATTCAGGGAGGCATAGGGATCCTGAAAGATCATCTGCATCTCCCGACGGATGGGGCGCATCTCCTGCGGCTTGAGCCGGGTGATGTCGCGTCCGTCGAATATGATCTTGCCGGACTTTGGCTCGATCAGCTTGATGATGGTGCGGGCCGTGGTAGACTTTCCACATCCGGACTCTCCCACCAGGCTGAACACCTCGCCCTGCTCCACATCAAAGCTGACATTGTTGACCGCATGGACCACCCGATTTTCCAGTGAAAAATGGCCGTTTTTGAATTTTACCTTATCCAGAAAATCCTTGGTTAGATTGAACTCCTGCACCAAATTCTCCACCTGAAGAATCTTACTCATGGCTCTCGCCTCCTGTCAGCGGAAAGTGGCAAGCCGCACAATGCCCCGGACTCACCTCATGGTTTTCAGGCGTCACGGTACGGCAAATATCCTGGCAGTATTTGCATCTGGGAGCGAAGTAACATCCTTGGGGCAGATCCAGCATACTGGGGACCATACCCGGAATGGACTCCAGGCGTTTTTGCTCCTCTCCCATTCTGGGGATGGAATTAAGAAGTCCCTCAGTATACGGATGGCTGGGACGGTGGATCACGTCATCCCGGGAGCCGCTTTCCACGATTTTGCCGCAGTACATCACGATGATACGATCCGCCATCTGGGAAACCACCGCCAAGTCATGGGTGATCAGAATGAGAGAAGCGCCCTGCTCCTTCACCAACTTATCCATGAGCTTGAGGATCTGCGCCTGTATGGTCACATCCAGGGCGGTGGTAGGCTCATCGGCGATGATGAGCTTCGGATTGGCAGCCAGAGCGATCGCAATGATGACCCGCTGCCGCATACCGCCAGAAAACTGATGGGGGTAGGATTTCAGCCGATCCTCAGGATTGGGGATACCCACCATATGCAGCAATTCCACACAGCGCGCATGCTTTTCCTGCTTGGTCATCTGCTTCTGGTGGAGGTCCAGCATCTCGGTAATCTGTTTCTCAATGGTATAGAGCGGATTTAGGGAGGTCATCGGATCCTGGAACACCATGGAGATCGCCTTGCCTCTGATTTTCATCATTTCCCGTTCGCTCTTTTTGCTGATGTCCTCGCCTTGGAAAAGAATTTTCTCCGATTCCACCACACCGGGCGGCTCGATCAATTTCAGAATGGAAAAGCTGCTAACGGATTTGCCGCTGCCCGACTCGCCCACGATGCCCAGCACCTGTCCCTCATCCAGGGAAAAGCTAATGCCGTCCACCGCCTTGACTACACCGCGGAAAGTGTGGAAATAGGTTCGCAGGTTTTCCACCTGCAGCAGTGTTTCGCTCATCTCGCTCCCCCCTTACTTCAGCTTAGGATTGAACTCATCGCGCAGGAAATCTCCCAAAAGATTGATTCCAAACACGATCAGCATGATGTAGAGACCCGGCATCACCGCGATCCACCAGTATCCGCTGAACAGCACGTCGAAGCCGTTCTTGACCAGCATGCCCAGAGAGGGTTCCGTGACCGGAACGCCTGCGCCCAGAAAGCTCAGCGTGGCTTCCGCCAGAATAAGGCCGCCCACCTTCATCGTGGAAATAACGATGACGGTTGTCATTACGTTGGGCAGCACATGCTTGGCGATGATCAGGATATTGGGGATACCGATGACTCTGGCCGCATCTACATATTCCATCTGCTTCACCGTCAGCACCTCGGCGCGGACGGTACGGACGTATGTGACACATCCGATGATCGTAAATACGACCAGCAGCTTGCTTACACCCCGTCCAAACATGGTCATGATGAAGAGGGCCACGAGGATATCGGGAAAAGAGAGCAGGATATCTGCCAAACGCATGATGACAGCGTCTACTCTCCCGCCAAAATAGCCCGAAATCAGTCCCAGCGTGATACCTACGGCGCAGGCCAGCAGCGTACCTACAACGCCGATAAAGAGGGAGATACGGCTTCCGTAAATAAGAGAGCTGAAAATATCCCGTCCCTGACTGTCGGTACCGAAAATAAACCGGGCGTCACCTCCCGCCTCCCATGCAGGCGGTTTGTAGGAATCCGTGAGGGAAAGAGAGGCTACATCATAGGGGTTCTGCGGAGCAAACAACGGCCCGAAAAGGGCAATGAACAGTACCAGTACCACGATCACCGTACCGACGATAGCGGACGGACTGCGCTTGTAATTATGAAAGAACTCAGACTCAGCAATGCGCCGGAACAAGCTCTTGTTGGGGGTCGCGCCCCTTTTTTTCATTTCATCCATAGCGCATCACCTGAATTGGATTCTCGGGTCGATGACTGTATACAGAAGGTCGACCACAAAATTGATAAACACAAACAACACCGTAGTCAGGATCAGATAGGCCACAATGACCGGCCGATCCACCGAGTTAATGGAGTCGATGAGAAGCTTGCCGAGTCCCGGCCAGGAGAAGATGGTCTCCGTCACCGTCGTAAAGGCGATAAGGGAACCGATTTCCATACCGAACACCGTAATAACCGGGATCAAGGCATTTTTCAGGGCGTGTCCAAAGAGGACCTTCCGGGTAGACACACCTTTGGCTCGGGCAAATTTGATATAATCCTGCCGCATATTCTCCATTACACCGGCGCGGGTAAGGCGCACCAGAGACGCGATGTTGGTCACAGACAGCGTAAAGGCCGGCAGGATGATGTACTTAAGTCCACCGGGCGTAAACAGGCTGAAATTCATCCCCAGAAACGGCGCGGTCGCGCCCCGTCCCGAGGAGGGGAACCAGTGCAGCTTCAGAGAGAAGATGTAGATCAGCATGATGCCAATGAAGAAGGATGGCAGGGAAATGCCCAGAATGGAGCCTCCCATCACCAATGTGCTGGATTTTCGTTTGGGAAAAGCGCCCGCATATACGCCCAGCGGGATAGAGATAACCAGCGCCAGCACGACTGATACAAAAACCAGCTCCAGCGTAGCAGGTACCCGCTGGGCAATCAGAGAGAGCACGTCCACCTTATAGATATAGGACTTGCCGAAATCCCCCTTGACCGCATTGGTAACAAACGATACATATTGCTCCAGGATCGGTCTGTTGAGCCCCAGTTCTTCTCGAACCTGCTCTCGAACCTCAGGCGGAGCCTTGGGCGAGACCAGCATATTGACGGGATCGCCAATAAAGTTGGCCAGAACAAATACCAGAACGGACACAATGAAAAGTGTAACTAGCATTTGCGCCAGCCGCTTCAGGAAATACTTGAACACGGTAACACCTCATTTACGGGCTTACACCCTTTTGGCGGGAGGCAGAAGGGAAGATCCCCTTCTGCCTCCTCCCATTGACTGTTCTTATGTACGCTTAGAAGGTGAAGTCCCAAGCCAGAATATGGTCATCGCAACTGGGGGTGTACTGAATGCCGGCGCGCACGCCGAAGATATTGTGCTTGAAGAACAGGGGGATGTAGGCGGCCTCGTCCCGGGCGATCTGATCCACCTGCTCCACCAGCGCTGCACGCTTGGCCTGATCGGGCTCAACAGATGCCTGATCCAGCAGCGCATCCACCTCGGCATTGCTGTAATGGCCCCGGTTGCCTTCGCCCATGCCGGGCTTGCCGTCGTAGGTATAGAGCATATCGTTGAAGATGACCATGCCCTCGCCGGAGCTGTCGCCCCAGCCCGCCATGAAGAAGGAGGACTGGAGGTTCTCTGCGCTTGTCTTCTCATAGAAGGAGGCGCGAGGCAACAGGTTCACCTCGGCCTTGATGCCCACCTTCTCCAGATAGCTGGCAATGGCCTGAGACACCTGATCGGCGTTCACGTCACTGTCGTTGCGGGCATCGATGCGGAGATAGAAGCCATCGGGATAGCCAGCCTCCGCCAAAAGCTGCTTGGCAAGCTCGGGATCGTAGGCGGGACGCTCCGCGTCGGCATTATATCCCACACAGATGCTGGGCATATAGGAGTTGGCCACGGTGGCGTAGCCGTTCATGACGGTATCGATGATCGTCTGAATGTCAATGGCGTGGTAAATGGCCTGACGAACCTTCACATTGAGGAGCGGGTTGGGATCGTCGGTGCCGGCAGAGCCATGCTCATTGAGCTGATCAAAGCCCATGTAGTTGCAGGACAGGCTGGGATTGGTAATGACCTGGACGTTGGGGTCGTTCTTCAGGCGGTTCACGTCCATCACAGGGATGTTGGAGATAAAGTCCACCTCTCCGTTGATGAGAGCGGTGGTGCGGGTAGCTGCATTGGCGATCACGCGGAACTCCACGGTCTCTGCATCAGGCAGCTCGCCCCAATACTCGTCGTTGCGGACCAGCTTGATATAGGATTCCTTTACATGCTCCACCAGACGATACCGGCCGGTACCCACGGGGTTCGCGGCGATCTCCTCGCTGGTAAGTCCCTCACAGGTCTCCTTGTCAAGCATCATGATATGGACCAGGCTGCCGTCAAACACGGGATAGGGGATCTTGGTCACCAGCTGCACGGTGTAATCATCCACCTTCTTGACCTCCTGAAGACGCATGAGGTACACGCCCATCTCCAGAGTAGGATCGTTGAGGATGCGCTCAAAGCTGAAGACCACGTCATCGGCATTGAAGTCGTTTCCGTTGGAGAACTTCACGCCATGGCGGAGCTTGAACTCCCACGTCACGCCGTCATCCAGAACAGTCCAGCTCTCTGCCAGACCGGGCTTCCTGCTCAGATCTGCATTATAGTCCACCAGAGCGTCGTACAGGTGAGACGCCATCTGCATCTCGATGCCGCTGTCCTTTACCGCGGGGTCCAGCGAGACAACATCATTCAGCACCGCGATGGTCAGGCTCTTTTTGCCGTCATCAGAGGGGTTGCTCTGCTGCGATTTGTCTGCCCCACAGCCGGTCAAGGCCACCGAGAGACACAGAGCTACGGACAGGAACATTGCGATGGTTCTCTTTTTCATAGCTGTTTCTCCTTTAAAAAATTTCTTATCTCACAAGGTGCGTCGTTTACAGGTATCACTGAAGCGACAGACCGTTGATCGCCTTTTCCATCTGCTCCAGAGCCTTTGTCAGGGTACACCTGGGGCAGGCCACGTTCATGCGCAGGAAGGCCTCTCCCTGCTCGCCGAACTCATAGCCGGCGCAGAACGCCACCTTGGCCTCGTTGATCATGAAGTGCTCCAGGGCCATGCCCCGGTAGGGCAGCTGGGAGCAGTCCAGCCAGACCAGATAGGTGCCCTCGGAGGGGATCATGCGGATCTGGGGAATGCGCTCCCGCAGGAACTGCTCCAGATACGCCTTGTTGTCGGACACATAGGCGATGGCCTGATCCAGCCACTCCTCGCCGTCGTTGTAGGCGGCTATGAGGGCTGCCATGCCGAAGATGTTGTCCAGCCGTGTCTGGGCAATGGACATCTCCTCGTTGAACTTGCACCGCAGGTCGTCGTCTGCCAGCACGAGAGTGGCCATACCCAGTCCGCCCAGATTGAAGCCCTTGTTGGAGGAGTAGCAGACCATGGAATGGCGCAGTACCTCCTCGCCCAGCAGGCCAAAGGTGGTGTGAGGATGCTCCGGCGGCACGAAGTCGCAGTGGATCTCGTCCACCAGCATGAAGATGTTGTGCCGCAGACAGATCTCCGCCACGCCCTCCAGCTCCTGACGGGTCCATACCCGGCCAGTGGGGTTGTGGGGGCTGGAGAGCACCAGTACCTTCACGCCGGAGGCTGCCTTGGCCTCCATGTCGGCAAAGTCGAAGGTGTAGCGTCCATCCTTCCAGACCAGCGGCGTCTCTACCAGCTTCCGGCCGCCCCGGGTGACCATGTCAAACAGCGGGTCGTAGTTGGGCATGGGTACCATGACCCTGTCGCCGGGCTTGGTGAGGATGCGCAGCACCACGTTCATGGCGTAGATCACGCCGGGAGGTGCAAAGGCCAGATGCTCATAGTTGACCTCAAAGCCGTGGCGCTTTTTCAGCCAGCCCATCACCGCGTCGTAATAGGGCTGCTGGCGCACGCCGTAGCCGTAAACCGGGTGGGCGGCGCGCTTCTGTACGGCCTCTACGATGCAGGGGGCGCAGGCAAAATCCATGTCCGCCACCCACATGGGGATCACATCGTCCCGGCCAAAATAATCCATATCGCAGTCCCACTTAAAGGAGAAGGTATTTCTGCGATTGATGGGGGTATCAAAATCGTATCTCATGCAGCGCCACCAACCAGTGCAACGACGATCCACAGAATGATGGACACTGCCGCCGCCAGCAGCGCATAGGGGAGCTGGGTGCGGACGTGGTCAATGTGGTCGCAGGCGGCGCCCAGAGAGGAGAGCACCGAGGTGTCGGAAACGGGGGAGCAATGGTCGCCGAACAGACCGCCGCTGACAACGGCACCCACAGCGGCGTAGACCAGGGTACCCAGCTGACCGCCGGTGAAGGAGTAAGCCATGGGAACAGCGATGGGAATGCAGATGGCGAAGGTGCCCCAGGAGGAGCCAGTGAAGAAAGAGATCACGGCGCCCGCGATGAAGGTCACAGACAGGAACAGGGCGGGGGTCATCCAGCTCTCGCAGACACCCAGCAGGAAGTCGGCTGCGCCCATGGACTTGGTGATGGTATTGATGCAGTAGGCCAGGGCCAGGATCAACGTGGCGGACATGACACTCTTCATGCCCTGCACGGCGGTGTTCACCAGATCGGTCACGCTCTTGAACACCTTACGGATGGTCAGCTCGATGGCCATGTAGATCACGGTGATGATGAAGCACTCCAGGATCTTCACGCCGCCCTTGGCGATGTACGTCCAGATGGCGGTGGCTACCAGGATCATGATGGGGACCAGGAAGTCCAGCATGACGTTGGGCTTTACGTCGCTGTCGTTGCCCTTCTGCAGCTCCTCCAGCTCGGTGCCCATCATGGGGACGGCGCCGTCACGCAGCAGCTTGCCGGTGGTGCGGGCGCGCTGCTCCGCCTTGCGCATAGGCCCGAAGTCGGGGAAGATCTCCAGTGCGGAGAGCAGCGTGATGAGCACCATCAGAATCGCGTAGAAGTTAAAGGGGATGGCGCTGATGTAGACGCTTACGCCCTGCTCATTGGAGGTCACAGGGCCGCCCAGATCCGCCACCAGACCGGCTACGTAGGCGCCCCATGCCATAAAGGGCATCAGGGTGCACACGGAGGCGCAGGTGGAGTCGAGGATGAAGGCCAGCTTCTCTCTGGGCACGCGCATCTCATCCGTCAAGGGACGCATGACCACGCCGCGCAGCAGGGGGCTCATGTAGTCGTCGATGGTGAACAGACCGATGAACCAGGTGGCCAGCTTCACGCTGCGGGGGGATTTCACCTTTCCGGCGATCATTTCCGCGAACGCCTTGACCACGCCCGCCTTCATGAAGAACGCGATCATAATGCCGATGAATACCTGGATCAGCAGGATCCAGATGAAGTCCTCGTTGCCCAGAGCCTCCTCCGCCAGAGCGGAGAAGCCGAAGGCGGGGTCATGCCCCAGCAGCAAAACGCCGGAGAGACAGCCCATGAACAGGGCAAAGACCGCGTCCTTCTTCCAAAATGCCAGCAGCAGAGTAAGCGCAAGGGGAATCAATGACAAGATACCGTAGTTTGCAGCTTCCAATACAAATACCTCCTTAAGAATAGAATGCGGGGGTGACCTTGAGCCTCCCTTCTGATAACTTTGTTACACCCCTGATTATAATTTATCACACCGCCCTTGTCAATCCCGCATAAGTGCCAAGAAGTCTGATAAATTTTTGTCTAAATCGCTGTCCTGAAGGCTCTTTTCACCTCACTCTGCAAAAAATGTTATATCCCCGCCGCTTTCCAGCATATTAGGTGTTGATTTATCCATTTATCTTTGATATACTGATTTTCAGCAGCGCCATGTAACAGTTTTTTATCAGGCAAGGATTATTGTTGAGAAAGTAGGGATACAGTGAGCAACTACGCCAGTCTTGAGCGATACATTCCCTTGGTGAAATTCATGGGGGAGATCTGCGGGAAGAATTATGAGATCATCCTCCACGACGTTTCCACGCCGGAGCGCTCGGTGATTGCCGCCTGCAACGAGCATCTCAGCGGCCGCCGCGTGGGTGACCCCATGACGGAGTTGGCCAAGGAACTGCTGCGAACCGGAGCCTATAAGGAGCACGACTATGTGGCCAACTATGAGGGCCGTACCCGGGGAGGCAAGCGTTTTGTCTCTTCCACCTATTTCATTAAGGAAAAGAGCCAGTTGGTGGGACTGATTTGCGTGAACCACGATGTGGAGGATATTTTGGTGCTCTCGGAGCATCTCTCCAACCTGCTCCATTCCTTTTCTCTTCCGCAAGAGGAGGAGAGCTCCGCCTATACCGAAGACCTGGACGATTCCATCCCGGAGCTGTCCAGCAATCTGATCCACTCCACCATCCTCGGCTATGGTATTCCCTCCAATGCCATGCATACCGCCGACAAGCTGGAGATACTCCGCTCTCTGGAAGCGCAGGGGGTATTCCAGACCAAGGGCTCCGTCGGGCAGGTCGCCAGGGAGCTGCACATCTCCGAACCCACGGTCTACCGCTACCTGCGGCGTATCCGCAGCGAAACGGTATGACCTTCCGCCGCGGTGCTTTACCCGCAAGCGGGACGCTCTGACGTCTCGACGTGTAAAGCGACCAGCCAGGCACATCCAATTTAACAGCAGCTATTGGCGGATCCCAGACATTTTGCCCAATACTTCCCGATCCCCATGTCTCTGCATTTATTATGATTACGCTTCTGATAAAGGAGGGCTCAAGCATGAAATTTTACATTCTTTGTGACATTGAAGGTGTGGCGTCTTTGGCCTGCTGGGACGAGGCTCGTTCGGCTAACGCCTGCTATGCGCCTATGGCGCGGGAAATGGCGTTAGAGGCCACCGCCGCGGCCCGCGGCCTTTTCTCCGGCGGAGCCGATGAGGTCGTCATAGAGGATATGCACGGAGATGGCTGCAACATCGACTGCGCCCTGCTCCCCAGAGACGCCCGTCTCCTTCGGGGGATCACCCACGATATTGTGGGCCTTACCGGTATTTTTGACGAGAGCTATGACGGTGTGCTGATGGTCGGCTTTCACGATGCCGCCTCTGCCCCCGGAAATCCCACGTCCCACACGATGGTAAGCTCCCGCATTTTCCGCCTTACGGTCAATGGCGCGCTGTGGGGAGAATTCGAGATGTACGCCCATGCCGCCGCTTACCGGGGCGTTCCCACCCTATTCGCCAGCGGCGACGAGGGGATGTGCGCGGCTGCGGCGCGCACCGTACCCGGCCTGCTGACCGTACCGACCAAATCCGGCCACGGCTACGGCGTTCTGACAAAGACCCCGGAGCTTGTCCGCGAAGAGATCGAAGGCATGATGGCCAAGGCTGTGGCGGCGGCAAAAACAGCCACACCTCCGGCGCTTCCCGATCACTTCCACGTGGAGATCACCTATGTACATCATTATGACGCCTATGGATGCTCCCACTATCCCGGCGCCAGCCTCATCTCTCCCACCACCGTGGCCTTTGATGCCGATGATTACGGTGATGTGCTGCGCTTTTTCTACTTTGTGATCTAAGAAACGGAGGTATATGCTATGGCTGTTATTGCCTATCAATACCGCGGTGAGCTGGTGGATCAGATCCACCGGGGACATATCGCGGTAACGGATCACACAGGCCGGATACTTTGGAAGCTCGGTGATCCGGAACGTCTTACGTTTGCCCGCTCTTCCGCCAAGCCCCTTCAGGCAATTCCCGTGGCAGAGAGCGGTGCGCTGGAGCATTATGGCATTACCTCGCAGGAGCTGGCCGTCATATGCTCCTCCCATAACGGGGAGCCCTTTCATGTAAAGGCCGTGGAGAGCATTCTGCACAAGGCAGGGCTCTCCCCCGATCAGCTATGCTGCGGGGCAGAATACCCCATGTATGTCCCTGCCGAGGACGCCTTGAAGATTGCCGGTATTCCCCGGGCGCCCATCTACTGCGACTGCTCCGGAAAGCACGCCGGTATGCTCATTACCGCCCGCCATTTCGGGGAGTCTTTGGAGAACTATACTGCATTGGAGCACCCTGTTCAGCAGCGTATCCTCTCGGTGTTCGCTGAAATGTGCGGCGTAGAGACCTCCGAAGTTCAGTTGGCCGTGGACGGCTGCGGCGTTCCTGTCCACGCGCTGCCCCTTTACCGGCTGGCACAGGGCTACGCCCGTATGTCTCTCCCCACGCTTTTCGCCCCCACCCGGGCCACTGTCATCCGGCGCATCACGTCCGCCATGACAGCACATCCGGAAATGGTGGCAGGGACCGATCGCGTCTGCACGCAGCTGATGGCCGCCTTCGGCGACCGCATCTTCTGCAAATCGGGTGCCAGCGCATTCTATGCCGTGGGCATCAAAGATAAGGGGATCGGCATTGCCCTCAAAATGGAGGACGGCGCCTCCTCCATCGTCCCGTATGCCATCCTCTCGGTTCTCACCCAGCTCGGCGTCATCACGCCGGAGGAAGCCTGTTCTCTGCCCCGCTATCACGACAAAAACCTTTACAACAACCACCATGCCGTTGTGGGCCGCACGGAGCTGGCCTTTCAACTGGAGCCGTTCTGCTAACGGCAAGGACTGCACGCAAAAACAGAGCGCATCTGTCCTCTTGCCAGAAAGCAGCATAAACAAAGCCACCCGCTTGGCAGGTGGTTTTGTTTATGCCGGCATGGCACTCCGGATAAAGCGTTTTCCCGATTTCCGGGCATAGGTCGAATGGTATGCTCTTGCGAAGGCGCACAGCTTCGCGGTCATACTTGGAATATGTATTTCCTCAATGAAGTTGAAGATAACTTTTATCTTCTTGGTATTCCTATGTTTGCTGAAAATAGAGACGATTCACAACAATCCAATGACGAACTTTTAAAGCTATTTTTATCGGCTAAGCAAGTAGAAGGCTGCTCAGAAAGATCATTGAAATATTACAGAACTGCTCTATGCTAAGATGATTGTAAAAATAGATAAATCTGTAAGACAAGTTGAAACTAATGATATCAGAGCGTACATTGCGGATTACGAAAATGAAAGTAATGCCGGAAAAGTGACACTTGATAATATCAGAAGAAACATTTCAAGCTTTTTTGCATGGCTTGAGGATGAGAATTATATTGTGAAAAGTCCTGCAAGAAGAATCCATAAGATAAGAGTCAGTATCCAGACGAACAGCCTGCATGGCGGCATGGCCTTCAGCATTGCAAGCTCACAGGATAGCTTTCCCGTTATGGGTTTTTGCGTTTACCCTCGGTTTTCCAACAATCTTTCCAACAAATGCCCTAAATCCACGCAAAACACCCCGGTATGTAATAAAACGCACTAAAACAAGGAGAATCTCCAATCCCTTGTAACACAAGAGATTGGAGGGGCTTATTCGGTATGAATGGGCACGCCGCAAAAGCGTCCACGGCTTTTTGGTAAGGATGAGGTCGGCGGTTCGAATCCGCCCAGCAGCTCCAGTGAAAAGCCTTGATTTTCAAGGTTTTTTTCTTTTTCTCCGAAATCCGAATCCCGCTCCAAAAAGCCATTTAGTACTATTTGGCTGCTGGGGCGGGTTTTTTGCGCTCATGCCTCTTTTAGTGGTCGAGGTTTGCGCATGGCCGAGTCTGCTTGAGGCGGTTTTCACGTCCTGACGGGAGACAATCATCAGCGTTGCTGACGTGTGACGGAGTGTGCGAAAGCATACGCGCTCCAGTCCGCATTCCTGTGTATACTTTTCCGTTCTGTATTGCAAAAGCTGCGGCAGACTGCAAGCCTTTTGTTCAAAAAGGGCTTTGCCCTTTTTGAACACTTATGTGTTGTCCCGGCTGATGGGGCGGCGGTGCAGCAGGGAGCGCAGGTCCCGGCCGTTGAAGGGGATCAGGGGATAGAGATACCCCTTTCCCACCAGGGGACGGGTGGAGGCGATCAGGGCTACCACGCCGATGATGCCGCCGATAAAGCCCCACCAGTCAAAAAAGTAAATCAGGATCAGCAGGGCCATGCGGCACAGCTTCACGGCGTAGCCCATTTCATAGCTGTGCTGGGCATAGTTGGCGATGGCCACAAAGGCCATATACACCAGCACCTCCGGCACCAGCCACCGGGCCTGCACCGCGAAATCTCCCAATATCAGCGCCCCCAGCATACTGAAGGAGTTGCTGAGCGCATCCGGCGTGTTCAGCGACGCCAGCTTCAGCACGTCGATGATCAGCTCCACCAGCAGCAGCTGCAAAATCAGGGGCACATAGTATTCATCCTCGATCAGCAGAAAGTGCAGGCTCTCGTGAAGCCCTGCCGGGTCCTTTACCAGCAGATACCACAAGGGCGTCACAAACAGCGTCAGAAGCAGGACGATCATCCGCACGATCTGCAAATACGACCCCACCAGCGGGGGAAAGTAATAGTCGTTGATCTCCTCGGCGAACCGGAAAATGGTGCAGGGAAACAGCATCACCGACGGGGTGTTGTCGATCATCAGCACCACGTCCCCCTCCATGATGGACGCCGTGGCTACGTCGGGCCGCTCGGTATACCGGGTCTTGGGGAAGGGGTTCCACCACTGGGCCGGGGCGATGGCCTCGGCGATGCTCTCCTGGCTCATGGCGATGGAATTGATCTGCATATGCAGGAGCTTCTCCCGCAATTGCCGCAGGAGCTCCGGGTCGGCCTTGTCCTCCAGATAGCACAGGGCCACGTTGGCGTGGGACCGGCCTCCCACCTCCAGCCCCTCTAAGGTCAGCCGGGGGTCCCGGATGCGGCGGCGCAGCAGGGCGGCGTTTTTCATGATGCTCTCCACGAAGCCGTCGTGACTGCCCCGCAGGACCTTGCTGGTGTCCGGCTCCTCGATGCCCCGCAGGGGAAACTGCTTGGCGTCCATCAGCACGCCGCCGGGCAGGCCGTCGATGACCAGCAGGGTCTTTCCCGCCAGCACCGCCGTGACGGCCTTGGCCATATCCTGCTCCGCCGCCGCGTCCGACACGGTGACATACCGGGCCGCAAAGGCCTCCGCCGTGTTCACCCCGGCCAGGTCCCGGATGGCCAGCCACCCGGCCACGGCCCGCTCCAGCACCGCGTCGTCGGCGTAGCCGTTGACCACCCAGAGCCGGGCCCGGCGGCCCCCGATGGTCAGGCTCCGGCCCACCATGTCAAAGCTCCGGCCCACCCCCAGCCGCCGGTCCAGCTCCTCCGTCCGGCGGAGGAACGCATCCTGCACGATCTTCACCTGCTGCACCCCCAGAATATGGAAAAATGACTTGCCCAAAAGACCTTGACTCTCCCTTTGGGAGAGCTGTCGGCGCAGCCGACTGAGAGGGCCTGCAAGCCTTTTATTCCAAAAGGGCAAAGCCCTTTTTTGGCAGGTATATTATCCCGCATTTTTGCGGGATTTATTCTTGCGATAGGGGCCGCCGCGTGGCATAATAGGAACAAATCCAATTATTCCCGCAAAGGGGGCCTTGCTATGACGAAAAAACGCATCCGCCAGATGAACGCCGCGCTTCTGCGGCGGCTGTCCCTCCGCCCGGCGGCGGAATACCTGGCCGGACGGGAGAAGACGGCGGCGCAGCTGGTGGGCGAGGGATATTTCCAGCGCTTTGCGCCGCTGATGGACCGGCGGCTGTGCTGCGCCCGGGTGCTGGACCTGTGCCGGGAGGACCTGGAGCGGCTGGACGGGCCGGAGCCGGAGGAGGGCTGGCTTCCGTACTGCTATGACTTCGCCCGGCGGCTGCTGTTTCCGGAGAAGGACGCCCGCCCCGCCCACGGGGCCGGAGCGGTGTTCTTCCTGTCGGTGCTGCAGGTGCTGTTTGGTGCAGAGTGTGAGCTGCAACCCTTTGACCCCATGTGGGATTTTGACTTTTTGCAAGAGGAAGAGCTGGAGGGCAGCCCCTGTGCGGCGGGCTATGGGCAGATGCTGCGGCTATGGAAGCGGGAGTATGTGTATGAGATGATGCGTCTGGGCCTGGAGGTCACGCCGTTCCGGGCGCTGGAGCATATTGCGGGGGTGCATCACATCGCCGTGACCATGGGCCGGGGATTGCGAGAGACCGGGATCCCCGTGGACCTGGCCCTGGTGTCCGGCAGTGCCGCCGGGCACGACATCGGCAAATTCGGCTGCCGGCCGGGGGAGCGGGTGCCGTACCTGCACTACTACTACACGGACCTCTGGTTCCGGCGGCATAAGCTCTCGGATATCGGACATGTGGCCGCCAACCACTCTGTGTGGGACTTAGAGCCGGCCTATCTGTCTGTGGAGTCACTGCTGCTGATCTATGCGGATTTCCGGGTGAAGCAGACATGGGGAGCTCATGGGGAGGAGATTACCTGCATCTCCACCCTGTCCGAGGCATTTGACGTGATTTTGTCCAAGCTGGACGGAGTGGATGAGCAGAAAAAGCAGCGCTACCGCCGGGTATACACCCGGCTGCGGGATTTTGAGCGCTTTTTGAGCGAGCGTGGGGTGGATACCTCCCTACAGAGCCGCAATGTGCCGCCCCGGAGGGAAAAGCCGGCGGCACTGATGACGGACGAGGAGGCCCTGGACGTGCTGCGCCTGGTATGCGTGGAGCATAATATCCGGCTGATGGATCGGCTCACGGGACTACGGAGCTTTGCCCAGCTGCTGGAGCAGGCCCGGGGCGAGACGGATTGGCGGCGGCTGCGAGGCTATCTGGGGGTTATCGAATCCTACTCCCTGTATCTGCGCCTGCCGCAGAAGATGGAGACGCTGGCGTTCCTCTATGAGCTGTTGATGCACCGGGAGGGTGACATCCGCCGCCAGGCGGCGGCACTGATGGGCGCCATCATCGCCGATTTCCATGCGGGCTATGTG
>UQUC01000045.1 GCA_900544105.1 uncultured Oscillibacter sp. | reverse complement strand
CTGTGCCGCTTTACGGATGCTGCATACCCCTTGCGGGTGAAAGGTGTGCGTGGGAAACCCAAGAAGGGTGTCCTGTGCCTTTGAAATCCTTAGTTTTCAAAACTTTTATAAAGTTCTGAAAACTTGCCCAGCGGGGCGAAAAAACTTTTTCGACACGCTGTGAATTACTTGAAAGGATCATACAGCGCATCCGCTCGTCCCAGGTATTGTCTGGGGCGAGCGGACCTGTTGGTTTCATGAGACTATGATGGATTACTTTCGTGAACTGAATTTTGTGTCTGTTGCTCTGCGGCTGCTGCTCTCTGCGGCCATCGGCTTCTCTCTGGGATTGGAACGGGGACGCAAGCGCCGCCCTGCCGGGTGTCGGACCTATATGCTGGTGTGTATGGGAGCGACCCTGACACTGCTGCTCAGTCAATACGAATATATTATGGTCACTACCAAGTGGGCGTCTATTGCCTCTGAGATCGGACTCCGGACGGATGTCTCCCGTTTTGGCGCACAGGTCATCAACGGCGTTGGCTTTTTGGGCGCCGGTACGATCCTTGTCACCGGTCGGCGGGAGGTCAAGGGACTTACCACAGCAGCGGGCCTCTGGGCCTCCGCCTGTATGGGACTGGCCATCGGCGCCGGTTTCTATGAATGTGTTATTTTAGGAACGGTGTTGATCTTCCTTTCCATGCGCTATCTCCCCATCGTGGAAAACCTGATGGTAGAACATGCCCCGTTTTTGAACATCTATGTGGAGTTTGAATCGCTGGATCACATCGGCGATGTGATCGGCCGCATCAAAGGGCAGAACGCACAGGTCCTGGATGTGGAAGTTGACCACGGCAGGGGTCCAGACTCCAGCAACCCCAGCGCGGTCTTTTCCCTGCGACTGGCCAAACGCCATAGCCATTCCGATGTGCTGGTCTCCATATCTGAACTGGACTGCGTCTATACTGTGGAAGAATTTTAAAGGAGGGAGAAGATCTGATGCTGCCTATTTTTGATGGACTGCGTGACGTGACGCTTGCCTCCGTCACGACCCGAATGCTGCTGGCTGTCCTCTGCGGCGGTCTCATCGGCATCGAGCGGGCTTATAAGCGCCGCCCTGCCGGTTTCCGCACCCACATTCTTATTTGTCTGGGTGCTGCGATCACCACACTTACCAGCCAATTCCTCTATCTCAATCTGCATTACTACACGGATATGGCTCGCCTGGGCGCACAGGTGGTGGCGGGCATCGGCTTCATTGGCGCCGGTACCATCGTTGTTACCCGGCAGCATCGGGTCAAGGGCCTTACTACTGCGGCGGGTCTCTGGGCCTCCGCCATTATCGGCCTGGCACTGGGCGGTGGCTTCTATGAAGGTGCTCTGCTGACAACGATTCTTGTGTTAGTGGCAGAATCTTTCCTCTCCCGGCTGGAATACCGGATCTTGGACCATGTGCCGGAGATCAACCTCTACATGGAGTACACCGGAAAGCCTTGCTTGGAAGAAGTCCTGCGTTTCCTGCGGGAAAATAAGGTCTCCCTTCAGGATATGGAGATCACCCGCAACTCCGGCAGTGAGAGCCACAACGCCTGCGCGATCTTCTCCCTGCGTTTCAGCAAGGGCATTTCCGTGGATGAGCTGTTGACCCATGTATCTCAGATCGAAGGTGTTATCACCGTTCAGGAATTGTGATCCCTTCGGAACCGTGTTATACTGATCCTGCGGCGTAGCTTGCCGCTGAATAGCCTGTTTTTCTGTTATTTTAACTGATGAGGAGCGGAATATGAAAGAATACGATATCATGGTAGTGGGTCCTGTCTCTCTGGACCACAACATCGATTATTTGGGCAACGAGCGCAAAGAGGTGGGCGGCGCTGTTGTGGCTTCCGGCTTTGCTGCCGCCGGCAGCGGCGCAAAGACCGCCATCTTCTGCAAGTCCAATGCGGCGGATGCCGATGTGAAGGAGCGCTTCGCCGGAGTCAACGCGGACCTTTACTGGGCTGCGTCCAAAGCTACCTGCTCCATCCGCAACCAGTACTTCACCGCTGACAAAGAAAAGCGGGCCTGCACCTCTATGGGCGTGTGCGACCCCTTCCGGTTTGAGGAACTGCCTCAGGTGAAAACCAAGGTCTATCACTTTGCCGGTCTGGTCTACGGCGATTTTGACGGCGCTCTGCTGGCGGAGGCCGCCAAGCACGGCAAGGTGGGTCTGGACGTGCAGTGTATGCTGCGCCATGTGGAGCCGGATAAGTCCATGGCCTTCCATGACTGGGCGGAGAAGAAGGAACTGCTGCCCCTGATGGATTACTTCAAGACCGACGCCGCCGAAGCGGAGGTCCTCACTGGCCTGACGGACCGCGTAGAGGCTGCGAAAATGCTCCATGACTGGGGCGCCAAGGAAGTGGTCATTACCCACAACACCGAAGTGTTGGCTTATGACGGCAACAAGGTCTACACCTGCCCCATCAAGGCCCGAAACCTCTCCGGCCGGACCGGCCGGGGTGACACCACCTTCGCCGGCTATATCGCCGAGCGTCAGCGGGCCAGTGTGGAGGAGGCGCTGAACTTCTGCACCGCTCTCGTCTCCCTGAAAATGGAGACCCCCGGTCCCTTCAAGGGTACCCGGGAGGACGTGTTGGCCTACATGAAGGAATTTTATTGATCGATCCAATACAACCAGCCCATCCGGAATGTTCCGGATGGGCTGGTTTGCTCTCGCTATCGGTTGGCGCTGTGATCGATCATGTAAATGAAGAACGTTCTTCTCAACGAATAAGCGCCCGGTCCGGGTTATTCCCGGACCGGGCGTTATTTTGCCGAATAATGACTGTTTTACCGGGTCAGCGGGTCCACGGAGATATCCATGTCGATCTCGAAGGCCCGGTTCCACGGGAAGCGGTAATTGGAAAGGCCGACCTTTCCCCAATGGGCCACGGTGGTCTTACCGTCAGGGGTCAGGCTGATAAGCAGACTACTACGCTCCAGATTTTTCAGCACCGGGGCGGTGGCCTTGTCCATCCCCGCTGTCAGCCGGGCGACAATGGCGGGACGGTCCAGCTCCGGCAGGCAGAAGTTGTTGGCATCGCCCCCCAAATCGTTCCGCACATAGGACAAAATATCCTCCCGTACCACGTTTTTATAGCAGAAATCCTTCAAAATGCTGTCGGCAAGGGTCTTGCAGAAGGCAACCTCCTCTGCCTGCGAGGTCCGGTCCTGAATGAGATGGGCGTAGCGGGCTACACCGTGACTCAGGGCCGTGCCAGTGACGATGGCCATATCCAAAAATCCGGCGTAGCTCAGGAGTTTGCCCAGCTCCGCTTTTTTCGTCAATTCGTCATGGAAGGCAGTGCCGTACTGACCGTTGCTTGCATCGATGAGGATCACCGGCAGATCGGACTTCAGGCGTTCATTCAGTGTAGCGGTCAGCTCCTGGATGTACTGCTGCTTCTGTGCGCCGTCCTCCGGCTGGGTCAACACCAGCACATAGAGATCCGCTGGGGTGTCCTCCACCGTCAGGTCAAAGTAGCCCAGATGCTCCGCCACGATCTCCGTCAGGGGTTTGTAGTCGTAGTCGCAGGCGGGGCGATCCTCCGTGCCGCCGAAATATTGTACGTTGACCCCCGCGCCGTTCCAGCTCACCTCATTGAGATACAGCTTGGTCACGGCCTTGAAAGCCAGATCATCTACACCGGAAAGGATGACATCGCCTGCCCGCAGACGAGCCTGCAAATAGGCGATCTCATTTTTCTGAATGCAGTCCTCGGAGGAGGAATCGTCAATGCCAATGAGCACATGGAACCGGTCGCCACCGATCCGGCTGACGGTTTCCAGCAGCTCTCCGCTGAAGGTCAGCTTGTTGATCCGGTGCTCCATGTAGCGGAGGGCGGCATCGTACATCGCGCTGTCCTCAAAGCGCAGCAGATCGCGGCCGTCGGCGTCCGTATCGTAGGTGGCGCGGATATTTTCCAGCGTCAACTCGTCCCCGGTGAGGGGGTCCCGGGGCGCCGCGCCGATGGTCCGCATGGCGTTGTAGTATTCCAGTGTGCCGCCGGCGTAGCCCACGGTGGGGGCCAGCCGCATGACGCTGTCCAGCAGCCAGACCTCGTTGTTGGGGTCCTCCGCCAAAGCGGACAGCAGGCTTTCCAGCAACTCTGCCAGAGGCCAGGGCTTGCCGTCGCGTTCCGCAGTATTTTCAGCCAGACGGGAGGCCACCAGTCCGCCGTAGAGCAGCTGGTCCATGGAGAGAAGGTAGCGGTCGCAGCCTGCCGCCTCCTGTTCCAGGACCCAGTCATACAGGAGGGCGGGATAGCCGCTCTGTCCGGTCCAGGATTGTGTTTCCAGACCGTTTTCGGCGTAATAGTCCTCCATCTGCCCGTCCAGCAGCGTTTTGAACATCCATTCCTCCGGCATATTCAGGACATACCCCAGACTTTCTGCCAGATATTCCACACGGCCCACGTTGTCAGGCCGGTCATCCAGCGGAACGTAGGCGATCACGGCACGGTCTGACTCCGCATCCGGCAGATCCAGCGGAGGGTGGGCACCGCAGCCGGACAGAAGGGCCAGACATAAAGTCGCTGCCAAGATTCGTTTTTTCATGGGTCCTCCTTTGGGGATTTTAAATGGGCGTATTCCAAAAAGAGCGGAGCATTCGCTCCGCTCTTTTGTGATCTCACTTACAGTCCGAAGCCGCTGAGGTCCAGACCACCGGTGACGCCGTTCATGCTCGTCTCCATAGCGTCATTGGCCTGACGCAGCGCCTCGTTGACGGCGGAGACCACCAGATCCTGCAGCATCTCCACATCCTCGGGATCCACAGCCTCCGGCTTGATGGTGACGGAGAGGACCTCTTTCTTGCCGTTGACCTTGGCCTCCACAACGCCGCCGCCTACGCTGGCGGTGAACTCCTGCGCCTCAACAGCATCCTGTGCTTCGGTCATTTTCTCCTGCATAGCGGCGATCTTCTGCTGAAGCTCCGCTTGACGGGCAGCTCCGGAAATCTTGCCGTTGGTGAAGCCGCGGCGTGCACTGTAACCCATAGTAAATTTCTCCTTTTATTTGATTTCGATATTGTCAAACTGGCTGCCGAATTGCAGCAGCTGTTTCAGATTTTCCTCCGGGGACGGCTTTGGCGGTTCTCCCTCCCGGAGCAGTAGCCGCACCGGCTGGCCGGAGACCTTTTCCGCCTCGGCGGACAAAACACCCCGTACCCGGTCATTGTCCAAACGGTTCAGGGTGATCTCATCGGGTGCGAATACCGTCAGCTGATCGCCCTCCAACACGCCGCCGCACAGGTCCAGAAATGCCCGGTACATGGGAGGGATCTGGCCCTTGCAGTTTTCGGACAGGGCCTTCCACCAGTCGCCGCTGACGGGGGCGGCGCTGTGAACGGCTGCCTGAGGCTTCGGCGCTGAGGGGATGGAGGCTGTCGGCTTGACCGGGACGGCCTTGGACTGTGCGGGCTGGACGGGAATGGCGTCCTCCGGAATGTCAAAGACCCGCTCGCCGGGTTCTTCCCGCATGGGCGGTTCCTCCGGCAGTGGCGGCTCGCCCCAGGGGGGTGGATCCTCCGCCGGCGGCGGCTCCACAGGCTTGGATGCGGGCTTTGCGGGCGTTTGAGGAACCGGAGCGGCTGCCCCGATCACCTTTGCGGCGGAGACGCTTTGATTCACGGCGGCGGAGATCACAGCGCCGCGGGCCGCTGCGTCCTCCAACCGGGTGATCCGGTTTTCCAAGGCGGTGAGATCGCCGCAGAGACTTTCGTCACACAGCCGCAGGAGACAAAGCTCCGTATCGGTGCGCCGGTCGGCGCTGTAATAAAGATCGGCCGCGGCCTTTTGCAAGGTGGAGGCCAGATAGAGAAAACGGTTGGAGGGAACACCCTTGCCCAACTGGTCCAGCGTAGCGCTGTCAAATCCGCCGGACAGCAGCGCTGCACCGCCCTCCGGGGCGGTTTTTCGCAGCAGCAGATCCCGGGTCAGGGTGGAAAGCTCACCCAATACAGCGCCTACATCCTTGCCCCCAGCGTAAAGCTCGTTCAACAGCAGTAGTGCTGCCTGGGCATTCCGGTCCAGAATGTGCCGCATGAGCTGGGCAGTTTGCAGATTGCCTGCCAACCCCAACACCTCCAGCACCGCCCGGCTGTCCACTGTGCCGCCTGCGGCAGCGCATTGATCCAGAAGGCTCAGACCGTCCCGCAGAGCGCCGTCTGCCAGACGGCTCAACAGCTCGGCACCGTCCGCTGTCAGGTCGATGTGCTCCTGACCGGCCACATAGGACAGCCGCTGGGCGATGTCCTTGGGGAGAATGCGTTTAAAAGAGTAGCGCTGGCACCGGGAAAGAATAGTGGCTGGCACCTTGTGCAGCTCGGTGGTGGCCAGAATAAACATGAGGTGGGCCGGCGGCTCCTCTAAAATTTTCAGCAGTGCGTTGAAGGCCGCCGTGGACAGCATGTGGACCTCGTCCACGATGTAGACCCGCTTTTTCACGTTGGCCGGGGCGTAGATGGCCTCGTCCCGCAAGGCCCGGACCTGGTCCACGCCGTTGTTGGAGGCGGCGTCCAGCTCCAGAACATCCAGAAAGCTGCCGCTTTCCAGTCCCAGACAGCTAGGACACTGACAGCAGGGGTCACCGTTTACCGGGTGCTCGCAGTTGACAGCCTTGGCCAGAATTTTGGCGCAGGTGGTCTTGCCGGTACCCCTTGTGCCGGTGAACAGATAGGCGTGGGAGGTGCGGCCCTCCGCCACCTGCTTTTTCAAGGTCTCGGTGATGTGCTCCTGACCGATCACGTCGGAAAACACCTTGGGCCGCCACTTGCGGTACAGCGCCTGATACATGGAACACACCTCCTGAAAAATCGAATCCGCGGGAAGGAAGAGTGCGCGAGGGCAGTCCCCAAAGGGTGCCCTGCGCATATGAAAACATCCTCCGTTTGCAGACACGGAACCGGCGTCCTCGCGGCACATGGAACATCCCGCTTAATGCTGCTCGGTTCCCCGCCTGACATGGTTCACGGGGCTCCATTGCGCGAGACCGGCTCCGCGTCTGCAAGCGGAGGATGAATTGCGGAATCTATTATACGATATTTTTTCTGAATTATCAACTGGAAATTTCGTTTTTACCGGCAGTTGTGTCGGTGTTTCCGGGGAATACTTGCCTTGGAAAGCGGAATGGAGTATAATGGCACCGTAATTTTAAACTGTAAACTGGGAATGTTTACCCGAAAGGAGGGGCCATGGAGACCATTGGGCGTTTTGCGCCGTCCCCCAGCGGGCGGCTGCATCTGGGAAATCTTCTGTGCGCCCTGCTGGTGTGGCTCTCCGCCAGGCAAAAGGACGGCCGGGTCCTGCTTCGGGTAGAGGATCTGGATACTGCCCGCTGTCCCCGGAGGTACAGCGAGCAGATGGAGCGGGATCTCCAATGGCTGGGGCTGGATTGGGACATCGGCCCCGAAAAGGACAACGGCACCGGCCCCTATTACCAGAGCCAACGGACAGAGATCTACCAAGCGGCACTGGAAACGCTGCGGGAGAAGGGCCTTGTCTATCCCTGCTTCTGTACCCGGGCGGAGCTTCACGCTGCCTCCGCTCCCCACCGGGAGGACGGGCAGGTGGTCTATGCCGGGACCTGCCGCCGTCTCACCGCGGCGGAGATCGCGGAAAAAAGCAAAAACCGTGCCCCGGCCCTCCGGCTGATAACGCCGGAGGAGCGTTGGGGCTTTACAGACGGCCACATGGGCCGATACGAGGAAAATCTGGCGGCGGACTGTGGCGATTTTCTGCTGCGACGGTCCGACGGGATGTTCGCCTACCAGTTAGCTGTGGTGGTGGATGACGCCGCCATGGGCGTGACGGAGGTGGTGCGGGGCGCTGACCTGCTGGACTCCACACCCCGCCAGCTGTACCTCTATTATCTGTTGGGCCTGACGCCGCCGGTTTTTTACCATTTCCCCCTGCTGCTGACGGCGGAGGGCCGCCGCCTTTCCAAGCGGGACGGCGCCGTGGGGCTGGACAGCTTGCAGAACAGGCTGCCCCCGGAGGAAATTTTGGGACGGTTGGCGTTCTTAGGAGGGTTCAACCCCTCCGCAGCGCCGAAAACGGCGGCGGAGCTGCTGGCGGACTTCGCGTGGGAGAAGGTACCACGTCAGGATATCCGGATCCCGGCAGGACTTTTCTGTTAAGGTTTTTCAAAACGGCTTGTTTTTGCGGCGAAGCCGCGATAGGATCATATGGAACCAGTGGGACGGCGCATTGCGCCGGAAAGGAGCACTATGCGGATCATTGTTGTGGGCGCGGGTAAGGTGGGCACCAGCCTGACCGCCCAGCTTATCCGGGAGCACCGGGTCACGGTCATTGACCAGGAACCCAAGCTCATAGAAAACATTATCAATGTCTATGATGTTATGGGCGTCTGCGGCAACGGCGCCAGCTATGAGGTCCAGAAGGAGGCGGAGGTAGGCAAGGCGGACCTGCTGATCGCTACCACCTCCAGCGACGAGATCAACATTCTGGCTTGCCTGGTGGCGAAAAAGCTGGGCGTGGCCCACACCATCGCCCGCATCCGCAACCCGGAGTACGAGACGCAGCTTCGCTTCATGCGGGGCGAGCTGGGCCTCACCATGTCCATCAATCCGGAAAAGGCAGCGGCCCACGAGATCGCTCGTGTGCTGCGGTTCCCGGCGGCCATGAAGCTGGAATCCTTCTCCAAGGGCCGCTTAGAGCTGGTGGAATACCGCCTGCCGGAGGGGTCCGCCCTGGACGGCGTGCGTCTGCTGGACATTTACCGGAACGCCCGGGCCAGAGTTCTGATCTGCGCTGTGTCCCGGAAGGGACAGACCACCATTCCCTCCGGTGATTTTGAGCTGAAGACCGGAGACAAGATCTATGTCACCGCCGCGCCGGAGCACCTGTCCGCGTTCTTCCAGTATCTGGGCGTTTTCAGAAAGAAGGCGTCTACGGTAATGATCGTGGGCGCCAGCAAAATGTGCTACTATCTGGCGGGTGAGCTGCTGCACATGGGCATGAGCGTGAAGATCGTCGATCAGAACGAGACCCGCTGTACCCAGATGAGCGAGCAGCTGCCCCGGGCGCTGGTCATTATGGGAGACGGCACCGACAGCGAGCTGCTGGCGGAAGAGGGCATCGACCATACAGACGCCTTTGTAGCCCTGACAGGACTTGACGAAGCCAATATTCTCATGGCCATGTGTGCCTCCCGGCAGACGGAGCAGTGCAAGGTGGTGGCAAAGATCAACCGCCGGTCCCTGATGGATCTGGTCAGCAGCGAAGGGATCATTGACAGTGTGGTGTCCGCCCGGGACGTGACCACGGAGCTGATCGTGCAGTATGTCCGGGCCATGGAGGGTGCCGCTGGTTCTCAGATCAAGACCCTTCACCGGCTGGTGGAGGGCGCGGTGGAGGCTCTGGAATTCCATGTGGACCGGGACCCCGATCTGGTAAACGTACCGCTGCGGGAGCTGAAGCTGCGGAGCGGTGTCCTGATCGCGGGCATCGTCCGGCGGGACGGCGAGATCGTCATTCCCGGCGGCAACGATACCATTCGGGCCGGGGATGATGTGATCGTGGTCACCCAGGACACGGCCTTACAGGAGCTGCGGGATATTCTGCGGCAGGGATAAGAGGGTAGACTATGAACACACGAATGATCGGCTTTTTGCTGGGGCGGATCCTGATGGTGGAGGCGGGACTGCTGGCACTGCCGCTGCTGACGGCTCTGCTATACGGGGAATCCCTGATGCCGTGGCTGGCTACCATGCTGATTTTGGCGGCCATCGGCGGAGTACTGAGCCTGCGAAAGCCGGAACGCACAGCACTCTATGCCAAGGACGGCTTTGCTGCCGTGGCACTGGTGTGGCTGCTGATGTCCGCTTTTGGCGCATTGCCCTTTGTGCTCACTGGGGACATTCCCAACTATATAGACGCCTTTTTTGAAACAGTCTCCGGCTTTACCACCACCGGCGCCTCGATCCTGACGGCGGTGGAGCCCCTCAGCCGGGGCGGTCTGCTGTGGCGCAGCTTCACCCATTGGGTCGGCGGCATGGGCGTGCTGGTGTTCGTCATGGCGATCCTGCCTATGAGCGACGGTCACACCATGCACATCCTCCGGGCAGAGATGCCGGGGCCTACGGCGGGCAAGCTGGTCAGCCGCATGAGCGATACCGCCAAGATCCTCTACGGCATGTATTTTGTCATGACGCTGGCGATGATCGGACTGCTGCTTCTGGGCGGTATGGACCTTTTCGATGCCTGCGTCCACGCCTTCGGTGCTGCCGGTACCGGCGGTTTTTCCAGCCGGAACGCCAGCGTAGGAGCCTACAACAGCGCATATATCGACGTTGTTACAGGTATCGGGATGCTGGCCTTCGGCATCAACTTCAATCTGTATTACTTCCTGCTGATGCGCCGCTTCCGGGACGTGGCAAAGTCCGAGGAGCTGTGGGCGTATCTGGGCATCGTGGCCTTTTCCACCGTTACCATCGCGGTCAATATCCGCCATCTGTACGGCGCGGTGGGAACCTCCCTGCGCCACGCCTTTTTCCAGGTGTCCTCCATCATTACCACCACCGGCTATGCCACGGTGGATTTTGACCAGTGGCCGGGCTATGCCAAGACGGTGCTGGTGCTGCTGATGTTCGTGGGCGGCTGCGCCGGTTCCACCGGCGGCGGCCTGAAGGTCACCCGTGTGGTGACATTGGTGAAGGCTGCCTTTATGGATATGCGGAAAATGATCCACCCCAACGCCGTTGTCAACGTGCGGATGGAGGGCCGGGCCATGCCGGAGAAGCAGGTCCGGGGCGTACAGGCCTATTTCTCTGTATATATGCTGCTGTACGCGGTGTCCTGGTTGCTGCTGAGTCTGAACGGCTTTGATCTGCTGTCCACCTTCACGGCGCTGAGCGCCTGTATCAATAACATCGGTCCCGGCTTGGGCATGGTAGGCCCCACGGGGAACTTCTCCGCCTTTGCGCCGTGGGCCAAGCTGCTGCTGAGCTTTGATATGCTGGCGGGCCGGTTGGAGATCTTCCCCATGCTGCTGCTGTTTGTACCCTCCACCTGGCGGGGGAACCGTCTGCGGCGCTGGGAGCGGCGAAACTGAATATCATAAGCCAACCGGGAGAGGACAACAGTCCTCTCCCGGTTGGCTTTTTCGATGAAATTCTTAAAGGGGGTGTGTGGGATCACACCACGCCCTGTGCGATCATGGCCTCGGAGACCTTCTTGAAGCCCGCCAGGTTGGCGCCAGCCACCAGATTGCCTTCCATGCCGTATTCCTTGGCGGCGCTGTTGATATTGTGGAAGATGTTCACCATGATGCCCTGAAGCTTGGCATCCACTTCCTCGAAGGTCCAGGAGTAGCGCATGGAGTTCTGGCTCATCTCCAGCGCGCTGACTGCCACGCCGCCGGCATTGGCTGCCTTGGCCGGAGCGAACAGCAGGCCGGCCTTCTGGATGATGGCGATGGCCTCGGGAGTGGAGGGCATATTGGCACCCTCGGCTACCGCCATGGCACCGCCCTTGACGATCTCCTCCGCCTCAGCAGCGGTGATCTCATTCTGAGTGGCGCAGGGCAGAGCAATGTCGCAGGGGATGGTCCAGATGCCGCGGAAGCCTTCAGTATAGGTGCTGCCGGGGATCTGAGCGGCGTATTCCTTGATGCGGCCCCGCTTCACCAGCTTGATGTCCTTGATGATATCCAGCTTGATGCCGTCGGGATCGTGGATATAGCCATTGGAATCGCTCATGGCCACCACCTTGGCGCCAAGCTCCGTGGCCTTCTGGCAGGCGTAGATGGCTACGTTACCACTGCCGGAAATTACAACGGTTTTCCCGGAAAAACTGTCATTTTTCAGGGTTTTGAGCATTTCAGCGGTGAGGTAGCACAGGCCGTAACCGGTGGCCTCGGTCCGGGTGAGGGAGCCGCCGAAGGTCAGGCCCTTGCCGGTGAGGACGGCGGCCTCGCTGGCGTTTTTCAGCCGCTTGTACTGGCCGAAGAGATAGCCGACCTCCCGTGCACCCACGCCGATATCACCGGCGGGCACGTCGGTAAACTGGCCAATGTGACGGTACAGCTCCGACATAAAGCTTTGGCAGAAGCGCATGACCTCGGCGTCAGACTTGCCCTTGGGGTCAAAGTCGCTGCCGCCCTTACCGCCGCCGATGGGCAGACCGGTGAGACTGTTCTTCAGGATCTGCTCAAAGCCCAGGAATTTCAGGATGGACAGGTTCACCGTGGGGTGGAACCGCAGGCCACCCTTGTAGGGGCCGATGGCGGAGTTGAACTGTACCCGGTAGCCACGGTTCACATGGACCTTACCGGCATCATCAGTCCAGGGCACCCGGAAGGTGACAACACGCTCCGGCTCCACGAACCGTTCCAGAATGCCGTTCTTCTCCAACTCGGGGCGGCGTTCCACCATGGGCTCCAGACCCTCCAGAACTTCATAGACCGCCTGATGAAACTCCTTCTGATCCGGGTCGCGGGCCAGGATCTGCTCATAGACGCGCTTGCAGTATTCATTGTTCAGCATGGGATAGGCTCCTTTCAAATTCTCTGTGCCGGAGGAAATTTTATGCTTTATCTTATCAAATCACAGTTCAGCCGTCCAGTGTATTTTTGAACAAATATGAAAGTTTTACGGACTGTTCCTGCAAAACATGACGAGAGAAGATCCTCTGCCGTTCCGGGAAGAACAGCAGAGAATCAAATCGTTTTTCTGTCAAAAACACGGAAGCGGCTTACCGGCCCATGGCATCTCGCAGACGGTCGGTGATGGCCCCCTCGAATACCCGGGAGGAGTGGCCGTGGAGGGTCTCCAGTGCGGCGGCGGCCAGACCGCAGGCGGTGTTGCCGCCCATGGAAAGGTCCATGTCGAAAATGAACTTCACCTCCGGGTCCTGGGGCGCGTTGGGAATGTTGGTCTTCAAGCGACCGATACCGGTGTGGATCTTGGCGGTGCAGCTGGAATCCAGCTTGAACTGCGTGTCGCAGGCGCAGTTGACGACCCGGTCCTCCGCCAGATCGGCTTCCGCCATGAGGCCCAGATAGGCCGGCGTGAACAGCTCCCGCCAGGAGACATCCTCCAGATCGAGGGTGGTGCGGGAGACGATGTTGAGATATCGCAGGCCTACCCGCTGAAAATAGGCGGGCTTGTAGAGCTGGATAAACGCCGCCAGAGGCTTATCCAGCATCCGGGCAAATTCCTCCCAGCCGGGGTAGGACAGCGTGGACAGAGCGATGAAATCCTTGGTGAGATTCAACTTCCATCTACCGTCCTGAGAGAGGAAGTGGTAGTTGGTGACGGGAGGCTGAGGCTCTGGCTTCCCGTTGATAATCTGGGGAGGCAGAACGTCCTGCTTCCGGGCGTACTGAGGAAAATCCTCCCGGATACGCTCCTGAAAATCGGCAGGCTCCACATTGTTGATGGAGAGAATGGTGGGGAAGCGCAGCTGGCAGATGACCTCGTGGGCCAGTGTTTTTTCATAATGAGTGCGGGGACGGTCGGAAAACAGCATAAAAACAGCTCCTTTGCATGAACTATTTGATGGTCCTTATTGTAGCCTTGACGGGGAGAAAAGTCAACGTCCGGCGGCGGAGGAAACGCGGTCCCGCGCTCCTGATTGGGATTTTCTGCCAGGGGTTCCAGATATTGAGGGTTGTTTCCTGTTGGTGGGTTCCGCTACAATAAAGTTACAAAATGGTTACAAAAAGGAAAGGACGGAATAACCATGAAACGACGAGCCTGTAAGCACCTGCTGACCGCTGCGGTCCTCTGCGCAGTCCTGACGGTCCCTGCCAGAGCTGTCCGGCGGAGCGTGCCGGTGCAGATCGACGGAAAACCTATCGCCGTGTCCGCCTATGTGGAGCGGGGCGTGACCTATGTGCCCCTCCGGGCCTTGCTGAATACGATAGGGGCGTGGGACGTCTGGTGGGACAAAGCCACGGGCCGGGCCGCAGCTGCCTCCGATGACACCCACCTTTGGGCGGACCCGGCGGCGGATACCGTCACCATCGACGAAAAAACTGTCCGGGGCCGGGTCACGGTGGAAAACGGCGTTACCTATGTCCCTCTGCGGCTGGTGGGGGAGGCCCTTGGCTGCCAGGTAGAGTGGGACCCGTATCTGAGGGGTGCGGCTGTGACCTCTCCCGGTGCGGCTTACGATGCCGGGGAATTGTACTGGCTGTCTCGGATCATCTACGCCGAAAGCGGCGCGGAATCCATGACCGGGCAGATCGCCGTGGGCAACGTGATCCTGAACCGGGTCAGGAGCGACAGCTTTCCCAATACCGTGGAGGGCGTCATTTTTGACCGGAAGGACGCGGTGCAGTTCGAGCCGGTGAGCAACGGGCGGATCTACCTGCCGCCTACCTCGCAGTCGGTGGAGGCTGCTAAACGGGTACTGGACGGAGAAAATGTTGTCGGCTCCGCCCTGTATTTCTACGCCCCTGCCCTATCGCAGGGGACGTGGATCAACGCCAACCGGCCCTATCAGCAGACCATCGGCTGCCACCGGTTCTACCGGTGATACGGGACAGAATGGTGTTTCATATACATAAAAACCGGCTTCCGTTTTACGGAAGCCGGTTTTTATATGACTATTTACACGTAGCTCTGGGTGGTCACATCGAACACGCCCCGGGTGGTGATGCGGAGAGAGGGGATCACTGGCAGGGCCATGAAGCTCAGGGTCATGAAGGGATCGATGCCGGGATTCACGCCCAGCTTGTGGGCGGCGTTCTTGGCGGTTTCCAGCTTTTCGTTCACTGTGACCAGCGGTTCATCACTCATGATTCCGGCAATGGCCAGAGGCACCTCCGCCACGCTCTGGCCGCCGTCCCACACCACGATGCCGCCGTTCAGCTCTACCACCCGGTTGACGGCGGCGGCCATATCCGCCTCGTTGGTGCCCACCACGATGATGTTGTGGGAATCGTGGGAGATGGAGGTGGCTACCGCGCCGGATTTCAGGCCGTAGCCCTGAATGTAGCCGATGCCGATGTGATGAGTGTTCTTATGCCGTTCCACAACGGCGATCTTCAGCACATCATATTCCACATCGATGCGGTCGGAGTATCCGGCGTCCACCGTGGTGATCTCACCGTCTACCATGCCGATGATGCCCCTGGGACGCTTCTCGGCAAAGTCCTCGGCGGTGAGGGCTGCTACATGGAAGGTCTTGTGGGCCCGCTCCACCAGATAAGGCTCAATCTCCGGGGCGGGGAAATCCTGGATCTCACCGTGATCCACCATGAGAACGCCCTTCTTGTAGACCTGCTCGATGTTGAAGTCCTGGAAATTGTCAATGATGACGAAGTCCGCCAGATAGCCGGGGGAAATGCCGCCCCGATTGTTCAGCAGGAAGTACCGGGCGGCGTTGTGGCAGGCCACCTTGACCGCGGTGATGGGGTCGGCCCCCAGAGAGATGGCCTTCTTCACGATATAGTCGATGTGGCCCTTTTCCAGCAGGTCATTGGGATGCTTATCGTCTGTGCAGAACATGCAGCGGTCGGCGTACTTGCCGGTGAGCAGGGGCATCAGAGACTCTAAGTTCCGGGCGGCGGTGCCCTCCCGGATCATGATGAACTGGCCCCGCTCCAGCTTGGCGATGGCGTCCTTCACATCATGGCACTCGTGGTCGGAGTAGACGCCGGCGGCGATGTAGGCGTTGAGGTCATTGCCCTGAAGGTCCGGGGCGTGGCCGTCGATCTTCTTGTGGTGGGCCTGGGCCGCCACGATCTTCTCCACAGTCTGCTCGTCGCCGTTGATGGCGCCCACGAAGTTCATCATCTCTGCGAGGCCCTGCACCCTGGGATGGTCATAGAAGCTGTCGATGGCCCGATAGTCCAGAATGGCCCCGGACTCGTCCAGCGGCGTGGCGGGGACGCAGGAGGGCAGCATGAACCGCACATCCACCGGCAGATCCTCCGTGGCTTGCAGCATATACTCGATGCCGTCGGTGCCCATGACGTTAGCGATCTCGTGGGGATCCGTTACCACTGTGGTGGTACCATGAGGTAGGACGGCCTTCACGAACTCCGTGGGACTGACCAAGGAGCTTTCCAGATGAATGTGGGCATCCAGGAAACCGGGGAGAACGATCTTGCCGGTGCAGTCCACCTCAGACCGGCCTTGATAGCTTCCCATGCCCACGATCAGACCTTCCGCCACGGCAATGTCCATGGTGGACAGCTCATTGGAAAATACGTTGACAAAGGTGGCGTTTTTCAGCACCAGATCCGCAGGCTCCCGCCCGGCGGCGGCCGCAATGATCCGTTGTTTTTTCAGTAGCTTTCGGTTGATCTTTCCAGCATAGCTTTCCGGCATGGTACCACTCCTTCTATAAAATTAACGGAAATCAGAAACACTTATGGTTGGTATAACAATATATAATATCGTGTTCTTGTGAGCAGTATACTTGAAAAAACCTGATTTGTCCATAGAGGAGACTGTGGTTTCCCGCCGAAATTTTATTCGGATTTTCGGCAGAATTTGACAGGCGGGAGCAGCCGGGGGGGGGTTAACCGGTTTTTCACAGGAAATCCATTGCGAAATGGCGGAAAAGAGACTATAATAAACTTAACTATGTCAAAAACTCCGGAGGTTTTTTCCATGAAGTGCATGGTCATTGACGGCAACTCCATCATCAACCGGGCCTATTATGGCATCCGTCCCCTGACCAACCGGGAGGGGCTGTATACCCATGCTGTGTTCGGTTTTCTTACCACGCTGCTGCGCCTGAAAGAGGAAGAACAGCCGGACGCCCTGTGCGTCACCTTCGACCTCCATGCCCCTACCTTCCGCCACAAGGCAGACGAGGCGTACAAGGCCACCCGGAAGCCCATGCCGGAGGAACTGCGGATGCAGGTGCCAGTGCTGAAAGAGGTGCTGGATACTCTGAATATCCCCCGCTATGAAATGGAGGGATGGGAGGCCGATGACCTGATCGGCACCATTTCCCGGAAATGCGAGGCGGCGGGTTGGGACTGTGTAGTGGTGACGGGAGATAAGGATTCCCTCCAGCTCATCACCGACCATACGAAGGTGAAACTGGTGTCCACCCGTATGGGCCAGACCACCACCAAGGACATGACTCCGGAGACCTTCCGGGAGCAGTACGGCTTTGCACCCATCCACATGATCGACCTGAAGGCCCTCATGGGAGATACCTCCGACAATATCCCCGGCGTACCGGGGGTGGGTGAAAAGACCGCTATGGATCTTATTCAAAAATATGGCAGCGTGGATGCCATTTATGAAAAGCTGCCGGATATCGACGCCAAGCCCGCCGCCATCAAAAAACTGACGGCGGGAGAGGACGCAGCCCGCCATTCCTACTGGCTGGCCACCATCGTCACCGATGCGCCGCTGTCCTTCGACCCGGCAGAAAACCGGGTGCAGGAGCCGACACCGGCGGCGTATCCCCTGTTTTTGAAGCTGGAATTTTCCAAGCTGATCGAAAAAATGGGCTTGCGGCCGGAGGAGGCGGCACCGGCGGAGACGGCGCCGAATGTCACCGTGACGGCGGAGTGCGTCACGGAAGAAAAACGGGCCAATGAATTGTTGGACCTGTTCCGCAGGGCGGACCATGTGACGGTGCTGGCCCTGCCGGATCTCTCTGGGGTCATTGCGGACTGCGATACCGGAGCGGATACCGCCCTGTCTGCGGAATTTTTCTTTGAGCACTACACCGGTGACTGGAACGCGCTGCTGAACGCCCTGTTCGCCGCCGACATCAAAAAGGTGAGCCACAACGTCAAGGACCTCATGCGGACGCTACTGGAAAACGGTCTGAACGCAGAGGGCTTCGTGTTCGACACCGCTCTGGCCGCCTATCTGGTGGACGCCACCAGCGGCAAATATGAGATCGGGCAGCTGTTCGCCGGGTATTTCCACACGGAGCTGGTGAAGCCGGTCCACCTGGAACCGGACGCCTTCTCTCTGCTGGGGGATGTGACGGCGGCGGAGGCTGCGTTCCACTGCTACACCAGCGCCGTGGACGCCCTGTACGGAGTGCTGGCCCCCAAGTTGAAGGAACTGGACCTCTGTGACCTGTACGCTACGGCGGAGTTGCCGCTGTGCCGGGTGCTGGCGGAAATGGAACTGGCTGGCTGCCGGGTGGACAAGGGGGCGCTGGTGTCCTTCGGGGAGATGCTCTCCGAAAAGGCCGCCGCTCTGGAACAGGACATTTACAACATGGCCGGGGAGGAATTCAACATCAACTCTCCCAAGCAGCTGGGAGAAATTTTATTCGGCAAGCTGGGCCTGCCCCACGGCAAGAAAACGAAAACCGGCTGGTCCACCAATGCCGACGTGCTGGAAAAGCTGCGCTACGAGGCCCCCATCGTGGGGGCGGTGCTGGAATACAGGCAGTACGCAAAGCTGAAGTCCACCTATGCCGAGGGACTTTTGAAGGCCATGGACCCGGACGGGCGCATCCGCACCCGGTTCCAGATGACCGTTACCGCCACCGGGCGGCTCAGCTCCACGGAGCCGAATTTGCAGAATATCCCCACCCGGACGGACCTTGGCAGCGAAATTCGCCGGATGTTCATTCCGGCGGAGGGCTGCGTTCTGGTGGACGCGGACTACTCTCAGATCGAGCTGCGGCTGCTGGCCCACATCTCCGGGGATGAGGCTATGCGGGCAGCGTTTACCACCGGAGCGGACATCCACACCGCAACGGCGGCCCAGGTGTTCCATGTGGACCCCGGCGATGTGACCCACGAGATGCGCCGCCGGGCCAAGGCGGTGAATTTCGGCATTGTCTACGGCATTTCCGCCTTTTCCCTCAGTCAGGACATCGGCGTGACGGTGGCGGAGGCCAAGGCGTATATGGAGGCCTATTTTGCAACCTTCCCCGGTGTGCGGAAGTATATGGATGATGTGGTGGCAAAGGCCAAGGAGCGAGGGTATGTTGAGACGCTGTTCCACCGGCGGCGGGAGCTGCCGGAGATCCGATCCTCCAATTTCAATATGCGCTCCTTCGGGGAGCGGGTGGCGCTGAATATGCCCATTCAGGGCACGGCGGCGGACATTATGAAGCTGGCTATGGTGGCTGTGGAGAAGCGGCTGAAAAAAGAACTGCCGGAGGCCAAGCTGGTCTTGCAGGTCCACGATGAGCTGATCGTGGAATGCCCGGAGCCGCAGGCAAAGGCTGCGGCAAAGCTGCTGGAGGAGGAAATGGAGCAGGTGGCCCATCTGTCCGTCCCCCTGACGGCGGAGGCCCACTGGGGCCACAACTGGCTGGATGCCAAGGGATAAGGAGTAACATACGATGGAAGAGAAAAATCTGCATGTCCGCATC
>UQUC01000044.1 GCA_900544105.1 uncultured Oscillibacter sp. | reverse complement strand
ATGAAGTTCTGAAAACTTACTCAGCGGGGCGAAAAGACTTTTTCGACACGCTGAGTATCGGCCCTGTCAAAAGACGGGACCTGTGAGGGGGAGTACCATGGATAAGATCATTACCATCAGCCGGGAATACGGCGCAGGCGGCCATTCCATCGGCCAGCAGGTGGCAAAGGAACTGGGGATCCCGTTCTATGACCGGGATATTTTGAAGGCAACAGTCCAGACCAGCGGATTTGATCCGGATATGGTGGAGCACGATCAGGAGGATGTGTCCTCCACGAATTTCTTCTTCAAGAGCATCTGCTCCTTCTCGGACGCCTCCTTTTCCGACACCCAGGACGCCATCCACGATGTGCAGAAGGCAGTCATTCTCCATTTTGCCAAGGAGGGCCCCTGCGTGATCCTGGGCCGCTGTGCCGATGAGATCCTGCGGGAGGCGGGCATGGAGAGCCTGAACGTGTTTATCCATGCCGATGCTGTGCACCGGGCGGTGCGGGCCAGCGAGCTTACCGGCTGCACGGACGCGACGGAGTTACAGAAGATCATTACCAAAAAGGACAACAGCCGTCATACCTATTACAACCACTATACCGGCAAAAAGTGGGGCGACAGCCATAACTACCACCTGGTACTGGATAGCGGCAAGCTGGGCTATTCCCTGTGCACCAAGCTTATCATCGAAGCGGCCAAGGGCGAATAAGAGCATTGAAAAGCAGGGAACAGTAATGTTCCCTGCTTTTTTCAAATACAAACTGACTGGATAACATAGAAAAAGGGGGACTGACCATGGAAGTGACAACGCTTGTCCGGACGGTGGGATTGGATCTTTTGAAACCGGCACTGCCGCAGAGACAGCTGGACGGCCATAAAGGGACCTTTGGAAAACTGCTGATCGTGGGCGGCGCGGTGGGCTACACCGGTGCGCCCTATCTCACCGCGTCGGCGGCGGTACGGACCGGCTGCGGGCTGGTGTCGCTGGGAGTGCCAAAGACCATCTGGCCCATCGAGGCAGCCAAATGTGTCTCCGCAATGCCCTTTCCTCTGCCGGAGAAAAACGGTATGCTGGCGGGAAAGGCTCTACCGCGAGTTCTGGAAAAGCTGGGCGGCTGTGACGTGCTGGCGCTGGGGCCGGGGCTGGGCCGCGGCCGGGAGACTGCCCGCCTGGTGTGGGAGCTGCTGAAAACGGAAAAACCACTGGTGCTGGACGCCGACGGCATAAACGCCCTTTCCGGGCATATAGATCTACTGGATGCCCGCCGGGGCAGGCCCACGGTCCTGACGCCCCATGAGGTGGAGTTCGCCCGCATCGGCGGCGATCTGAGCCGCGGGGACCGGGAACGGGCGGCACGGGACTTCGCCATGGCCCATGGCTGCGTTCTGGTGCTGAAAGGCCACCGGACCGTCACGGCGTCGCCGGAGGGGGACGTTCTGGTGAACACCACCGGCGGCAGCGGACTGGCCAAGGGCGGCAGCGGAGATGTGTTGACCGGCGTGATCGCCTCCCTGATGGCCCAGCGGGCCGACGCGCTTCGGGCGGCGGCGGTGGGAGTCTGGCTCCATGGCCGCGCCGGGGATCTGGCGGAACAGGAGCTGACGGCTTACAGCGTCACACCGGAGGACGTAGTTCGGAAACTGCCCGACGCCATCCGGGAAATTCTGGAATAACGGAGGGAAACAGGGTGCGCATCGAAAACTGCGTACCAATGATAGCCCTGTGCCTGCTGCTGTGCGGCTGCGGGAAACAGACAGCGGAGCTGGCGGCGGACCTGCGGTCGGTCTATCAGGAGATGGCCGGCTGTGAAATGACGGCGGAGGTCACCTGCGAACAGTCCGGGCTGGAATGGTCCGCCACGCTTCACGGTACCTATGTGCCGGGCGGGGAGAGCACCGTGGAGGTGCTGGAGCCGCTGGAACTGGCAGGCGTCCGGGCGGTCATCCGGGAGGATGGCTGGACGCTGGAATACGGCGAGCTCTGTCTGGATGCCGGAACGTTGACGGAGGAAGCCGTCAGTCCCGCCACGGCACTGGTCCGGATCGTGTACGCTCTGCGGGAGGGTTGGCTGCTGGAACAGAACGACGAAAGCCGGGAGGGGGTCCCCTGTACCCGGCTGGCGCTGGACCAGACCGGCGCATCGGACGCAGACATCGTAACCACCGTCTGGCTCCGTCAGGCGGACGGAACACCTTTCCTCGGAGAGATCGCCGTAGACGGCGAAACAATTTTGACGGTACGGTTTACGGCGTTCGGATTTTGTGATACAATAACGGATAATTCGCAAAAACAGCGGGGAGGACCCCGCAAATCCACATAAGACAGGTGAATCAACTTGGAGGATACGATTTTACGGCGCACCTGGGCGGAGATCGACCTGGATGCTTTGGAACACAACTACAATGTGGCCCGGCAGAAGATCGGCCCCGGCGTGAAGTATCTGGGCGTGGTGAAGGCGGACGCCTATGGCCACGGCGCGGTGCAGGTGGCCCGGAAGCTGGAACAGCTGGGGGCGGACTATCTGGCAGTGTCCAGTCTGGACGAGGGCCGGGAACTGCGTCACGGCGGCATTACCATGCCCATTCTGATCCTGGGGCACACCCCTCCGGAGATGGTGTCCCAGCTCATCGAATACAACATCACTCAGGCGGTGTCCGCCAAGGCCAAGGCGGAGGCGTACAGCGCCGAGGCTGTGAAGTGCGGCGGCACGCTGCGGGTCCACATCAAGGTGGATACCGGTATGTCCCGGCTGGGCTTTCTGGTCCGGGGCGAGCATTTTGAGACCGGTGTGGAGGCCATCGCGGAGTCCTGCGCCCTGCCGGGTCTGGACCCGGAGGGCATCTTCACCCATTTCGCTGTCTCTGATATGGACGGCGCAGACTATGAGGCGTACACGAGGGAGCAGTTCGGCGTCTTTACCCATGTGCTGGACGCACTGGCCGCCAAGGGCCGCACTTTCCGCATCCGCCATTGTGCCAACAGCGGCGCCCTGACCCGCTATCCGGAGATGTATCTGGATATGGTCCGCCCCGGCATCGCCCTTTACGGCGTGGGGGATGACGCGGAGCGGCTGGGCCTGCGGCCGGTGATGCGGCTGAAGTCCTGCGTGTCCACCATCAAGGTCCTTGATCCGGATACCACCGTCAGCTATGGCCGGACTTTCCGCACGGAGGGAAAGACCCGTATGGGCGTACTGCCCATCGGCTATGCCGACGGCTTCTTCCGGGGGCTTTCCAACCGCATGGCGGTGCAGACGGCCTATGGCCCGGCGCCGCAGCGGGGCCGCATCTGCATGGATATGTGCATGGTGGACCTGACGGACCTGCCGGAGGTAAAGGTGGGGGATACGGTGGAGATCTTCGGCCAGACCCAGAGCGTAGATTCTCTGGCCGCAATTCTGAACACGATCCCCTACGAATTGACCTGCGCGGTGAGCAAGCGGGTCCCCAGACTGTATATGGAAAACGGCAAGGAGATCGAGCGAAGCCTGCGGCTGCTGTGAGCAGGCACCCGCACTCCGCCAGGCGCATAGGATGACACGGGGCGGGACACCGGAATTTTGCCCCGGTGGTATAAATTCCGGTGCTGCGTGGGAGAATGAAAGTGGCCTCACCGAATGGTGACGGGTACTTCTTTCGGCGGAGTGTGAACTTTGTGGATACGAGTGTCAAGCGCGGCGATATTTACTATGCCGATCTCTCTCCGGTGGTGGGCAGCGAGCAGGGCGGCGTCCGTCCGGTGCTGATCATTCAGAATGACACCGGCAACCGATACAGCCCTACGGTCATCGCGGCGGCTATCACCTCGCAGACGGGCAAGGCCCGCCTGCCGACCCATATTGCCCTTCCGGTGAACGAGAGCTGCGGCTTGAACCGGGATTCTATCATCCTGCTGGAGCAGGTGCGGACGCTGGATAAAAAGCGGCTGCGGGAACGGATGGGCCATGTGGAGGAGCAGGTGATGGAGAAGGTGGACACCGCCATCGCGGTGAGCTTCGGACTGCCCCACGACCAGTTTGTATAAGAGACAGAATACTGCCTCCCGGCGGGCGGAAACGCCCATCGGGAGGGAGCCAAGAGACAACGGAGGTACATATGAAAAATAGATGGGCATTGCGTCTGGCGGCACTGACACTGATAAGCTGCCTTGCCATGAGCGGTGTTTCCCTGGCGGTGGAGCCAGGCTCCGCCTCCGACCCGCTGGTGACACTGAGTTATCTGAACGATGTGTTTCTGGGACAGATCATGACCAAGGTAGATCAGAAGATCGCCGCCCGGAATAGCCAACTTCTTCAGCAGTCTGGGGGTGCGGGCGGAATGTCCGGGGTGGAATTCGCCGTGGTGGCCCTTTCCAAGGGACAGGTCCTCACCGGGGACATCGGCTGTGAAGTGATGCTCCGGGTGGGTACGGCCTCCTGCGTGTCACCCTCTAATCCGGGTCTCATCGACGAGACCACCGCTGCCTCCCTGAATAACGGTGGCGCGCTGGCGGCCAACCATCTCTATATGATGACCATTGAAGGCCGGGGCGTCAAGGCCGGCTCCGACACCACGAAGCTGCTGGTGCGCGGCAGCTACACCATCGCCTGAGCCTGCATAGCGTACATATCATTATCATATAGTGCTCCGCCTGTGCATAAACTGATGCACAGGCGATTTTTTTGCCGGGAGGTGGCGGCTCATGGACAAGTATCCGGTTTTTCGGGAGGAGCAGACGGTGGGGGAGTTGACCGTTACCCCGGAGGCCCTGTATACAGTCTTTTCTGTCTCCTGCCGGGGCCGGGAGGGGCTGTGGTGCGCGTGGGCGGTGGGGGAGCGGGAGAGCCTTCGTATCGGTGTTCTGGAACCGGAGAATGGCTGTCTGCAAATTCGCCGCCGGTTTTCCAAACGGTTGACAGACCCGTTGGGACCCATCCACCGGGGAGAACTGCGCCCCTTAGGAGAGGAGCGGGAGCACTGGGAACCGCTGAGCCCGGAACTGCTACGAAGTCCATACCTCCGCTGCCGCTTGGGTGGGCTTTCCGGGGTGTTGACCTGCCGGGCGGAGAGGGGACGTCTCATCGCCGTCCCACGGGATGACGCGGCCCCTTTTCCGCTGGAGGCCATGTTCTGTTTTGCCTGTTCCCGGCGCTTACAGGGACGGGCGTACTGGGTATTTCACTTTGATGAACGGGAATGGCCCGTTTTTGAAAAAACTTGAAAATAGGGATACCACATTTAGAAGGAATGTGGTAAAATATCCGCAGTATCCTGTGCTTTTCACACATGAACCGGGTTTTCCCGGAACGTTTATCAGGAGGTCAAGCCTATGAAATGCCCCTATTGCGGTCATCCCGAAAGCAAGGTCATTGATTCCCGTCCCGCGGACGAAAACGCCAGCATCCGCCGCCGGAGAGAGTGCCTTTCCTGCGCCAAACGCTTCACCACTTACGAAACGGTGGAGAGCCTGCCTATGGTGGTCATCAAAAAGGATGGCAGCCGCCAGAGCTTTGACCGGCAAAAGGTCCTGCGGGGCATGATCCGGGCCTGCGAGAAGCGGCCGGTGCCCTTGGCCGAGCTGGAGCGCATTGCCGACGAGATCGAGCAGGAGCTGCAAAACTCCATGGAGCGGGAGATACGGACCGAAGCCGTGGGCGAAAAGGTGATGGACCGTCTGCGGAAGGTGGATCAGGTGGCCTACGTCCGATTCGCCTCTGTCTATCGCCAGTTCAAGGATCTGGATACTTTCATGGCGGAGCTGAACAAGCTTCTGGCGGAGAAATAACAGTATCCTTTCTTGAAGATGGACGAGATCATTTGGAAGCGCGAATTTGTGGGGGCTGAGCCATGAAACGCAGTGAGTTGGAAGCGTTTATACTGGAAACATATCCTGCGGATGCGGACTACCCGTGGCTCAAATACCAAAATTATGAGGTGTTCCGTCACTGCGATAACCGGAAATGGTTTGCGATCATTATGGATGTTCCAAAGAACAAGCTCGGTTTGCAAGACGAAGAACGGATGGAAGTTGTCAATTTCAAATGTGACCCGATCCTGATTGGCTCGCTGCGGGAAGAACCCGGCTTTTTTCCGGCTTATCATATGTGCAAGGATAGCTGGATCACGGTTGCGCTGGATGGCAGCGTGACGGATGATAAAATTAAAATATTGCTCGATATGAGCTATCAAGCAACAGCGCCAAAAGTACGCAAAAGAAAATGCTGATAACTTCCAATTTTCCCACAGCCATAACGTCCATCGAAAAATTTACAGCACATTTCGGATATTCAGCGCTTCCATCTCCGCGATGAGCCGCAGTTGGTCCCGGAGGTCGGACAGCTCCGCGTGGAACTCCGAAAGCTCCTCCGTATCCCCAAAGGCGATGGCCCGGCGGTACATGGCCTCCGCATCATCCACAGCATCGTGGTGGGAGACGATGTGGAGATAGGTCTGGCTGCGGGACCAGTCATCGTAGCTTTCCCAGAGGGCGTCCAGTGCCTCGGCCCACTCCCCGGAGAGGGCCAGCCGGTCCGCCGCATGCAGCTGCTCCTGCCAGCGGTCCGTTTCTCCTTCCATGTGGCGGATATTCCACAGGGAAAACGCCAACAGAGCCGCCAACACGAAAATCGGCGGCAGCAGCATCCGTTTCATAGGTCAGCCTCCTTGGGAACGCAGAGCGTTTTTCCGTTTTCGTCCACCGTCAGGAGAAAGACCTCCTTGGCGGTGTGATGTTCCTGCTTCAGAATTTTTTGAAGCCACACCTCGTCCCGGCCGCAGAGACGGAGATTGTTCCGCAAAACCCGGCCGTCATTGATGAGAACGGTGGGGAGAGCGTCCTCCTCCAAGGTCAGGCCCAGGTCCTCCGCCGTGGGCGGCTTAGCTCTGGCCCATGGCAGCACGGACAGCTGCCCGGAGTTTTCCAGCACGGCGTACTGTACCTCCTCCACGGAGAGGCACCCCTGCCCCCGGAGCTGTTCCAACAGCTCGTCCAGCGTGTAGCGGTTTTTCCGCATGGCCGCCTGCTGGAGCTTACCGTTGCGGATCAGGATGGCCGGTGTGCCGCACATCAGCGCCCGGAACCGCAGATTCAGCAGGGAAAACTGGCTCATCAGCAACGTCAGGGACAGGAGAATTAAAATAGGGATGACCCCGGCCAGCAGCGGGATGCCGAAATCCTGCATGGGCACCGTGGCCAGATCGGAGATCATCATGGTCAGCACCAGCTCGCTGGGCTCCAATTCGCCGATCTGCCGCTTTCCCATCAGCCGCAGGCCAATCATAATGAGAAAATAGAGAATGACCGTGCGGCACAGTGCGGTGATCATGTCCGTCGCCCCCTTTTTGTTCCAGTATGGACAACTGATGGGATTTTATACGGCCAGCCGGGGACAGACGGCCTGAAAATTTACATTTTGCCTCTTGTATCTACTGTAAAAAACGAATATGATAGGAACGATTTCAAATTAAAAGACAAAGGAGCTTATTGTTCTGATGGGTAAATATTTTGGTACAGACGGTTTCCGGGGTAAGGCCGGCGTTGATCTGACAGCGGAGCACGCGTTCCAGGTGGGCCGTTTTCTGGGCTGGTATTACAGCCAGAAGCACACGGAGGACTCCGCCCGCATCGTGATCGGCAAGGACACCCGGCGGTCCTCCTATATGTTTGAAAACGCGTTGGCGGCGGGGATCACCTCCTCCGGCGCGGACGCATATCTGCTCCACGTTACCACCACCCCCTGCGTCAGCTATATCACCCGCACGGAGAATTTCGACTGCGGCGTGATGATCTCCGCCAGCCACAATCCGTTTTATGACAACGGCATCAAGCTGATGAACGGCGTGGGCGAGAAGATGGACGACGCCCTTCAGGCGGAGCTGGAAGCGTTCATCGACGGTGATCCCGCTTACCTCCCCTGGGCCACCGAGGGAAAGGTGGGCAAGACCATCGATTTCTACTCTGGCCGCAACCGCTATATCGGCTACCTCACCAGCCTGCCCTCCCGGTCCTTTGAAAAGCACAAGGTCGGTCTGGACTGCGCCAACGGCAGCTCCTGGATGATCGGCCGGGCAGTGTTTGACGCGCTGGGGGCCAAGACCTATGTCATCAACGATCAGCCGGACGGCGTGAACATCAACACGGACTGCGGCTCCACCCACATCGAGGGCTTGCAGCTCTACGTCCGGGAGCATCATCTGGATGTGGGCTTTGCCTTTGACGGCGACGCGGATCGCTGCCTTGCCGTAGACGAGCGGGGCCAGGTGCTGAACGGCGATAAGATCATGTATATCTGCGCCAAGCACTTCAAGGAGCGTGGCCAGCTTCCCAGCAATACGCTGGTCACCACCGTTATGAGCAACTTCGGTCTGTACAAGGCACTGGACAAGGCGGGTATCCGTTACGAAAAGACCGCCGTGGGTGACCGCTATGTTTACGAGAACATGAAGGAAAATGACTTCATGATCGGCGGCGAGCAGTCCGGCCACATCATTTTCCGGAAGTATGCGCACACCGGCGACGGCCTCATCACCGCCCTCATGCTCATGCAGGTGATGATCGACACCCAACTGCCCCTGAGCGTGCTGGCCGCCGGCGTTACCATGTATCCTCAGGTGCTGAAAAACGTCCGGGTAGACGATAAGGACCTGACCCTGGCGGACGCTGCTGTGCAGGCTACCGTGGAGGAGTGCACCGCCGAGCTGGGCGATTCCGGCCGGGTACTGCTGCGAAAGAGCGGCACGGAGCCGGTGCTTCGGGTCATGGCGGAGGCCGGTACCGCCGAGGAATGTGAAAAGCAGGTGGACCACATCATCGCCGCTATGGAAAAGAGCGGCCATCTCATCGAGGTGAAGAAGTAATGCTGACTGTCAACGAGCTATATGATCTGAGCCATTCTCTGGCGGGAGATTACCTGAAGCAATTCACCTATCCGTGGGAGGCGCTGGCTGGGATCTCCGACCTGATTCTGGAGATCGGCAAGCAGCTTCCGGAGGACGAGTATGTGCACCCCACCGACTGGGACGGCAACGTTCTGGAGGACGTCTGGGTGGCCAAGGACGCAACGGTGTTCAAGACCGCCTATCTTCACGGCCCCTGTATCATCGGCCACAGGACGGAGGTCCGTCAGTGCGCCTTTATCCGGGGCAGCGCACTGGTGGGCAACGACTGCGTGGTGGGTAACTCCACGGAGTTGAAAAACGTGATCCTGTTCGACAATGTGCAGGTGCCTCATTACAACTATGTGGGAGATTCCATCCTTGGCTATAAGTCCCACATGGGCGCCGGCTCCATCACCTCCAATGTCAAGAGCGACAAGCTTTTGGTGGTGGTAAAGGACGGCGCGGAACAGGTGGAGACCGGCCGTAAAAAGGTGGGCGCCATGCTGGGCGACCGGGTAGAGGTCGGCTGCAACAGCGTCCTGAACCCCGGTACCGTCATCGGCCCGGATTCCAATGTGTACCCCACGTCCTGCGTCCGGGGCGTCATCCCGGCCAGCCATGTCTATAAGGACAAGGACCATATCATCGCGAAGAAATGAGTTGACTGAGCTGGGGCGGCGGTCTGCGCAGCCCCAGTTCTTTCATAAAAGCCGCAGAAACGAAAGGAGGCTATGGGCAGCGCCCATCAACAGCGCCATGCGCCCGGAAAATGACTTCATAGAAGCAGGATTCCGGGATAACGAGGAGAGGGGAGTATCGAAACTTCGGCGGGTGCCCCTCCGTGGCCGCAGCCATGTGACAGGTTCTACAAATACGGGGGCGACCCCGGAACAGAAGGAATCTGACTGCGGAGAAAGAGACAAATCTCTGCGCGTTTGTCCTTTTGAATGAATTTTCAGGAGGATTTTTTACCCATGTGTGGAATTATTGGTTATGTGGGCCACCAGCAGGCGGCCCCGATTTTGCTGGACGGACTGGCCCGGATGGAATACCGGGGCTACGATTCCGCCGGTGTTGCGGTGCGGTCTGAGACAAGGGGACTTCAGGTCTATAAGTCCAAGGGCCGCCTTCAGGTGCTGTCGGATATGATCCACGGCGGCGCCGATGTGGAAGGAACACTGGGTATCGGCCATACCCGCTGGGCTACCCATGGAGAGCCCAATGACATCAACGCCCATCCCCATGTCAGTGAGGATGGACGGATCGCCATGGTCCATAACGGTATCATCGAAAACTATATGGAGATCAAGCAGCAGCTTTTGCGCCACGGCGTTACATTCAAGTCTGAAACGGACACCGAGGTGGCGGCTCAGCTGCTGGAATTCCACTATAACGAGTGTCACAATATGCTGGAGGCCGTGGGCCGTGTCCTGCGACGGATCGAAGGCTCCTATGCTTTCGGCATTATCTGCGCCGACTATCCCAACGCCCTGATCGCCGCCCGGAAGGACAGCCCTCTCATCATCGGCTGCGGTGAAAATGAGAATTTCATCGCTTCCGATGTGACTGCCGTCATCAGCCATACCCGTGATGTCATTTACATGGAGGACGGCGAGATCGCCGTGCTGACGGCGGAGGGCGTCAACCTTTTCAATGACGAGATGGACCCCATCGATAAGCCCCACAGCCACATCGACTGGGACGTTTCCGCCGCAGAAAAGGGCGGCTATCCCCACTTTATGCTCAAGGAGATCTTCGAGCAGCCGGAGGCCATCCGGAAAACCGTCTCTCCCCGGATCCGGGAGGGCCGGGTGGTGCTGGACGACCTGCGCCTGACAAAGGAATACATCCAGAGCGTCAGCCGTATTTTCATCGTGGCCTGCGGGTCCAGCTACCATGTGGGCATGGTCAGCAAGTACAACTGGGAGCGTCTGCTCCGTCGTCCGGTGGAGGTGCGCCTGGCCTCGGAGTTCCGCTACTGCGATCCGTTGGTGGACGATCATTCGCTGGTCATTTTCATCAGTCAGTCCGGCGAGACGCTGGATACCATGGCCGCCCTGCGGGAGGCCAAACGGCGCGGCGGTCGGACGCTGGCGGTGGTGAATGTGGTAGGCTCCTCCATCGCTCGTGAAGCGGACGATGTGCTCTATACCTGGGCCGGTCCGGAGATCGCCGTGGCTACCACGAAGGCTTACTCCACTCAGCTGGTCCTGATGGATCTCATCGCCCTGTATCTGGGCGATCTGCTGGGTACTATTGAAAAAACGGAGTACGATACCATCCTTCACGAGCTGGAAGTCCTGCCGGAAAAGCTGGAACGGGTGCTGGCAAGCATCGAGGATGTGAAGTATTTCGCCTCCCGGTACTTCAACCACGATTCCATCTTTTTCATCGGCCGGAATCTGGACTATGCCATGGGGCTGGAAGGCTCGCTGAAGCTGAAGGAGATCAGCTATATCCACTCCGAGGCGTATGCCTCCGGCGAGCTGAAGCACGGCACTATTTCCCTCATCGAGCCGGGAACGCTGGTGGTGGCCCTGGGCACCTACGAGCCGCTCTTTGACAAGGCTATGAGCAACGTGGTGGAGGTAAAGGCTCGTGGAGCCGAGGTGCTGGCACTGACCACGGAGCCGCTCAAGGAGAAAATGGACCACACGGCGGACAGCACCATAGCTGTACCGGAGACCCACCCGGTTGTGCAGCCCTCTTTGGGCGTGGTGCCCTTGCAGCTCTTTGCCTATTATGTGGCTCTCCAGCGCGGCTGCGATATTGATAAGCCCCGGAATCTCGCAAAGAGCGTGACGGTGGAATAGATCTGTTTCCAAATCGAATACAGCCGCGCTGACCCGCCGCAAGTGCGGCGCACAAGCATTTTGCGCATAGCGCAGAATCTTGAAATCGGACGGATTCATTCCGGACGATTTGAGTCAAATCATAGGGTTCCCGCAAAAGCGTAGCTTTTGTGGGAGGGCTGCGATATTGATAAGCCCCGGAACCTCGCAAAGAGCGTGACGGTGGAATGATTCGTGCTTTGCAATTTTTCACCTTTTGAGCAGCAGTGTTCCAAATGGAAATTGTTAGAGAACGCAAAAAACAGCGGGGACCATTTTAAATGGTCTCCGCCGTTTTTTGAATTTTTCCATTGTATCTCGAACCGGGACCGTTACGGCTTTTGTTCATCCTCGTAGTGGAATGACAGCCCGCAGGCGTAGCAGCTGTTTCGGTTTCCCTGCTGCCGCTTCCCGCAGCCAGGACAAATGACCGTGTCCGATGTTCGGGTGGGGAACCAAACCGGCTTGCTGATCTCAGTGATCGGCTCGTCCTTTGCTTGCTCCGTATGGACCGCCGCTTTCGGCTGATCTGCCGGCGCCGCGCCGTGCTCCAATTCAGTGATCCTCTTTTGCAGATCCTTTACCTGTTGTCTCAGTTCAGATACTTCCCGGTTATAGGCGGCGCTGTTAAATGTGTCACTGGCTTTATCGGGCATCAGAAGCAGGATCAGACACGCAAGAAAACTGCCAAATAACCCGGCAAAAGCACAAAGCGGCCCGTTGTATCCCTTTTGCGTGCCGACGAAATAGCAAAAATAGCAGCACATAACGTTCAAAACAAGCAATGCCATAGCGTTTCCCTCCTGATTCGGTTCCTACCGCGGCAAAAGCACAAAGCGGTTTGATCGACAATTTGGGTCTCTGTGCCGGTTTTCGGGATCAACTCCATGCCACCTGCCTGTTTGCGTATTGCAAGCGGGAAAGAGCACATGGGCGAAGCCGGGTGCTTTTTCCAGGGCGGGAACGCTTTCTAAAACTTTACATAATTTTCCGGGAGAAATTTCCGGCAGAATATTGACCCATGTTCACGGTTTCGCTATAATGTGCGTAGGGCGACATAACACCACGGCCCATCAGGGCCGTGGCGTTTTTTCGGCATAGATTCGACTGGTTTTGACAGAAAGGAGCAGCTATGAAGCGGCATTTTGGAAAGTGGCTGACAGCGGCGGCTCTGGCGGTGGGCTGCACCGTCATGACGGCCAACGCGTTTGCGGATACGGACGGACACTGGGCGGAGTCCGCCATCAACAAGTGGTCCGGGGAGTATGGGATCATCCAAGGCTATGACGATGGTACGTTCCGCCCGGATAAAACCATCACACGAGGCGCTTTTGCAGGAATTCTGGACCGTTTTCTCCATTTTCAGAACGCCTCTCCCACGAATACTTTCTCGGATACCGCCGGGACCTATTGGGAGGACGCCATCCTGAAGCTCCACGCCTCCGGCATCTATCTGGGCAATCAGGGCGCGGCGCTGCCCTCCAGCACCATCACCCGGCAGCAGGCGGTGGCCATGATCGGCCGCGCTTTCCGGATCGCGCCGGAGACTGCCGCTCCGGATTATACGGATACGGCCCGAATCGCGGAGTACGCGATGGCCTATGTGGGGGAGTTTGAGGCTCGCGGGTATCTGACGGATTCCGCCGCCGGCACCTTCCGGCCCACGGACCCCATCACCCGGGCGGAGCTGATCAACATCCTCAACAACATGGTGGACACGCTGGTGAAGGAGACCACCACCGTGACGGAGGACGTTTCCGGCAGCCTGCTGATCAGCGCGGCGGACGGCGCAACGCTGAAAGGTATTCAGGTCGGCGGCGATCTGATCTTAGCTCCCGGTGTCACGAAGGATGTGACCCTGGTGGACTGCGTGATCCAGGGCAATATCCGCAATTACGGCACCGGCGAGGTGCGCTTTGAAGCGCCGCAGATCACGCCGGAAAGCACGGCTACCAAGCCCTCCGAGGTCTATAAGCCCGGTGCGACGCTGGACCGTACTCTTGAATACAACGGCAAGACCGTGCCTATTTACCGGGACCGTCCGCTGAACGTGTTCTCCGACGTGGATTTCATCTGGACGGATGAGAAAAATGAAAACCAGCGGCGGCTGGAATACCTGGGCGGCGAGTTCCGCACCCGGTACGGTATCGATGCTTCCTCCTTCCAGGGGGAGATCGACTGGGACGCCGTGGCGGATGACGATATCGACTTCGCCATGGTCCGGGTGGGCTTCCGAGGCACCGGCACCGGCAGCCTGAACACCGACAAATACTACGAGCAGAACATCCGGGGCGCTATGCGGGCGGGGCTGGAGACCGGCGTGTACTTCTTCGCCCAGGCTGTCACCGTGGAGGAAGCCATCGAGGAGGCGGATTACGTCATTAGCCTGCTGGACGGGCTGGACATCAACGGCCCCGTGGCCTACGACTGGGAGATGCACGATTCCACCTACCGGGTCTACGGCACTTCACCGGAAATGGCCACAGCCTGTGCCGTGGCCTTCTGCCAGCGGATCAAGGACGCGGGATATACCCCCATGGTCTACGCCGGTACGTATGTGACCTATATGAAGTACGATCAGGGCGCTCTGGCGGATTATCTGAGCTGGTATCCTGAGTACAAGAGCGAAAAGTCCGAGAAGCTATGCCCCACACTGGTGTATCACATGGACTACTGGCAGTTCTCCAGCACCCGTGCCGTGGCCGGGATCAATGGCCGGGTGGATATGAATATCCAATTCATCCGCCGATAAAAGAAACCTGACCGAACAATGACCCCGCCGGGAGAATTTCTCCCGGCGGGGTTTGCATCTGCTTTCGATGGCTCAGAAGGTCAGCCGCATCTGGTACCACACAGCGCCGCCGTGGGTGGAGCCGGACACGCCCTCGCTGACAAAGCCGAACTTGGCGTAGTAGTGCACCAGCTTGTCCTTGCAGGTCAGCACCAGCCCCTTCCGGCCCTGGGCCTTTGCATCGGAGATGGCACGTTCCAGCAAAGCGGCCGCCACGCCCTGACGCCGGTATTCCGGCAATGTGTTGACGCCGAAGATCATCTGCCAGTTGCCCTGTTCATTGTGAGCGTGGGCCTGCTCGTAGAGATCGTCGGTCAGGTCGGCCTGGTTCGTTACCATGCCGTCCACAAAGCCGATGAGCTTTTCACCGTCCAGCATGAGCCAGAAGTGGCTGCCATAATACCGCAGCCGCTCCGCAAATTCCTCTCCTGAGGCGGCTTCCGCCGCCGGGAAGCAGGCAGCCTCCACAGCAGTTACCGCGTCCAGATCGTTTAATGTCGCTGTTCTGATGTTCATGGCGATCTCCTCTTTTGTTTCGAAAACTTTATATATCAAAGGTCAGCTGCTCTCCGGTGGCTCTGCCGGGTTCCAGCCCGAATTCGCTGGGCAGGAACCGGGGACACACGTTCTCCGATGTGCAGATCACCGACGCCGACAGCCGGGTGCCGATCTCGCAGGCTTCGTCCATGGTTTTCCCGTAGGTCAGGCCCATGGTGATCCCGGCAAAGAAGGCGTCCCCCGCGCCGGTGGTGTCTTTCACGTCCACCTTTCTGGCAGGGCAGATGCCGCAGGAACCGTCCTGCATGGCATAGACCGCCCCTTGGGCACCCATAGTCACCACCATCCGGGGAATCTCCGCCGCCTGTACGTGGTGGGCCAGAATGTCCCGCAGCTCCTCCGGGGTTTTGCTGTCATAGTCCTCTGAGAACAAAATTCCCGCCTCCTGCTGGTTGCACACGAAGCAGGAGCAGAAGCGCAGAAAGTCCCGCCGCTCCACGGCGATACTCATATTGGACACGACGGCAAACACCGGCTTGCGGTATTTTTCAGCGTAATAAAAAACCTTTTTAACGATCTCCTTGTCACAGTCGATCTCCAAGGCAATGCTGTCGGCGTTGCGGAAGATCTCATCCCCTTGATCATCCAGGATTTCCACGATGGGCCGCAGGTCCGGCCGCTTGGAAATGGAGGCCACCACGTCGCCGCCGTTGTCGAAAACGGCCAGCCATGTACCCATACCGTCAGGCACGGCCCGGATGTAATCCGTGTTGACCTTGTGATCCTTCAGCTTGCGGATCACATCCGCTCCGGTGCCGGTGGTGTCCACCAGACTGACAAAAGTAGGCCGCAGCTCCACGTTGGCAATGTCCTCCACCAGATTCCGGCTGACGCCGCCGTGGACGATCTCCACCCGCCCGGCGTTCCGCCCACCGGGAATATATACATCGGCGGGATACCCCTTAATATCCACGAAAACGGCGCCCAACACCACAATACCCATAGCTGCTCCCATCCTTCGCGGCTGCCCGCGAACCTCATCTGTTTTTGTTGAAGTATGTTACCATAGGATCGCAAAAAAGTCCAGCACGGGTGGAATTGCCAAACGGCGGGAATTGTGCTATACTTTTCCTGACCGTGAAGCCCACGGCCAGATACCGGGAAGGGAGGGAGCATCATGGATCAGGAGCCTCGTCTGACGCAGCTGACCCCATCAGCGGGTTGAGCGGCAAAATTAGGGCCGGGTGTCCTATCGAATATTCTGAAAGACCTTCCCAACCGGGTTGATCCCAACCTGTTGGTGGGCTTTGACACCAGCGACGATGCCTGCGTTTACCGCATTACCGACGAGATCGCCGCCATTCATACCGTGGATTTCTTCACCCCTATTGTGGATGACCCCTTCTGGTTCGGGCAGATCGCCGCGGCCAACGCCCTCAGTGACGTGTACGCCATGGGGGGGCGGCCCGCCGTGGCCATGAACCTGCTGTGCGTCCCCGGCTGTCTCTCTCAGGAGACCATCCGGAAAATTCTGGAGGGCGGCCACCAGAAAGCGGTGGAGGCAGGCTGCGTCATCGCCGGGGGCCACACCATTCAGGACGATGAGCCGAAATACGGCCTGTGCGTCACCGGCTATGTCCATCCAGGCAAGACTCTGCGAAACGTGGGCGCCAGACCGGGAGACGCGCTGGTTTTGACCAAACCCCTCGGCACCGGCGTCCTGACCACCGCTGCCAAGGCAGACCTGCTGGAGCCGGAGCAGTATGACCGTCTGGTTCGCTCTATGGCCCGGTTGAACGCCCACGCAGCGGAGGCCGTGTCCAAATGCCCGGAGATCCACGCCTGTACGGATGTTACCGGATTTGGCCTTCTGGGCCACGCCGATGAAATGGCCCGGGGCAGCGGCGTGACCATCCGCCTTTACAGCCGGCGGCTCCCCTTACTGCCGGGGGCTCTGGAATTCGCGGAAATGGGGATCATCCCCGCCGGAGCCTACCGGAATCTGGACTATGTGAAGCCGCGCCTGACCGTGGCGGAGAGCGTCCAGCAGGCCCGCGTGGACCTGATCTCCGATCCCCAGACCTCCGGCGGATTGCTGGTGGCCCTCCCTATGGAGGACGCCGGGGCCTTGCTCGCAGCTCTGCGGGAGCGGGACCCGGACAGCGCCATCATAGGTGCGGTGGTCGCCCAAACGGAGCATACCCTTGAGATCGTCTGACAGAATTCGCCCCCGCCGAAACCTCGGCGGGGGTTTTGCCATATTTCGTTGTTTTTTCTTGCGGATCACGATGGATCGTGATACACTGAACTTGAAAATCTGAATTAAAGGAGTTGTGTTCCATGTCTGTTGTTGTAGATGCGCTGGGCAAGCAGTGCCCCATTCCCGTTGTGATGGCGAAGAAGGCTCTGGCGGAGCTGCAAACCCCTGATACGCTGGAAATTCTGGTGGACAATGAGGCGGCGGTCCAGAACCTCAGCAAGCTTGCGGCCAGCTGTCAGCTGCCCGTCCGGGCGGAAAAAACCGGAGAGAAGCGGTTCTCCGTCACCATGGAGGTGTCCGCCCCGGTACAGCCTGCGGAGGAGACCGTCTGCGCCCCGGATGCCCGTGGGGATCTGGTGGTGGCCGTTGGTTCCAACTGCATGGGCAACGGAGAGGAAGCTCTTGGAAAGACACTGATGAAGGGCTTTTTGTACGCCGTCAGCCAGCTGCCTAAGCTGCCTAAGACCATCCTGTTCTACAATTCCGGCGCATACCTCACCTGCGAGGGGTCCGATTCCTTGGAGGATCTGAAGTTCATGGAGGCGCAGGGCGTGGAGATCCGCACCTGCGGCACCTGTCTGGACTTCTACAAGCTGAAGGAGACCCTGGCCGTGGGCAGCATCACCAATATGTACGCCATCGCGGAGACGCTGGCCGCCGCCGGGAAAGTCATCAAGCCATGATCTATCTGGACAACGCCGCCACCACCCGCCAGAAGCCCCAGCCGGTGATCGACGCGGTGGTGTCGGCTATGACCACCTTGGGCAACAGTGCCCGTGGTACCCACGAGGGGAGCCTTTCTGCCTCCCGGATGATCTACGGCACCCGGGAAAAGCTGGCAACATTCTTCAACTGTCCCCGGCCTGACCATGTGGTGTTCACCGCCAACTCCACGGAGGCCCTGAACATGGCCATCTGCGGCCTGCTGGACCCCGGCGACCATGTGATCGCCACGGATCTGGAGCACAATTCCGTCCTGCGTCCTCTGTACCGGCTGGAGGCGGAGCGGAGCGTGTCTCTCAGCTTTGTCCCGGCTGACCGGCAGGGGCGGATCGACTACGGCGATTTTGAGCGGCTGATCCGCCCGGAGACGCGGGCCATCATCTGCACCCATGCCTCAAACCTCACAGGAAACGCCGTGGATATTGGCCGGGTGGGGGCCATCGCTCGTGCACACGGTTTGATTTTTATTTTGGATGCCTCCCAGACGGCGGGGGTCCTGCCCATCGACATGGAGGCTCAGCAGATCGACCTGCTCTGCTTCACCGGGCATAAGTCCCTCATGGGTCCTCAGGGCACCGGCGGACTGTGTATCCGGGAGGGGATCACCCTCCGGCCCTGGAAGGTGGGGGGCACCGGCGTCCAGACCTACAACCCCGCCCAGCCGGAGCAGCTGCCTACACGGTTGGAGGCGGGGACCCTCAACGGCCACGGCGTCGCCGGGCTGTCCGCCGCGCTGGACTATATCCGGGCGGTGGGCATGGAGACCATCCGGGAGAAGGAGGAAGCCCTCATGCGCCGGTTTTATGAGGGGGTTTCCGCCATTCCCGGCGTAACGGTCTACGGTGATTTTGCTGCCCCCCGGACGGCGGTGGTGGCGCTGAATATCCGGGATTACGATTCCGGCGAGGTGTCGGACGCGCTGGCACAGGACTATGGCATTGCCACCCGCCCCGGCGCTCACTGCGCCCCCCGGATGCACCGGGCCTTGGGAACGGAGCGCCAGGGAGCTGTGCGGTTCAGCTTCGGCTGGTTCAACACGGAACATGAGATCGACACGGCGATCCGGGCGGTAAAGGAGCTGGCGGAATGAGACCAAAAACCCTGAAACTGGTGGTGACATTCCACACCACGGCAGCAGCCATGGCCATGGAAGCGCTCTGCAAGGCGCAGAACCTCCCTGGCCGCTTGATCCCCACCCCACGGGAGCTGACGGCGGACTGCGGCATGGCGTGGTGCGCCCCCTTAGACGCCGAAGAAACGCTGCGGGCCTTGGCGGACGCCCATCACCTGGAATACGCGGACTGGCAGGAATTGCTGGTCTGAACAAAAACCGTACCTGACGCAAGTCAGGTACGGTTTTTTACGTTGTCTTGACAAAGGCAACCCCCGGCTATGCCGGGGGAGAAAAAGAGCTTATAG
>UQUC01000043.1 GCA_900544105.1 uncultured Oscillibacter sp. | reverse complement strand
GCTTTGCTGTGTGCTGTCTTTGTGAGGTTCCTTACTTGCTAACTAAGTGACATTGGGTATTGCGGGTGGATGCTTTTTTAGGCATGGGCAGAATTTTGGCAGCTCCGTTCCAGAGAGCGGCGGATGTTGCCGTCCAGCAGGTGCCCCAGATGGTCGATGTAGGCATCAGTATCGTATCTCATGCCATTTTGCAGCCACAGGGCGGTCAGCCCTGACAGTGCGGCGGCATAGAATTCAGACAGGACCCGGACATCCTCGTCATCTACCGGAAGCCCTTCGGCCTGATCCCGCACATAGGAGGTCATGGCGGCTAACGTCACCTTATGGTAGTAACGCCGAAGCGTCTCCTGGTTGCCGGAATTGTAGAGATGATACACGGCTCGCTTGTTCTGGGTGGCGAAAGCCGTAGCGTCCCGGAACGCTTCCTGCCAACTGTCATACCGGCGCAGCTTGGACTGGAAATCCTCGATCTCCAATTGAAGAATATCCTCTACCAGTGCGTAGATGTCCGCATAATAGTAATAGAAGGTGTTGCGATTCACAGCGCCTTTTTCCGCAATGTCTTTAATGGAGATCTTATCCAGAGAACGTTCGTTCAGAAGCTGGATAAAGGCCCGCCGGATGGCATTTTTTGTCTGTTGTGCCATAGTCCGCTCCTTTTGAAATAAATTTCCTTTTCATATTCATTATACACGGAAACCGGAGCAGTCTCAAGTGCGAGTTTCTGACGAAATCTTTAGGGCTTTAGGCACGGAGGTGGTTTTTGCCTGAACTTTTGCAGGGTATTTTCTCATACCATTAGGCACGGACAGCAGATATGCCCATAGTGGCTTCGAAGGAAACGTGTTACACTTTCAATATGGAGAAAAGGGCGCCTTGGGCGCTTTGAGGGAGAAGAGGTGCAATATGATGCACATTCTGACATCGGAAGCTGTGACCAGAGGCCACCCGGATAAGCTGTGCGATCAGGTGGCCGATGGGGTGCTGGACGCCTTGCTGACGGAGGACCCGGAGGCAAGAGTTGCCTGCGAGACGGCCGTATGGGAAAATCACCTGCTCTTGTTCGGAGAGATCAGCGCCAGGCAGGAACCGGATTACGAGGCTGTGGCCCGGGAGGTGCTGCGGGACATCGGCTATGACCGTCCCGGACTGGGGTTGAACGCGGATCACTGTGACATTCAGGTTCTCTTTCATCCACAGTCTCCGGATATCGCTCAGGGTGTTAGCCACCGCTCGGCGGAGGATACCGGTGCCGGGGATCAGGGGATCATGACCGGCTACGCCTGCCGGGAGACCCCGGAGCTGATGCCCTTGCCGGTCACCTTGGCAGGGGCACTGGTGAAGCGGCTGGATCACATGCGGCGCTCCGGCGGGATGCCCTGGCTGCTGCCGGACGGCAAAGCTCAGGTCAGCGTGGCTTATGAGGACGGTCGTCCCGCCCGGATCACTACGGTGGTCCTTTCGGCACAGCATACACCCAATGTTCGCACGGATGCCTTACGAGAAGCGTTGCGGCGGGAGGTGATCCTGCCAGTACTGCCCCCGGCGCTGACGGACGAGGAGCCACTGCTTTATATCAATCCAACCGGACGGTTCGTCATCGGCGGCCCCACCGGAGACGCCGGCCTTACCGGGCGAAAAGCCGTGTCGGACGCTTATGGCGGCGCGGCCCACCATGGGGGCGGTTCCCTGGCAGGAAAGGACCCCACAAAAATGGACCGCACCGGGGCATACCTGGCCCGATACCTGGCGAAAAACGTGGTGGCAGCAGGCTTGGCGGATCGCTGCGAGGTACAGTTGGCTTATGCTATCGGCCTTGCGGACCCCGTCAGCGTGTCGGTGAACACCTTCGGCACAGGCATTGTCCGCGATGAGATGCTGGCGGTCTGGTTGGAGGACCATGTGGATATGCGGCCCGGCGTGGTGATCCGCCGGTTCGGGCTGACCCGACCGATTTACCGGGGACTGGCCGCTTATGGACCCTTCGGCGAAAACGGCCGTGGGATGCCGTGGGAGCGGACGGATCTGCGCTTTCCGGCACAGTTTTGACCTGTATTCTGCAAAATTTAAATAGAAGGAAGAAAGTAAGATGCGAAATCCAGTGAAAACCGCGAAACGGCAGCTTCTACGTGTGGGAAGCTGTGCACTGTCCGCACTGATGGTGCTTGGCTCCATCCCGGCGGCCGCCATCGGTGACGGCGTGACCGCCACCTATGACGAGGCCTACTACGCTATGACGGACTACTACGGCAACCTCACCGACGGTAGTGTGGTGAAGAGTTACCGTACCAACGGCATTGCTACGTTGACGGACTACGGCGATTATGATGAGATCATCAACCTGACCGATGGCACGGCACCTACCCAGAACGGCGGCAAGACCACTTTCCAGCTGGACGAAAAGACCCTGCCCGGCGCCTTTTACTTTGAGGGCAAAACGGCGAAGCCCTTCCAGCAGCTTCCTTGGACGATCTCCATGAGTTATACCCTTAACGGTGTGCCTACCAAGGCGGAGGACCTGGCAGGGAAAGCTGGTGTGGTGGAGATCCGTCTGGACATCGTGCCCAATGAACAGGCCAGCGAGTATGCCCGGAACAACTACACCCTGGAAGCCATGGCTATTTTCAATCAGGACGATATCCTGTCTCTGGAAGCGCCCGGCGCCCAGGTGCAGCTCATTGGCAACCTGCGGGCGGTGCTGTTCCTCGGTTTGCCCGGTGAGGAGTGCCACTATACGATCCGGGTGGGCAGCGAGGACTTCTCCTTTGGAGGCATGACCTTTATGATGGTGCCGGCCACTCTGAGCCAGCTGGAGGAGATCGCCAAGCTCTCTGAGCGGAAGGACGACCTGGAGGACAACTACAACAAGCTTTCTGACAGCCTCGATGTCCTGCTCGACTCAATGAATGGTATTAGCGGCAGCCTGTATGCTACGGCTAATGGCCTCGATAAGCTTAATCAGGCGCGCGATACCTTTTCTAAAGGTAAGAGGACGCTTTACGAACAGGCTGATACTTTGCAGGAGAGCCTTGGCGGGCTTCAGTCCGCGCTGGATCTGCTGCCGGATCATATCGACAAGGCAGCCATTGCTGTGGATGATACCGACAGAGCTTTAAAAAATCTCAACGGTGCCTTGAGAGACGCCCAAGATGAACTGAAGGATATTCAGGACGACCTGAATGATATCCAAGATTATCTGAATCGCATGAAGAGCGCATCGGAGGCCACTGCCGGCGATTTGAAAGCGCTGGGTGCGATGGCAGACCAGCTGGCGGAAGATGCAGGCAGCTTTTTCCAGACCTTAGCTGAGCTGAAACTGGGTGTTGGCTCTGAGGAGATCACCATGCAGGGCAAGACGATGGCGGAGATCAACGCATTGCTAAAGCAGGCGGAGATCATGGAAGGAGCCTATCGGATCGCCGGCGGCACTGGGAATCTCAGCGAGGATCAGTTTATCTTTGGCGCTATGATCGCTCAGAAGGTGATGGCTGCTTATACGGCGGACAATACCATTGACCTGAAAGATGCGATGATCTCAGCGGAGGAGGAAGCAAAGAGCGAGATCGCGACCTTTAAAGAAACAACAGGAAAAATTCAGGCACTTGCAACCGCCAACGGCCTATCTTTTGATGATGCCATTGATCTGTTCTTTGATGTGGTAGAAGCGCAGATGGCTGCTGCGGGAGATCCGGCTGCTGCGACAAAGGCTGCCGCTATGAAAACACAGTATACAACGGCCCTGGGGCAGATGAATGGACTGAAAACTGTATTTGCCGCCACCAGCTTTGGCGGTGAAATGAATGAAGAACAGTTCTTCACGGCACTGATCATGGCCAAAGGCGGTAGTGCAAACCCCAAAAAGGACGCACAAGACCTCTTGCATCTTTATGAGCAGACCAAAAACACCACCGATACCATCATGACCCTCTGCGATCTGCTGGGTAAGAAGAACGGCGTTGCTGGTTCTACCGCCAAGCTGCTGCAAGAGGTTGCCAACACGCTGAGCCAGTTGAATGAGATCTCCGACCACGCAGATGATATGCTGGACGATCTGGACGATGTTCTGGATGCCATGGATGATCTCTATGATGTGTTCCACGATAATGCACCGGGCCTGAAAACAACGCTGGAGGACATTAAGGGTATGGTTGGTAGCCTCGGCAAAACCGTGGGCAATACCAATACGTTTATGGGTACCTTTGAAAGCCTGCTGAAGGATACCGGCAGCAAGCTGGATACAGGAACAAAAGAAACACTGGAAGGGCTGGCGGCAGCTCTGCGGGCTACTGCCAGAAGTTTGAGTACCACCGGCGATGTAAAAGATGCCAAGCATAACATCAGCAATATTATAGAGGACACCTGGGATGAGTATACCGGTGACATGAACAACCTCCTGCTGATGGATGCCACCGCCGAGGCCGTGTCTCTCACCGACAGCCGCAACCCCTCTCCTGAGAGTATTCAGATCTTGATCCGCACTCAGGAGATCACCATGCCGGACGAGGATGAAACGGAGGCTGAGGCCGCTGCGGAGGTGCAGACTACCTTCTGGGGGCGTGTCGCGCAGATGTTCAAGGACTTCTGGGCGGCCATTACCGGCCTGTTCGGCGGAAAGGATTGATCGGCCATGCTGGAAAAAATCGCAAAATGGTTGACCCGCAAGCCGAAGCTGGTGGCCATGATGGCGGTACTGATGCTGATTCCCGCCGCCATCGGCTATATTTCCACCCGCATCAACTACGACATTCTGTCCTACCTGCCGGAGGACCTGGAATCCTCCCAGGGCGAAAAGCTGCTGGAGGAGCCTTTCAAAATGGCGGCCACCAGCATGCTGGTGGTGGAGAATATGCCCGCAGGCTATACCAACAGCCTGCTCAATGACATCAAGGCCATTGACGGTGTTTCCAATGCCATCTGGATCAGCAATCTCATGGGCATCCAGATCCCCACGGACATGATCCCCGCCAACTTCCGGGATATGTTCTTCGCCGGGGACGCTACCATGATGATCATTCAGTACAGCCACCCCGGCGCCTCGGACGAGACCATGGAGGCCATCGAGCAGGTCCGGCGGGCCTGTAATGAAAAGTGCTTCCTGGCGGGCTTCTCCGTGGTCATCAAGGACACCCGGGACCTGATGGACAGCGAGCTGCCCATCTTCGTGGGTCTGGCGGTGCTGCTGGCCCTGGTTGCCATGATGGTGACGCTGGAATCCACGGTGCTGCCCTTTATCTTCCTGGCCAGCATCGGCTTTGCCGTTATCTATAATTTCGGCAGCAACATATTCCTGGGGGAGATCTCGTACATCACCAAGGCCATCGCCGCCGTTTTGCAGTTGGGCGTCACCATGGACTACTCCATCTTCCTCTACCACCGGTATGAGGAGGAACGGCCCAATTACGACGATAAGCGGGATGCCATGGCCCAGGCCGTTGTAGCGGCCTTCCGGTCCCTGTCCTCCTCCAGCCTGACCACCGTGGCGGGCTTTCTGGCCCTGTGCGTCATGCGGCTGACGCTGGGGCGGGACATCGGCATCGTCATGGCCAAGGGCGTTGTGCTGGGCGTGGCCACCGTTATTCTGGTGCTGCCCTCCCTGGTGCTGATCTTTGACAAGCAGATCACCAAGCACAAGCACAAAAGCCTGATGCCCAGCTTTGACAAGGTGAACAGCTTCATCCTGCGGCATAACAAGGCCATTATGGTGATTTTTGTGCTCCTGTTCATCCCAGCCTACTACGCCCAGTCCCACGCCGGAATCTACTATAAGCTGGACGAGTCCCTCCCCCGGGACCTGCCCTCCATCGTCTCCAACGAAAAGCTGAAAAACGACTTCGATATGGCTACCTCTCACTTCATCGTCCTGCGGGACGATTTGAATCCGGCGGAGATGAGCGACATCGAAAACCGCATGGAGGAGGTCAAGGGCGTTACCTCCGTGGTGTCCTATCATAAGATGCTGGGTACCGGCATTCCTGACTTCTTCATTCCAAATGAGGTAAAGGATATGCTCAAGCAGGGGGGCTATCAGCTGATGATGGTGAACTCCAGCTATTCCCCGGCCACCGATGCGGTGGCCACACAGCTGGATGAGATGAACGCCATTTTGAAGCAGTACGACGAAAACGCCATGATCACCGGCGAGGGCGCCATGTACCGGGACCTGATCGACACCACCGCTGTGGACTTCGTGGTGGCAAACTACCTGTCCATTGCCTGTATTTTCATCATCGTGGCGTGGGCGTTCAAGTCCATCACCGTTCCGGCGGTGCTGGTGGCCACCATTGAGCTGGCGATCTTCCTGAACCAGGGCTTCTCCTACTTCTCCGGCGCTTCCACGCCTTTCATCGCGCCTACCATCATCAGCTGCGTGCAGCTGGGCGCTACGGTGGACTACGCCATTTTGATGACCTCTCGGTTCCAGGAGGAGCTGCAAAGCGGCAAGAGCCGGAAGGAGGCTATCCGCATCGCGGCGGATTCGGCGGATTCCTCCATCATCACCAGTGCTCTGGTGCTGTTCTGCGCCACCCTGGGCGTGTCCTTCGTGTCCTCCATCGACCTCATCGGTGCCATCTGCATCATGCTGGCCCGGGGCGCGCTGATCTCCGCCTGCATCTGCCTGTTCGTGATGCCTGCCGTGCTGTATGTCTGTGAGCCGGTGTTCAACAAGACCACCCTCTACTGGCGGACGCCGGCCCCCAAGAAGGAGTCCCGGACCGCCAAGGCTTTGAAAGCAGCTTCTGAAAAGCTGCCTGCCCGCAAAGAAAAAGCGGCGCTGCCGGAAAAGGGAACGGAGCAGACCGAGCCTGCAGAGACAGTCGATTCGGCAAAGTCTACCGCAGGACCGGAAGCTGAATCGGACGAAACACGGGAGACCGCCAACGTCTGAGTTTATAGAACACCCAAAAGCGTCCGTCGTTCGGCGGACGCTTTTCTATATGCGGAAAGCTGATCGTTTTAAGCACCGAACCAAATTGCGGCGAAAACACAAATACAGCTTCAAAAAATCTGGAAAGGCCTGCGGAATTGCGGAGAATACCTTAGAAACCGCAAAAAAAGTGCCCGGAAACATAGTTTCCGGGCACAGCAGATTGGACTTATGTAATTGGTCAGGGCTTCAGAGCGGCGACCCACTGGCCGTACTTTTCCAGATTGGCGTTGGACGCGGCAGCATCGGCTCCCTGGGTCAGAATGTAGACCTTGATCTTCGGCTCCGTACCGGAGGGACGCACCAGAATGACGGTGCCGTCGGCCAGCTCATACCGCAGAACATTGGAGCCGGACAGCTCCATGCGGCTCTTAGCGCCGGTGGCGCAGTCGATCACGCTGCCGTCGGTATAATCCTTCCGGACAATGACCTTGACACCGCTGATCTCCGCCGGGGGATTTTCCCGGAGGTCCTTCATCAGCTTAGCCATGTCCCGGAGACCGTCCAGACCGGGCATCACCAGATTGTGGGTCTTTTCTGCGTACCAGCCGTACTTTTCATACAGGGCATTCAGCGCGTCAAAGAGGGTCATGCCCTGGGCGTCGTACCACGCGGCCATCTCCGTCAGCAGCATGGAGGCGGTGACGGCGTCCTTATCCCGGACGTAATCGCCCAGCATATAGCCGTAGGACTCCTCATAGGAGAAGATGACCTTGCCCTCGCCGGATTCCTCCAGGGCGTTCTTCTTTTCCGCCATGAACTTGAAGCCGGTGAAGGTATCGAAGCACTTTATGCCGTTGCTTTCCGCAACTTTCCGGGCCATCTCCGTGGTGACGATGGTTTTGAGGGCCACGGGGTTGGCGGGCATCTTCCCGGAGCGCTTCAGAGCGCCAATCAGATAGTCCAGCAGCAGTACGCCGGTCTGGTTGCCGGTGACGGGCTGGAACTCGCCTTCGTGGTTCCGCACCATGATGCCCACGCGGTCGCTGTCCGGGTCGGTGCCCAGGATGAAGTCCACGTCATTCTTTTTGGCCAGATCGATGGCCAGATAGAACCCCTCCGGGTTTTCCGGGTTGGGAGAGACCACCGTGGGGAAATCGCCGTCGATGACCATCTGCTCCGGCACGGGGATCAGGTGCTTGATGCCCAGCGCGGTCAGCGCCTCCGGCACCAGCTTGTAGCCGCAGCCGTGGAAGGGCGTGTAGACCAGCTTAAAGGTGTCCGACACCTTGGCGACGGTCTCCCGGTCATTGATCATGGCTGTGACATTGGCCATGAATTTCCGGTCCGTCTCGTCCCCCATGGTCTCAATGAGACCGTTTTTTACGGCTTCCTCGAAGTCCATCCGCTTCACGCCATCAAAAATGTCGATCTCCTCCAACCGCTTGGCGATGGCGTCAGCGTGGTGGGGGGGGAGCTGCGCGCCGTCGGACCAGTAGACCTTGTAGCCATTGTACTCCTTGGGATTGTGGCTGGCGGTGACATTGATGCCTGCCTGACAGCCGTATTCCCGGACGGCGAAGCTCAATTCCGGGGTGGGGCGCAGGGAATCAAAAATGCGAACGTGGATGCCGTTGGCGGCACAGACCTCGGCGGCAGCCCGGGCGAACTCCATAGAGTGATTGCGGCAGTCCATGCAGATAGCCACGCCCCGGCGCTTGCCCTCCTCGCCCTCGGCGGCGATGACGTCAGCAAAGCCCTGGGTGGCCCAGCGGATCACATGAATGTTCATGTTATGTAGACCGGTGTACATGGTGCCCCGGAGACCGGCAGTGCCAAACTCCAGCGGCCCAAAGAATCGGCTTTCGATCTCCTTGGGATCGTCCTTAATAGACTCCAGCTCGGCGTGTTCCTCCGGAGAGAGGGCGGGGCTGTGGAGCCACTTCTCGTATTCCTGCATGAAATCCATTTGCAAGTACCTCCTTATATCATATCAACAGTGTTCTGTGTGTCCGCTTGAAATTTTACTTATGGTATCTGCTTCCGGCATTGATCTGGTAGGCCCGGTAGATCTGCTCTAAAAGCATCACCCGCAGCAGGTGGTGGGGGAAAGTCATGGGGGACATGGACAGCCGCAGAGCGGCTTGCCGCTTCAAGGATTCGTGCATCCCGAAGGAACTGCCAATGAGAAAAACGATGCGGCTGGCGCCTTGAGCAGCGCTGTCAGCCAGATAGCGGGCCAGATCCTCGCTGGACCGTTCCCGCCCTTCCACACACATGGCGATCACCAGACAGCCGTTGGGCAGCTTGGCCCGGACAGCATCGGCCTCCTTGGAGAGGGCCGCTTCGATTTGAGCGGGGGAGGGGTCTTCCGGGAGCCGTTCCTCCGGCAGCTCGACGATCTCCAATTTGCAGAACCGGCTCAGCCGCTTGACGTATTCCGCAACAGCGTCCAGATAGAATTTTTCCTTCAGCTTGCCGGTGCAGAGAATGGTCACCTTTTGCATAAGGCCCTCCTTCTGACGATGTGGCACGGGCCGACGGTGTCCCGGGGCGCTACGGACAGTTCCGGAGTCAGTCCGGCACCGTCCAGCGCGGCGGCTACGGCGTTCAGCGCCATAGCAGGGGTGTTGTTATCACGGCTCAGGTGGGCCAGAACGATGTCGTTGGCGCCGTTTTCCGCCAGTGTGACGGCGAACTGGGCGGCGTCCTCGTTGCATAGGTGGCCCTGGAGACCTAAAATGCGCTGCTTCAGGTAATAGGGATAGGGGCCAGAGCAAAGGGCCTCTACATCATGGTTGGCCTCTAAAATGACCAGATCCACACCGGGCAGCAGATCCAGCGCCTCGTCGGTGACGTAGCCGGTGTCGGTGAGAAAACCCACACTGCCGCTCTCTGTATCCAGCCGCCAGCCGCAGGAGCCGGGGGCGTCATGGGAGGTGGGGATGGGCTGCATATCGATCTCCCCCAAGGTGATGGGGCCCTCCAGTTCCATGAGCCGGGGGGCGATCCCATCCACCCGGCAGCTAAGTTCCCGGCAGGTCCGGGGAGTGGCAAGAAGCGGGCAGGCCGTCTTTTTCAGGAGGGTATTCAACCCGGAGATATGGTCAGAATGGGTGTGGGTGATCAGAATAGCCGTCAGGTCTGCCGGGGTCAACCCCAGTTCTTTCAGGGCCACGGTGATCCGACGGCAGGAGATTCCGGCGTCGATCAGCAGATGGGTGTCTCCGCAGGAGAGTACAGCGGCGTTTCCGGAGGAGCCGCTGGCAAGTGTATGTACGGTGGTCAAGAAAATACCTCACTTTTGAAAAACGTCCGCCGGGGAACAGGCCGGTCAAGGCCGGCACACTCCCTGACGGACGTGAAGTTCAGCTGATTTGCGCGGTGGAAAGGGCATCCTCATCCGGCTCCTCCACGGCGCGGATGTCCGCGCCCAAAGCCCGGAGTTTGCCGATAATATCCTCATAGCCCCGCTCGATATACTGCACATTGGAGATCTCGCTCTCACCCTCCGCTGCCAGAGCGGCGATGACCAGAGCAGCGCCGGCCCGCAGGTCGTAAGCCTGGATCGGTGCGCCGGTGAGCTTTTCCACACCCTCTACCACGGCGGTCTTGTCATCCACCTGGATACGGGCGCCCATGCGCTTGAGTTCATCCACATAGCGGTAGCGGCTGCTCCAGACACCCTCGGTCACCAGACTGGTTCCCTGAGCCAGGGTGAGGACGGTGGTCATCTGGGGCTGCATATCCGTAGGAAATCCGGGATAGGGCAGGGTTTTGACGTTGGCCTTTTTCAGACGGGCGGTACGGCGCACCAACAGGGTATCATCCTGTTCCTCTACCTCTACGCCACACTCCTGGAGCTTGGCGGTGATGCAATCCATGTGCTTAGGAATGATATTTTTCACCAGGATCTGACCGCCAGTGGCGGCCACGGCAGCCATATAGGTACCGGCTTCGATCTGGTCGGGAATGATGGCATAAGAGCCGCCGGACAGCCGCTCCACTCCCCGGATCTTGATCGTATCCGTACCGGCGCCCCGGATGTCGGCGCCCATGGAGTTCAGGAAGTTGGCCAGATCAACAATGTGAGGCTCCTTGGCGCAGTTTTCAATCACCGTGTCCCCATGGGCCAGAACAGCGGCCATCATGATGTTCATGGTAGCGCCTACGGATACCACGTCCAGGTAGATGCTGGCCCCGGTGAGACGGCCAGACTCCACGATGGCATTGATATAGCCGCCCTCAGTGGTAACACCGGCGCCCAGAGCGGAAAATCCCTTCACGTGCTGATCGATGGGGCGGACGCCGCCGAAATTGCAGCCGCCGGGCATAGCAACTTCTGCCCGGCCAAAACGACCCAGCAGAGCGCCAATGAGATAGTAAGAAGCCCGCAGCTTCCGGGAAAGTTCATAAGAGGTCCGGGTGGTGTGGATGTGGCGGCTGTCGATTTCTACCGTATGGCGGTTGATGGAGCGGATGGACGCACCCAACTGCTCCAAAATCTTTAAAATCGCGGTAACGTCGGAAATCTGGGGGATGTTTTCAATGCGGCAGACGCCGTCCACCAGAATGGCGGCGGGAATGATGGCAACGGCGGCGTTTTTCGCGCCGCTGATCTCCACCTCGCCGAACAGAGGCTTACCTCCGTGTACGATGTATTTTGTCAACGTTCTGACCTCGTTTCAGGTATTCTTTTGCGGGGAGAAAGCCTTGCGCCGGGATTAGTTTGTCCGTCGGGCCGGCACTTCATGCACCCTGAGGAAAAAGTGGACAGTACCACTCATTATGATCGGCGTCAGTATAGCATACTTTGCCTGAAAAAGCAAACGATTCCTGACAAAATATGAAATTCAAACAATTTTATGCCCGACGGACGGTACCGGAAATGCAGTTTACATAAAAAGTTGCCGTATCCGTGACGATCCGCCAGGAGGGGACCAGCGCCATGGGGGCGGCGGTGGTGCTTTGCAGTTCGTAGCAGAGGCTGACCTCTGTGATGGAGGATACCACGGAGCTGGAGGCATGGCGCATCTGCTGGAAAGCGGTCAGGGCGGCGAAGGCGGAGAGGGGCTTCTGCCCGGAGGAGGTCTCCGCGCCGGTCTCCGGCAGCAGAGCACCGCTGGCGGACAGGACCCGGCCCTGATCGATGGTGAAGGTGACGGCAGCATTGAACACCGGCGTACCGTTCCAAAGGCGGACAGCCGTCGCGATGCCGCTGCCTGATTCATCCAGCGTGAAAACCGGGGTATTATAAGAAAAGGTTTTGCAGAAATCCCGACAAAATGCTTCTGCATTTTCCTGGGACAGAGTACCGGCGGCGTCAAAACTGCCGGTATCCCGGAAGGCCGCGGCCCCCTGTTGGCTGGTGTAGGTATAAATGCCACCGCCCTGGATGGTGCGTTCCGGATTTTCTCCCAGGAGGAAGGCGGCGACCTTCCGCTCCGCCGTTTCATCCCGGGCCAAAGCGTAGGCAGAGACGGTGGTATCCGCGGGGATCAAGGCGGGATCCAGTGTCATGCCGTCCGCTGCGAACAGAGCGACTAACTCCTGCTGCTGGGTACGGCGGGCCACCCGCTCCTCATTGCCACGGATGGCCAGAGCCGTCAGCAAAAAGGCGTTGAGCAGCGCCAGGATCAGAATGATGATGTTTTTCAGACGATAACGTTCCGTAACCGCTCAGCTCCTTCCAGAAGGTGTGAGGTCAATCCGTCAGCCAGACGGCAGAGAGGAGGGAAACGCCGGTATCGGCATAGCCGATGGAAAGCTCGGCCCCCTCTGTCTTTCCGGCGATGGCCATGGCCTGCCGCAGCGGAAGCAGGGGCGAGGCGGAACTGGCAACGCTGTACTGTTGAGGCCGTAGGGACAGCGTGGCGACCGCATTGCCGGAGAGCGTTACCTCTGCGGCGGCAAAGCCGTCCGCAAAGCGGATGGGAACGCCACCGGACTGGTAGCCGAAGGTCATGGAGGTCTCTGCTTCCGTTTGCTGCCACTCCAGCAGATACAGCCGAGCATCACCATCAGGGATCAACTGTTCCAGCAGCGCCAGAACGCCGGAGACGGCTTCTCGAGGAGTGGGAAGGACACCAGCGCTTTCTACGGAGAGGACCGTTTCGCCGCCGCTGGTGTAGGAGAAGGTGCCGCTGCCGCTGATGCGGATGACTCGGTCTCCCTCCACCACTACCTCCGCGCCGCCGGCGTCGGTGTAGCGGGAGTTGGTGTGGGGGTTGAAGCCCAGAACGGAGAGCAGTGTCTCAGTGGAAACGGTGTTTTCCGTCACCGTCAGTTGGGGCAGCTCGGGCAGGGGGTCCGGAAACAGGGAAAGGGGGGCCAAATGCTGGCCATATCCGCTGAGGTCCTCAAAGGCAAAGGTGGTGACGCCCAGTTCAAAATGGTCCAGAACTTCCGTTAGGGTAGAGGGCTGTACGGCGGTGGCACACTGGTAATAGCGGGATCCGCCGTCCCACAGCAGAAGGACCACCTGGCCGTTTTGCTCCGCCGCAGCCAGAGCGCGGACGGAAAGCTCACTTTCCGCTGAGATGCCCATAAGATCCGCCAGATAGGGCACCGGCAGGGATTCTAAAAAGTCGCAGTAGACCGACGGTTTGCCCAAAGCCGACTGAAAGGCGGCAGCATTGGAATTTGTTTGGCTGCGGGCGGAGCCTAAAACCTCCCGCAGCAGGGTTTTGATGGGCGTAAAGTCCTCGCTGTCCGTGGTGAGGGAGATGCTACCGTACCGGCCATATTCTCCGGTGACGGCTACCCGCGCCGGGGCGGACAGGGTATCGGAGGTTGGGGTATCGGAGACCTGGTCACTGGCAGGAGTGGTGAGCCGCTGCCAGGTACCGCTGCCGGCGGCAGCGCCCAACTGGAAAAACTGCGTTCTGGAAAAGAGAAACAAGGCCAGCAGTGCCAGGAACGTAATGGTGATATTCTGGATAAAATCCCGGTAGCGCATGGCCGGTCCCCCCTTCTGTCAAAAACTGAAATTACTGTTGATCCGATGTGTTCTCCGCCGCATCCTCCGGTGCACCGGGGGCGGGCTGGGTGATGGGCAGCTCCAGACGGACCGTGGTGCCCGGCCCCTCATGGGGGACCAGGGAAATGGTGCCGTGGTGCCGCTGGACGATCTCTCTGGCGATGGAAAGTCCAAGGCCGGTGCCGCCGGATTCCCGGGAACGGGCCTTATCTACCCGGTAGAAGCGGTCAAAAATACGCTCCCGGTCCTTTTCCGGGATGCCGATGCCATCGTCCCGGACCTCCATCCAGGCGGTGTCGGGTCCGGCTCCGGCAGTGACGCGAATGTGTCCGCCGTCCGGAGTATATTTGATGGCGTTGCCGAGAATGTTCATCATCACCTGTTCCAGGCGGCTCCGGTCGCCGGTGATGAGGGGCAGCTCGCCCTCCGGCACATAGGTCAGTTCATGGCCACGCTGCTTGGCGTTAAGGCTGTTGGAGCGGACTACGCTTTCGATAGCGTCGTGGAAGGGGAACCGGGTGAACACCATTTCGGTGCTGCCGGCGTCCAGCCGGCTGAGGGTCAGCAGATCCTGAACGATGTGGGTCATGCGGTCCGTTTCCGTAATGATGATATCCAGGAAATTGTTTTCCATCTCCCGGGGGATGTCATCCCCGGCGTCCCGGATGGTTTCGGCGTAGCTGCGGACGTTGGTCAGGGGGGTCCGCAGTTCGTGAGACACGTTGGCTACGAACTCTTTGCGCCGCTCCTCGTTTCGGTGCTGCTCCGTCACGTCATGGAGCAGGATCAGCACGCCGCCCTGGGCCTTGTCGGAGAAGGGCGTGAGGTAGAGGGCCAGGGTCCGGTCTCCCACCACCAACTCATCTTCAATATAGTTGGGTTTCTGGAGGGCCAGCACGTTCTGGAACGGATGCAGATCCCCCAGCAGCTCCTCATAGGTGCAGCTTGGGTCGATGGTGCGCCGCAAAAGCTCTGTGGCGGCGGGATTGCAGTGGATGAGGTGTCCTTCCCGATCGAAGGCCACCACGCCGTCGGTCATGTGGAGGAACAGGGTGTCCAACTTGTTGCGCTCGTTTTCCACGGCGGCCAGCGTGGACTGCAAGACCTCGGCCATCTCGTTAAATGTTCCGGTAAGAATGCCGATCTCGTCGGTGGATTCCACAGGCAGCTCGCTGTCAAAATCACCGGCGGCCACTCGCTCCGCGCCGATGGTCAGTTTTTCAATGGGGCCAACCATGGTCTTGGAGAGCAGAAAGCTCAGCAATACGGAGATCAGCAGACCGATAATAAGGGCCTGCATGATGATCTGGAAAAGCTGATTGTTCAGGTCGGATACCGTGTCCTTGTTATCAAGGATATAGATGATGAAAGCATTGTCACCGCCGAAGATGGGGATGGCCACATCCATGTAGTCGGCGGAGATATCACTTTCATCGCCTACGGTGGAGGCGTCCTTCCGTGCAACCGCGTTCCGGGCGGTCAGAAGGTTGGCGGACTGCTCCCGAGGCAGATCGGAGGATTCGGCGCTGCCGGCCAGAAAGCTGCCGGCGGTACCGTCCAGCACATAGTAGTTCCGGGTGCGGTAGTCGATGCCCAGCATACCGGCATTGACCTCCAGGATCTCCTGAATACGCTCGGCGCCATCCGGTTGGGCGGCGGCGCTGCGAAGGTCCGCCACAAATTCCCGCCGGTCCGCGCCGAAGGCACTGCTCATCTGCTGATAAAAGCTGTCGATATAGAAACTGGTGACGCTGGTGGTCAGGAACGCGCCTACCACCGCCATCAGGGATGTGATCAGCAGCAGGAGGATCAGCGTCAGCTTCATATGTAAGCTGCGGAACAAAAAATCACCGCCTTTATGGTGTTCAAAGGATCTGCAAACTGTACAGGCCCGCCGTGCACGGGGGCGGGTGTCCCCCGGAGAAGGTCCTTTCATGTCCTTTTTAAAACGAGGAGAGGACATGAGGGACATCATCGGGGGCGGTGGACATTACACCGCGAAATAGTATCCCACACCCCGGCGGGTGAGGATGTATTTGGGACTGGCGGGGTTTTCTTCAATTTTTTCCCGCAGACGCCGAACGGTCACGTCCACCGTCCGCTGATCGTCGCCCACATAGTCGTAGTTCCAGACCTGTTCCATCAGGTCGATGCGGGAGTAGACCTTGTTGGGATGGCTGGCCAGGAAGGTCAGCAGCTCATATTCCCGTGTGGTCAGCTCCAAAGGCTTGCCGTCCCGGAAAACCTGATGACTGTCCGTGTCGATGGAGAGGTCCCCCGCCACCGGCATGGCCGTGGCAGCAGCCGTGGCCGCGGCGGTGGTGTTCATGGCTGTGCGGCGGATGTTGGCTCCCACCCGGGCGATCAGCTCCCGCATGGAGAAGGGCTTGGTAATGTAATCATCGGCACCGATCTCAAGACCGGATACCTTGTCGGCCTCCTCTTCGCGGGCGGTGAGGATGATGACGGGCACGTTGTTGCCCTCCTCCCGGAGGGTGCGGCACACGTCGAAGCCGATCATCTTCGGCAGCATCACGTCCAGCAGGATCAGATCGGGGTTTTCCTTCCGGGCCTTTTCCAGACCGTCAGCTCCGTCATAGGCCTCCACGGTGCGGTAGCCCTCTCGCTGAAGGTTAAAGCGCAGAATGTCTACAATATTTTTTTCGTCCTCCACAATGAGGATGGTTTTCTGAGCGTCCGTTTTCTGTTCCAAGGAAACGTACCTCCTATTACAGGTTTAGCAGGACCTTGGCCCGCAGGACTGCGGCCACGGTCTTGGCGTCATCGATCTCACCGTTGACGCAGCGGTGCACCATTTCATCAAAGGGCACCCGCTCCACGTTGAGAAATTCGTCAGGGTCCAACTGCTGCTGGCTGAATTTCAGCCCCTTGGCCAAAAACAGGTGCAGCGTTTCCCCGTAGCAGCCGGGAGCGGGCAGGAGCTTGCCGAGAGGCAGGAAGGTCTCCGGCTCTGCGCCGGTCTCCTCCTTCAGTTCCCGCAAAGCGCCCGTCACCGGGTCCTCGCCGGGGTCCAGCTTGCCCGCGGGCAGCTCATCCAGCACCTTGCCGAATACATACCGGTACTGGCGGACCACCAGCACCCGGTTGGCCTCATCCAGGGCCAGAACCGCTGCGCCGTCCACATGATCCACCACTTCCCGGGTGGCTTCCTCGCCGTTGGGCAGGCGCACGTCATCCACGTGCACTGTCATGATTTTACCCTCAAATACGTCCTTTCGCCGGAGCTTGACCTCCGTCAGATCCATGGGCATTTCCATTCTATCCACCTCGTTTAAAGGGCAGAGACCCTGCCCATACTATATTCAGTTTATTATAGCATAGGCGTGTTGAATTGCAAAGGGCTTGTTTTTCTTGAAGTCATGGGAAAACTATGGTATACTGGCTCAACGGAAACGAGGTGATCCCCACGGAGAAAAAGGGAATCAAGATCGCGGCCCAGAACCGCAAAGCCTACCACGATTACTTCGTGGAGGATAAGTACGAGGCAGGCATCGAACTGTGCGGCACGGAGGTCAAATCCATCCGTGCGGGCACGATGAACCTGAAGGACTCCTACTGTACTGTGAAGGACGGTGAGCTGTTCGTCCACAGTATGCATATCTCGCCTTATGAACACGGCAACATCTTCAACCGGGACCCGGATCGGGACCGGCGGCTGTTGATGCACAAGCGGGAGATCCGCAAGCTCCACGCTCTCGTCAAGCAGGACGGCTACACACTGGTGCCTCTGAGCGTCTATTTCAAGAACGCCAAGGTGAAGGTGGAGGTCGGCCTGTGCAAGGGTAAGAAGAATTACGACAAGCGGGACGCCACCGCCAAGCGGGACGCTGCCCGTGAAATGGACCGGGCCATGAAAGCCCGCAGATAACAGATCAGAAAGGAACGAATGAATATGAGCAATCCCATCGTAACCATCACTATGGAGGACGGCCGCGTCATGCGCGGCGAGCTGTATCCCGAGAAGGCTCCCAACACCGTCAACAATTTCATCTCTCTGGCCAACAAGGGCTTCTATGACGGCCTGACCTTCCACCGGGTCATCCCCGGCTTCATGATCCAGGGCGGCTGCCCCAACGGAAACGGCATGGGCGGCCCCGGCTATGAGATCAACGGTGAGTTTGCCGCCAACGGCTTCCATCAGAACGACCTGATCCACGAGACCGGCGTGCTGTCCATGGCCCGCACCATGGCGCCCAACTCCGCCGGCAGCCAGTTCTTTGTGATGGTGGCTCCCGCTCCCCACCTGGACGGCCAGTACGCCGCCTTCGGCAAGATCACCGAGGGTCAGGATGTGGCCATTGACATTTCCCGTGTCCAGCGGAACATGATGAACGATATGCCTAAGAAGCCTGTGGTCATGGCGACCGTCCGGGTGGATACCCAGGGTGTCGAGTATCCCGCTCCCGAGACCCACTAAAATACTCCGAAAGGAGATCTGACCATGAAAACAGCAGTTATTACCGGCGCGTCCTCCGGCCTTGGCCGGGAATTTGTCCGGCAGTTCTATTCCGTATTCCCGGAAATTGAACGGGTGTGGCTCATTGCCCGCCGGACGGACCGCCTTCAGGAACTGGCAGAGCAGCTGGAGGAAAAGGGAATCAGCACCCTGACGCTGCCGCTGGATCTGTGCGACACCATGAGCTTTACCGTTTACCAGGAGCATCTGGTGGAGGAACAGCCGGAGATCGCCCTGCTGGTGAACAATGCCGGATGCGGGTATCTGGGGAACATCGGAGAGATCGACACCGTTTCCCAGACCCGGATGATCGATCTGAACCTCCGGGCGCTGACGGCAATTACCAATCTGTCTGTGCCCTATATGGAAGCCGGGAGCCGGATTTTGAACGTCAGCTCCATCGCCTCTTTCTGCCCCACCCCCCGGATGACAGTGTATTCCGCCACGAAAGCCTACGTTTCCGCCTACACCATCGGTGCGGCGGAGGAGCTGAAGACGAAAGGCATTACCGTTACCGCCGTCTGCCCCGGTCCCATGGCCACAGAGTTCTTGGCAGTGGGTCATGTGGTGGATTCCCGGCCCTTTGAACTGCTGCCCTACTGCGATCAGGTACAGGTGGCCGGCGGCGCGCTGCGGGCGGCCAAAGCGGGACAGACCATCTATACCCCCAGACTGTTCTATAAGTTCTACCGTCTGCTGGCCAAGCTCACCCCGGCCAAGCTGATGGTCAAGCTGACCAAAACCTGAAACTGTCACGGAATTGTAACACATTCCGATATAGGAATGTGTTACAATTCCAAATAGCAAATTCTGCTTTTCTATTTTACAAACCAGTGAAGCGTTTGTGGAACGAAAGAGGAGGAGCAATGGAACGGATGAAGTTTTCGCCGGAAGGCGGAAACGAAAAGAGTGACATTTGCTCAAAAGCGCAACTCACGTCCAACTCGTTTCACAAACCAGCGGAGCGTTTGTGGAACGAAAGAGGAGGAGCAATGGAACGGATGAAGTTTTCGCCGGAAGGCGGAAACGAAAAGAGTGACATTTGCTCAAAAGCGCAACTCACGTCCAACTCGTTTCACAAACCAGCGGAGCGTTTGTGGAACGAAAGAGGAGGAGCAATGGAACGGATGAAGTTTTCGCCGGA
>UQUC01000042.1 GCA_900544105.1 uncultured Oscillibacter sp. | reverse complement strand
CTTTTGCGGCGCTGCTCGCCGTGATGTGCCCGGGCAAATTCGTAGGACGCCCGGATGCGGGCAAAATCCGCCCCGGGATTGTACGAGCGAATCGTATCCTCCAGCTTCTGGTACTGCTGGTCAATGCTCATCATCATGACACCCACCTCACTTTGTCTCCGCGCCGCCGCGCAGCCGGAGCAGATAGGGAGAGGCGTTCAAATCCACCTTCCCTTGTACGGGATTGAGACACAGCGTAAGCCGCTCGTCCTGCAAGGTCAGGGAAATGAGTCCCCGCTCCTGAAACACCGTCAGAGCCAGTCCGGCCCGGAGGAAGCTATCACAGCCCCCGGCCTGTGCCGCCAGCGTCCGAAGATAGGGCAGCAGCTCCGTTTCCAGCTTTCCCTGCTTCAAATGCCACTCCAACACCCGCCAGAACGCAGCGAACTGGTCCCGGGAAATCATAAGCCGGGCCGTTTCCTGCGCGGTCAGGTGTCCGCCCTCTGTCAGCCGGTGCAGCAGCGCCAGCGACTCCGCCTCGTGGCGGCTGGGCGTCAGTGAGGGCCGCAGGTCCACTAACTGTAATTGCAGCGTTGTGTTGCCCCGGAATGTATTGGCCTGCAGATAAAAGGCGGCGTCCACCCGGCAGCCCGGCTCCAACTGAGCGGCGGCCTCCGGCATGGAGAAGAAAATGGCGTCAAACCGGCTGGGACCCTTGCTGAGCCGCAGCTTCAGGTGCTTGCCTTGACCCACGGCCTGAACGCTGTCCACCGTGGCGCCCAGCAGCGCGAACACCGGGCGGGGATTCCCGGAACCATAAGGCTCCAGTTGGGCCAGATGGTCTACCTGCTCCAATGTCATATCCGCCGGGTTTGAAATGGCAGCGTCTACTTCCAGACAGCTCACCGCCCGCTCACCGCCGGAGGCGGCCTTTACGAAGCGGTTCATCCGCTGGCGGAAGGTATCGATGTTTTCTTCGGGGATAGTGAAACCGGCTGCCAGCTCGTGACCGCCGAAGCCGTCCAGCAGGTCGGAGCAGGATTCCAGCGCGGAAAACAGGTTGAACCCGCCGTAGGAACGGCAGGAACCCTTGCCGGAGCCGTCCTTCAGATGGATCATGAAGCTGGGTGCGGCGTATTTTTCACTGAGACGGGAGGCTACGATGCCCACCACGCCCTGATGCCATTCCTCACTGGAAAGCACCAGCGCGTTCCGCTCCTCTGGCCGCAGCCGTTCAATTTGGGCGATGGCGTCGGCGCAGATGGACTGCTCCACCGCCTGCCGCTCCCGGTTCAGGTCGCATAGCTGCTTGGCCAGCTCCTCTGCTTTGGCGGGATCGGTCTCCTGCAAAAGGTCCGCGGCCAGATCCGCGGCCCCCATGCGCCCGGCGGCGTTGATCCGGGGGGAGAGAACGAAGCCGATCTGGATGGAGGTGATGGGCTTGCCCAGCAGCCCCGCTTCTTTCAAAAGGGCGTGGATGCCCACAAAATCCGTGTGGTTCAGGGCGGCGAGGCCGCAGGAGACAATGGTGCGGTTTTCACCCTCCATCCGCATGACGTCGGCAATGGTGCCGATGGCGGCCAGGGTACAGTACCGGGCGAACAGGGCGTTTTCCCGGTCCGGCCCACCCAAAGCCAGCACCAGCTTCAGCGCTACGCCGACGCCTGCCAGATATTTGAAGGGATAGGCGTCATCCGGGCGGTGGGGGTCCACTACCGCCACGGCCCGGGGCAGGTTTTCCTTACATTCATGGTGATCCGTCACCACCACGTCCATGCCGATGGATGCGGCAAAGTCGATCTCCTCATTGCCGGTGATCCCGCAGTCCACGGTGATCATCAGGGTGGCGCCCTTGTCCCGCAGGCCCTGGATGGCGTCCTTGGAGAGACCATAGCCGTCCTCGATCCGCCGGGGGATATAGCGCAGGCACTTGGCACCGCAGTTTTTCAGATAGTCCAGGAGCAGCACCGTGGAGGTGATGCCGTCCACATCGTAATCACCGAAAACGACGATGGTCTCATCGTTGGCCAGCGCCTTCTGGATCCGGGCCACAGCCTTGCCCATATCCCGCATGAGCATGGGGGAGATCGTCAGAGAGGTCTCCCGTTCCAGCGCCTCGGCAGCTGCCTCAGAGGTGGTGATGCCCCGGGCGGCCAGTACCGTAGCCAGCAGACTGGGGTAGCCGGCTTCCTTCAAAAGGGCTGTGTCCTCCTCTGACGCCGTACCGATATGCCATTTCTGATACTTCATTCGGACACCCCCATTCTCAAATCAAGAGGAACAAACAATGTTCCACATTAACAAACATATAGTATAGCAGAAAAACACCGGAAGGTAAAGCACATATTTATACAGAAAGGGACTGTTTTGGCGGCTGCGACCGCCGATTTTTCGATTTCCCGGACAGAACGGGCCGGCTCTGGCTGAATATACGATCGAAAACGCAAAAAGCCAGCGCTCCCGCAAGGGAACGCTGGCTGAAAATCGGTTATTCGGCAGGCTGGTCCTCTGCGGCTTCCGCAGGCAGGACGTACCGGCTCAGATTCTGCTGAAGCTGGAAGGAGAACTCGTCATTCTTCTTCAGACTGTGGAGATAGGCGTGGGAGGCGGTCTGCTTTTCCTGCTCCTCAATGACGCTGACCGCAATGTTGGAACAGTGGTCACCCACACGCTCGGCATTGTTCAGCAGATCGTTGAGAATAAAGCCAAGCTGGATAGTGCACTGGCCGCTTTGGAGCCGCCGGATATGACGGCTGCGGATCTCCTCCGTAAGGAGGTCCATAGTCTCCTCCAGGGGTTCCACCTGTCGGGCCGCCTGGGGGTCGTCTGCCTGGAAGCTGCGCAGGGCGTTGTTCAGCAGATCTTTCAGCAGGGCGGTCAGCACATCCACCTCTTCCCGGGCAATGGTGGAGAAGGTCAACTGCTTTTCATGAAGCTCCTTGGCGGATTCTTGCAGGTTCAGAGCGTGGTCACCGATGCGCTCAAAGTCCCCGATGGCGTGAAGCAGGCGGGAGACGGTGCGCATGTCGGCAGAGGAGGTGCCATGCTGGGAGATCTGGACCAGGTAGCCGCCCAGACGGTCCTCATAGGTGTCCAGCTTGTCCTCGTTGGCCAGGATCTGCTCCTCCCGGCTGCCATCATATTGGATGAACTGGGCCAGGGCCAGCTGCATGCTTTCCAGCGCCAGAGCGCCCATGCGGTTGGTCATGACGGCGCATTCACTGACAGCCACGCCGGGGGTCCGCATCAGCCGGGGGTCCAGGAAGGCGAAGTCAGAGGGCTTGTCCTCTGTGGGGATCACCTTGTTGGCAAGGCGCTCCAACTGCCGGCTGAAGGGCAGCAGCACAAGGGTGGTGCAGACGTTGAAGATCGTGTGGCAGAATGCGATGCCAACAGCGCCGATGGGTTCTGCCAGGAAGGGCAGATTCAGGAACATCTCGCCGCCAAACAGGGCCAGCAGACCCAGAGCGGTGCCGATGAGGTTGAAGGAGATGTGGATGACGGACACCCGCTTGGCATTGCGGCTGACGCCGATGGAGGAGATCAGAGCCGTAACGCAGGTACCGATGTTCTGGCCCATGATGATGGGGATAGCGATGCCGTAGGTGACGGAGCCGGTCATGGCCAGTGCCTGCAAAATGCCAACGGAGGCGGCGGAGGACTGGATGATGCCGGTGAAGGCAGCGCCTACCAGCACGCCCAGGAAGGGATTGGTGAAGGCAGTCATGAAGTGGGTAAAGCCCGGCATATCTGCCAGAGGAGACACCGCGCCGCTCATCAGCTCCATGCCATACATTAAAATAGAGAAGCCCATCATCACCCGGCCCACATCCCGGCGGCGCTGCCGCTTGGAGCCCATGATGAGCAGAATACCGATGAGAGCCAGCAGGGGGGAGAAATTCTTGGGCTTGAGGAAGTTGACAAAGAAGTTCTCGCTTTCGATGCCGGTGAGGGACAGCAGCCACGCCGTCAGGGTGGTGCCGATATTGGAGCCCATGATGATGCCGATGGTCTGTCCGATCTCCATGACGCCGGAGTTCACCAGACCCACCAGCATGACCGTCATAGCGGAGGAGGACTGGATGGCGATGGTGATGCCGGCGCCCAGCAGCAGACTTTTGATGGGGTTGGAGGTCATGCGCTTGAGCAGCCGCTCCAGCTTGCCGCCGGCCATTTTTTCCAGACTTTTGGACATGACCGTCATGCCGTATAAGAAGAAGGCCAGCCCTCCGCACAGGGTAAAGAGAGAGAAAATGTTCATATCAGATCCCTTTCTGCCCGAAGTATCCATCGGACCAGGTATGCATCTCATTGATAGTATGACACTCTATTCCTGATTATAAGTGGTAAAGCGGGGATGTGCCTATTGGCAAAGCGGACAAAAAAACGGAGAAAACCAACGGCAAGACATACTGTGTGCGCAAACTGACCAAAGAATGTCCGTGACAGACATACAATGCGCCGCAGCCTGAAACCAGCCATAAATCGTGATGGTATATTCATAAGTACGGTTAATGTCTGCGGCGGCTGATCTCTAAAATGAACTGTGAAAAGTGCCAAACGAAAACGATTTCCTCTGTGCACGATAACAGTTTTACACTTTGAGCAAAGTTTAAGATTGAAAGTTTGCTATGTTTGTGCTAAGTTAATACTGTCAGGAATTCGGCTTTTTGCCGGAAACATCCTGAAAAAATTGAAAAGGAGCAAATGAAGAATGAAGAAGTTGTTTGCACTGTCTCTCGCACTGGTAATGACTCTGTCTCTGGCTGCCTGCGGCGGCAAGAAGACCGAGGCCCCTGCCGACACCAAGACCGAGACCGAGACCCCCACTACCGGCGATGTCAAGGTCGCTGTTGTCCTGAAGACCCTGGCCTCTGAGTACTGGGGCTATGTGGAGGCCGGCTGCAAGGCCGCCGCTGATGATCTGGGTGTTAAAGTGGTCGTGGTTGGCCCCGGCGCTGAGAGCGATATCGAGGGTCAGGTTTCCATGATCGAGCAGCAGATCGGCGCTGGCTGCGACGCCATCGTCTGCGCTCCCAACGATGCTGGTGCCGCTCAGGGCGCTCTGCAGGCTGCCATCGACGCTGGCATCCCCGTGCTGGCTGTTGACACCAACGTTGGCATCGCTGGCCAGACCTCTTTCGTGGGCACCTCCAACGTGGACGCTGCTTATGAGGGCGGCAAGTGGGCCATCGAGCAGGCCGGTACCGACGCCAAGGCCGTTATCATCTACGGTCAGGAAGGCGACAACACCTCCAACATGCGTATGGAAGGCTATGAGAAGGCCTGCACCGAGGCTGGCGTGGAAGTTCTGGCCAAGCTGTCCGGCAACAACCTGACCGACGGCGCTACCAAGGCCATGGAAGACCTGCTGAGCGCTTATCCCGATCAGATCGACATCGTGCTCTGCCACAATGACGATACCGCTATCGGCGCTATGAACGCCTGCAAGTCCGCCGGCGTGTCTGACATCACCATCGTTGGTTTCGACGGCAACGCTTCCGCCGTGAAGCTGATCCTGGACGGCGAGCTGGTGAAGGCTACTGTCGCTCAGCAGCCCTATGAGATGGGCTATCAGGTGATCGAGGCTGCCGTGAAGGCTGTCAAGCTCGAGCCCGTTGACGAAGTCATCAATGCTCCCGTTCAGGTCGTTACCGCTGAGAACGGCCAGGCTTACCTGGACAACCTGGAGGCCATGAAGGGCTAATTCAGCCTGACTGCTATCCATAGCTGAAAAGCAAAAAAGCCGGAATACAGCGGCAGGTTTTCTGCCGCTGTATTCCGAAAAGCCGATCATGCGCGTGCCTGCAAGCGGAAACCTGATGGGTTCCCACGGCGGAACGGAGAATTTTCGGCACGCCGGGATCTGGCAGGAACCATTCTCTGTCTGATCCCGGTTACAATACGCACAGAAGAAAACGATTAAACAGCAAGCACATTTCAACGAAAATGACCCCGGGAATCGGGATTGAGAGAGCGCTTCCGCTGCGGCGGGAGCGGTTCGGAAATCAGGAAAAACAGAAACGAGGTAATTCCATGAGCGAGTATGTCGTCGAACTGAAACATATTACCAAACGTTTTCCTGGTGTTGTCGCGTTAAAAGACATGTCTATCGGCATCAGACCCGGTGAGATCCACGGTCTGATCGGAGAAAACGGCGCGGGTAAATCCACCTTGATCAAGGTGCTCACCGGCGTTCACACTCCGGAAGAAGGGGAAATCTTTGTGGACGGCCAGAAGGTCGTTTTCAAAAACCCTGTTCAGTCCCGCGAGGCAGGCATCGCCTGTGTGTATCAGGAGCTGAACATCGTCAAGCAGCTGCCTGTCACGGATAACGTTTTTATGGGGCGTGCCGTTAAGAAGGGATTGCTGCTGGATTATCCCCGGATGCACGCCGAGGCGGAGGAAGCGCTGAAAACACTGGGACATCCGGAGATCAACGTCCACATGGAGTGCGGTAAGCTGGGCGTGGGTCAGCAGCAGATGGTGGAGATCGCCAAGGCTGTGTCCCTGGATGCCAAGCTCATTATTATGGATGAGCCTACTTCTTCTTTAGGTAAGGAAGAGATCGAGCAGCTGATGGAGACCGTCCGGGGCCTGAAGGCTAAGGGCGTGGCCATCCTGTTCGTGTCACATAAACTGGAAGAGCTCTTTGAGCTCTGTGACCGTGTGACCGTCATGCGTGACGGCGAGCACATCATCACCGAGGATACCGTGAACCTCACGGAGGACTCCCTCATCAACGCCATGGTAGGCCGTACCCTGGATAACCTGTATCCCAAGGAGTTCGGCACCAAGGGCGAAGTGTGGCTGGAGGCCAAGGGCCTCAACGAGGCCGGCGTCCTGCACGATGTCAGCTTTAAGGCTCATGCGGGCCAGATCACCGGCTTTGCGGGACTCGTCGGCGCAGGCCGTACGGAGACCATGCGGGCGGTGTTCGGCGCTGACAAGCTGGACAGCGGCGAGATCTACGTCAAGGGCGAGAAGGTACATATCAGAACGCCGAAGGACGCTATCAAGAGAAAGATCGCTTTCCTGACAGAGGACCGTAAGGGTCAGGGTCTGGTGCTCAATCTGGATGTGCGGACCAATCTGGTCCTGGCCAATATGAAGGGGTTCTCCAACGGTCCCTTCCTGGACAAGGACCGCATTGAGCAGGCGGGCAATGACAATGTCAGCGCCCTGAAGATCAAGACCCCCTCCCTGAATGAGGTCGTCGGCCAGCTGTCCGGCGGCAACCAGCAGAAGGTGGTTATCGGCAAGTGGGTCAATACCGACGCCGACATCTTTATTTTCGATGAGCCCACCCGTGGTATCGACGTGGGCGCCAAGATCGAGGTTTACCGGGTCATGAACGATCTGGTGAAGGCCGGCAAGTGCGTCATCATGGTCTCCTCCGAGCTGCCGGAGATCCTGGCTATGAGCGACCATGTGGTAGTTATGCGCGGCGGCCGTGTGATGGCTGATATTGACCGGGACACGCCGCACTTCAATTCCGAAGACATCATGAAAGCGGCCTGGGGAGGAGAGTTAGACTGATATGAAAAACACGAAAATGAAAGAGCTTCTGCAAAAGCTCGGTACACTGATGGCCCTTGCCATCCTGGTTTTGATTTTCTGCATCACCATGCCGGACAAGTTCATGAAGGTCGGTAACTTCATGAATATCCTGAAGCAGGCATCCATCAACTGCCTGATCGCTTCCGGTATGCTGTGCGCCCTGATTACCGCCGGTATCGACCTGTCCGTTGGTTCCAACTGTGTGCTGTGCACCTGCACTATCGGCGTTATGGTCCAGTCCGGCATCACGAACCCCTTCCTGCTGGTGCTCTGCGGCCTGGCCGTCAGCACCCTGGCCGGTTTCATCAACGGCACCCTGCTGACCCGTCTGGATCTGCCCCATCCCTTCGTGTCCACCATGGGCATGAAGAACGTACTGTGGGGCCTGGCGCTGGTCATTACCGGCTCCAAGTCCATCGCCTTCACCAATACCGGCATTGACGGCCTCATGTGGATCGGCGGCGGCTCTCTGTTCACCACCTATTATGAGGGCACCACCAAGGTGAAGTTCCCCGGCATCCCCTTCAGCTTCGTTCTGGTCATCATTGTGTTCATCATCTTTGATATCTTCCTGCGCAAGACCGCTCTGGGCCGCCAGATCTACTGCGTGGGCGGCAACCCCGAGGCAGCCCGTCTGTCCGGTATCCCCTCCAAGAACGTGCTGACCTTCGTTTACACGCTGTCCGGCTTCATGGCCGGTATGGCTGGTATCGTGTCTGTTGGCCGCCTGGCTTCCGCTAACGGCAACGCCGGTTCCACCTATGATAACGACGCCATCGCAGCCTGCATCGTGGGCGGCGCTTCCTTCACCGGCGGCAAGGGCACCATCTGGGGCACCCTGATCGGCGCTCTGCTGATGGCTGTTATCCGCAACGGCCTGAACCTGGCCGGTGCCAAGAACGATGTCCAGTACATCGTCATCGGCTCTGTTATCATCCTGGCCGTTACCATCGACGTCTTCCGTAATAAGATGGAGGCCAAGGCCCGTAAGATGGCTGCACAGTAAATCGTCCCCCGGACGCACTGTTGAGTTGAATTACGCCGCCGCGAAAGCGGCGGCGTAATTTTATTTTGAACCGATCAAGTTGAATGGAAGGAGACTGCTTATGAAGGAACTGCGTGTTGGCATTGCCGGTCTGGGGCGGTTGGGCCGGGTCCATGCTGCCAACCTTGCACACAAGATTCCCGGCGCGGTCCTGACGGCGGCCTGCGTGCCCGGCGCGGACAGTCAGGCGTATGCCCGTCAGGAATTGGGACTTGAAAAGGTGTACGGCGATTTCAGGGAGATGGTCGCTGATCCGGAACTGGACGCGGTGGCCATCGTGTCCCCCTCCGGGGAGCACTGCTGGCAGATCGAGGCGGCGCTGGACGCGGGAAAGCACGTGTTTTCCGAAAAGCCTCTGGGCGTTACGATGGAACAGTGCCTTCAGGCGGAGGCTGCCGTGGCCCGGCACCCGGAATTGGTGTGTATGCTGGGCTTTATGCGGCGCTATGACAAGTCCTATGCCTATGCCAAGGAAAAAATCTCTGCGGGGGCTATCGGTACGCCCTATCTGGTGAAATCCACCGGCATCGACCCGGAAGCCGTGGTGGAGGGGGCCATTCGGTATAGTGGGACCTCCGGCGGTATCTTCCTGGATTCCGCCATTCACGATATGGATCTGATGCGCTGGTTCCTGGGGAGCGAGGCTGCGGAAGTCTATGCCATGGGCTGTACCTTTAAGCATCCGGCTTTTCAGGACGCCGGGGACGATGAGACCGGCGTCGCCGTCTACAAATTCAAAAACGGCGCTATGGGCATGGTTCATGTGGGCCGCACCGCCCCCTACGGCTACCATATTGAAACGGAGATCGTAGGCACGGAGGGCACGATCCGCATTTCTGCCGTGCCGGAGAAGAACCGGGCCATGGTCTACGATGTGAATGGCGCCCGGACTGAATGTGTGGAATCCTTCCCGGAGCGGTTTGCGGAGGCGTACCTCACGGAAATGGAGGAATTTGTCCGTTGCGTCCGGGAGGGGCGGAAGCCGGATACCGGCGTGGAGGACGGTATCTATGCCACACGGGTGGGCTACGCCACCACGGAGGCGTGGAAAACCGGGAAGATCGTCAAAATCTGAACTCTTTTGCAGAGCAGAGATCCAACCTGCGAACAAGTCGGCGATGAAAAGAACCGGCGCACGGGATGTCCCGTGCGCCGGTTCTTTTTGGGAGTGTTTACCGTCCGCAGTGGCAGCCGCCGGAACAACCGGCGCAGCCGCCGCTGCATCCGCAGGTGTGCTTGCCCTGCTTTTTCTGCCGGATGAGATACCGGACAATGGAAATGACAACGGCAAATAAGACAAGCGAAATGAGGAGGGTAGAGAGATTGGCACTCAACCAGGTCAGCATGGAAAATCACTCCTTTGAAAGAAATAGAAGATGGGAGATATAGAATGGAGGGTGAGGGGAAAATCAGACCTTAGTGGAGAGCTTGGAGGCTTCCTTGTAAGGGCGGACCAGCATATAGAGGATGAAGGCCAGAGCTACCAAAGCGGCAACGAGGCCGAGGACGTTCAGGTCGCCGGTGAAGGCCTTGCCGAACTGGTTGACCATCAGGGCGCACAGATAAGCGAAGCCGCACTGATAGCCGATGGCGAACCAGGTCCACTTGGCGTTGTTCATCTCCCGCTTGATGGCACCGATGGCGGCGAAGCAGGGGGCGCACAGCAGGTTGAACACCAGGAAGGAGTAGCCGCTGATCTGGGTAAAGACAGATCCCAGAGCCTGATAGACAGTCTCATCACCGCCGCCGTAGAGAATACCCAGCGTACCAACGATGTTTTCCTTGGCCACCAGACCGGTGATGGAGGCCACGGCGGCCTTCCAGTTGCCCCAGCCGAGAGGCGCGAAGATCCAGGCGATCAGGCTGCCGATGTGGGCGAGGATGGAGCAGTCGATCTCTTCCTCGGAGAGCATCCGGAAGCCGTCCTCAGCCCAGCCGAAGTAGGTGGTGAACCACACAGCGATGGTGGACAGCAGAATGATGGTACCAGCCTTCTTGATGAAGGACCAGCCCCGCTCCCACATGCTGCGCAGCACGTTGCCCACGGTGGGCCAGTGGTAGGCGGGCAGCTCCATGACAAAGGGAGCGGGATCGCCGGCAAACATCTTGGTTTTCTTCAGCATGATGCCGGAGATGATGATGGCAGCCATGCCCACGAAGTAGGCGGAGGTAGCCACCCAGGCAGCGCCGCCGAAGATGGCGCCTGCCACCATGGCGATAAAGGGCACCTTAGCGCCGCAGGGGATAAAGGTGGTGGTCATGATCGTCATACGGCGGTCACGCTCATTTTCAATGGTACGGGAAGCCATGATGCCGGGGATGCCGCAGCCGGTGCCGATAAGCATGGGGATAAAGGACTTACCGGACAGGCCGAACTTGCGGAAGATACGGTCCAGAACGAAGGCGATACGGGCCATGTAACCGCAGGCCTCCAGGAACGCCAGCATCAGGAACAGCACCAGCATCTGCGGTACGAAGCCAAGCACCGCACCCACGCCGGCCACGATGCCGTCCAGGATCAAGCCGTTGAGCCATTCAGCGGTGCCGGCGGCTTCCAGAGCATTGCCGATCAGTACAGGCACGCCGGGGACCCACACGCCGTAGTCGGCGGGATCCGGCTCGTCAAAGCCATTCTCCTCAAAGTAGGTGACAGCGTCCAGATAACTCATGCCAACGGTGGTCTCCTCGTCGGCGTCAGCGGGGATAGCGTCATAGTAAACGGTCATGTCGTTCATGGCCAGAGTCTCTTCATCCTCCACTTCGATGGTGGCGGATGCGGAGGCGGGCTGAACCGCCTTCATATCGGCCAGAGCGGTGTCGGGATCGAAGTCATCGGCCTCGGTATCCAGATCATAGTAGGCGCTGATGGCCTCGGAAGCGGCGGTGTAATTGTCAGCGACCTCGGTATATTCGCTGGTGCCCATACCGAAGAGGTGCCAGCCGTCACCGAACAGGCCGTCATTGGCCCAGTCGGTAGCGGCGGAGCCGACGGTCACCATGGCGATGTAGTACACCAGATACATGACCACGGCGAAAATAGGCAGGCCCAGCCAGCGGTTGGTGACGATCCGGTCGATCTTATCGGAGGCGGAGAGCTGCCCCTGATTGTGCTTCTTGTAGCAGCTTTTGATAAGCTCTGCAATGTAGACGTACCGCTCGTTGGTGATGATGCTCTCGGCATCATCGTCTAGCTCGGTTTCGGCGGCCTGGATGTCGGCGTCGATATGGGACATGACATCGGCGGGGATGCTGAGCTTTTCCAGCACCTTGTCATCCCGCTCGAAGATCTTGATGGCGTACCAGCGCTGCTGCTCCTCCGGCAGGTTGTGCACCGCGGCCTCCTCAATGTGGGCGATGGCGTGCTCCACAGGGCCGGAGAAGGTGTGCATGGGAACGGTTTTGGTGCCCTCGGCGGCCTTCACAGCGGCTTCGGCAGCCTCCATGACGCCATCCCCCTTCAGCGCGGAGATCTCAATGATCCGCACGCCCAGCTCACGGGACAGCTCCGCTACATTGATCTGGTCGCCGTTCTTGCGGACCACGTCCATCATGTTGATGGCGATGACCACCGGGATACCCAGCTCGGTGAGCTGAGTGGTGAGGTAGAGGTTGCGTTCCAGGTTGGTGCCGTCGATGATGTTCAAAATGGCATCAGGCCGCTCACCGATCAGATAGTTACGGGCCACTACCTCTTCCAGAGTGTAGGGGGACAGGGAATAGATGCCGGGAAGGTCCATGATGACTACATTGTCATGCTTCTTCAGCTTGCCTTCCTTTTTCTCCACGGTGACGCCGGGCCAGTTGCCCACGAACTGGTTGGAACCGGTCAGGGCGTTGAACAGGGTCGTCTTGCCGCAGTTCGGGTTGCCCGCCAGGGCAATTTTGATCTGCTTTTCCATACATGCTCCTTTTGATTTGAGTGCTCAAACCATATTTGAAAAATTTTTGTGTTTACTCGACCTCGATTATTTCTGTGTCGGCCTTCCGCAGGCTCAGTTCATAGCCCCGGACGGTGACCTCCATGGGATCGCCCAGAGGGGCGACCTTGCGGACATAGATCTCCACGCCCTTGGTGATGCCCATGTCCATAATGCGGCGCTTGATGGGTCCCTCTCCATGGAGCTTGACGACCTTTACGGTCTCACCGATTTTGACGTCACGCAGCGTTTTCATACTCGTTTCCTCCTACTGTTTTTATCAGATTTCAACTTCAAATGGATCAGATCATGATCTTGCGGGCCATTTCCTCGCTGATGGCCACCCGGGACTCCTTCACCTTGACGATGATGTTGCCTCCCAGAGCCGACACCACCGTGATGGACCCGCCGGCAGTGAACCCCAAATCCTCCAGGTGCTTTTTCACCTCGGGATTTCCGCTGACCCTGCGGATCATGTATTCTTCACCGATATTTGCCAGTGCAAGCGGCATCATAACGACCCCTCCGAATCTGTTAGTTAAATCGAACTAACTATTATGGAAAAAGAATAGTCGGAGTGCAGCCGTCACGTTTTGTAAGGTGTTAGCCTTCTCTAACCACAGCTTAGTTTAACATCTCTAATCGCTTCTGTCAACTGGGATTTTTAAAAATATTGTCAAAATCTCAGGGGAGAAGACACCTTGCATTTGTGAAGAAAATATGGTAAAATGCCCAAAACGGCTTTATGCGGGCTGTCGCTTTCGCCAAGGCTTTTGGGCGGACGGCGATGCCCTGGATCGTGATAGGAAGAAAGGACCGGTGATGACCGTGCAGATCCTGAAAGCATCTGAGGATTACCTGGAAACCATGCTGATGATGCAGACCAAGCATGGATATGTGCGCTCTGTGGATGTAGCGGAGCACTTGGGGGTGACGAAGCCCAGCGTGACTTACGCCACCAAGCGTCTGCGGGAAAACGGATATATTGAGATGGATAAGGACGGCCTTATCACATTGACGGATGCCGGTATGCAGATCGCATCCAAAATGCTCCAGCGGCACAAGACTTTGACCCGTTTTCTGGTGAGCTTGGGTGTGGACCCGGAGACTGCGGAGGAGGATGCCTGCAAAATGGAGCATGACATCAGCGACCAGACCTTCAAGGCCATCTGTGACCATGCCTGGAAGCGTATGGCCTCCGCCGGTGAAACAGCGGAAACCTGATAGAAACCAAAAAACCAGCGGAAAGGCTCGGCCTTTCCGCTGGTTTTTTGTGCTGCGGCCATGGGCTATAAAATCGTACCGCCGCCCAGAACGGCGTCTCCGTCATAGAGTACCACCGCCTGCCCCGGAGTGATGGCCCGCTGGGGACGGTCGAACAGCACCTGCACGGAGCTGTCCTCCTCCACCGTCACCTTGCAGGGTTGCTCCGTCTGGCGGTAGCGGATCTTGGCACTGCATCGGAACTGGCGGGGCGGCGCTTCCCAGGCGATCCAGTTGAAGTTCTCACCAGTGAGCTGCTGGGAGAATAGAGCGTCATTTTCACTGAGGACCACCTGATTGCTCTTTGGATCAATGGCTTTTACGTACAGCGGACGATTGGAAGGGATACCCAATCCTTTCCGCTGGCCGATGGTATAGTGGGCGATGCCCTTGTGACATCCCAATGTCCGACCGGATTCGTCCACGAAATCACCGGGGGTATCCGCTTTTCCGGCGTGCCGACGGATGAAAGCGGCGTAGTCGCCATCCGGGACAAAACAGATGTCCTGACTGTCCGGCTTTCTGGCGTTAAAAAAGCCCAGACTATCCGCCAACTGCCGGGTCTCCGCTTTATGGAGGGCACCCAATGGAAATCGGGTGTGGGCCAACTGCTCCTGGGTCAGCATATAGAGTACATAGCTCTGGTCCTTGTTTGCGTCAAGCGCCTTTTTCAGCAGATACCGACCGTTTTCCTGCTCGATCCGGGCATAATGGCCAGTGGCGATGGCGTCGCAGCCCAGGAGGGTTGCCCGGTCATAGAGATGCCGGAATTTCAGGTAGCGGTTGCAGTCGATACAGGGATTGGGCGTCCGCCCCTGCCCGTAGGCATCCGCAAAGCGGTCCATCACCTGACGGCGAAACTCCTCGGAGAAGTTAAAAACGTAGTAGGGAATCCGCAGACGAAACGCCACGCTGCGGGCATCCTCCACATCCTCCAAAGAGCAGCAGGTGCGGCTGCGGGAAATACCGATGTCCTCGTTGCGGTAAAGGGTCATGGTAGCGCCGACGCAGTCCCAGCCGCTGTGCTTCAAAAGGTAAGCGGCGACGCTGGAATCAACGCCGCCGCTCATTGCAATCAGTACCTTACCCATCAAACCATGGGACAGCCGCCCTCGCAGTGCTCACAGTCGGGGAACTTGCTGTGGTCGTAAGGGATGTTGTTGCGGTCGTAATAGTTTTTGACAGCCGCCTTGATGGATTCCTCCGCCAGTACGGAGCAGTGCAGCTTATAAGCGGGCAGACCGCCCAGCGCATCCACCACCTGCTTGTTGGTGACGGCCAGCGCTTCCTCGATGGTCTTGCCCTTGATGAGTTCCGTGGCCATGGAGGAGGACGCGATGGCGCTGCCGCAGCCGAAGGTCTCGAACTTCACGTCCTCGATGCGGTCATCCTTGATCTTGAGGTACATTTTCATGATGTCGCCGCACTTGGCGTTGCCTACCTCGCCTACGCCGTCGGCATCGGGGATCTCACCCACATTCCGGGGATGAGTAAAATGGTCCATGACGGTTTCTGTATAAAGTGCCATGTTGAAAGCCTCCTTGGGTTATAAAAAGTAAATATTCGCACTGTTGGAAAGAACGGAAACATTACAGCATGAACTGCTTCTTTCCGCTGGCAAGATCCTTCCACACGGGAGAAATACTCCGCAGGTACTCCACGATCCGGGGGACCTCCTTGAGAATGTGATCCACATCCTCTTGCGTGTTCCACTCGCACAGGCTCAGCCGCAGGGAGCCGTGGGCAACCTCGTGGGGGCGGCCGATGGCCAGCAGCACATGGCTGGGGTCCAGAGAACCGGAGGTGCAGGCGCTGCCGGAGGACGCACAGATCCCGGCCTGATCCAGCAGCAACAGCAGGCTTTCGCCCTCAATGCCCTCAAAGCAGAAGTTCACGTTGCCGGGGAGCCGGTGGACGGGATCGCCGTTCAGAGCGCTGTGGGGGATCTGAGAGAGACCGGCGATGAGCTGGTCCCGCAGCGCGGAGACCTTGGCGGCGTTTTCATCGATGTGATCGCAGGCCTCCTTCAGTGCGGCGGCCAGACCCATGATGCCGGGGACGTTTTCCGTACCGGCCCGCTTGCCCCGCTCCTGTGCGCCGCCCTCGATGATGTTGGTCAGGGGGATGCCTTGGCGGGCATACAGCACGCCGGTGCCCTTGGGACCATGGAATTTATGGCCGGAGAGGGACAGCATATTGATGTTCTGCTCGTTGACATTGATGTGGAGATGACCGGCGGCCTGCACGGCGTCGGTATGGAACAGGACGCCTTTTTCCCGGCAGACAGCGCCGATCTCCGCAATGGGCAGGATGGAACCGATCTCATTGTTGGCATACATGGTGGTGACCAGACAAGTGTCGGGGCGGATGGCGTCCGCTACCTGCTGGGCGGTGATGGTACCGGCAGAGCCAACGGGGAGCAGCTGGACCTCAAAGCCTTCCTTTTCCAGCTTTTTCAAGGTGTGGAGAATGGCGTGGTGCTCAAAGGCGGTGGAGATGATGTGCTTCTTGCCCTTGCGCTCACCGATGCGGGCGGCGGAAATCAAAGCCTGATTGTCAGCCTCGCTGCCGCCGGAGGTAAAGGTGATCTCCCGGGGTGTGCAGCCCAGACAGGCGGCCACGGTCTCCCGAGCGCTCTGTAAGGCTTCGGCGGCCTCCTGCCCCAGCCGGTACAGGCTGGAGGGGTTGCCGTAGTGGGTCTCCATATAGGGCAGCATGGCGTCGATGGCCGTGCGGCTCATTTTTGTTGTTGCAGCATTATCCGCGTATACCATAGCGGGTTCCTCCTTTGTGGTGCTGTGTATAATATGTAAAAATTATCAGATATCTGTGGTCACAAATTCCGTCTGCTCCCGGGCGGTAAGGACCCGTTTGCCGGGTTCCACGGAGTGGGTCAGCCACACATTGCCGCCGATGACGCAGTTATCACCAATATAGGTGTCGCCGCCTAAGATCGTGGCGCCGGCGTAGATGACCACGTTGCTGCCGATGTTGGGGTGACGCTTGTTGCCCTTTACCAGCGTACCGTCGGACTGGACGGCAAAGCTCTTGGCACCCAGCGTCACGCCCTGATACAGCTTGACGCGCTCACCGATGACGGTGGTCTCGCCGATGACCACGCCGGTGCCGTGGTCAATGAAGAAGTACGGCCCAATGGTGGCGCCGGGGTGAATGTCGATACCGGTGAGGGAATGGGCATATTCCGTCATCATCCGGGGCAGCATGGGGACTTTTAGAAGATACAGCTCATGGGCGATGCGGAAAATGCTGATGGCTTCAAAGGCTGGGTACGCCAGCATGACCTCTTCCCGGCAGGTGGCAGCGGGATCGCCCTCGTAGGCAGCCTGCACGTCGGTGTCCAGCGTGTCCCGAATGGCGGGAAGCTTGGAAAACAGAGTGTCGATCACATCGTCATATTGAGGGGGTTCCCGATAGATCCGCTCCAGGATCTCCCGAAGCTGACGTCGGGCGGCTGCTTCCAGTTCCTCTTTGGAGTGGGCTTCCTCCATGGCGTCGAACACATTGGGATAGAGAATGGACCGCAGAAGATCCAAAAGCTGGATCATCTGAGATTTCAGATGGGCGTAGTTAATCATGGGCTGGTACCTCCTGTTTCGCAAATGACGGCGAAGGGGAGGCAATACCGGATAGGGCAGGATAGATCATAAAAAAGCACTCCTTGAACATGATTTTGTTTGATGGGCCAGTGGGGGGGAGGGCCATCAACATCGGATATCAGGAGTGCGCATAAAAGTAGTCATGCAATCACCTACAAACTTGGTATGGTTAAACCATATACCAACAAACCTACTTTGTCAATGGGCTTTTACGCAAAAAATAAAAAAACGGGCATCGAACCTGTGCACCGTCCTGTTTCATTTTGTGCGCATAAGGGAGCGGATCCTCCCAAAAAGCAGCGAGACTGTCGATATAGTGGTAAATTCTCCGCGACGGTAAGGAAGGGTGTGCGCGGGAAACCCAAGAAGGGTGTCCTGCGCTATTGAAATCCTTAGTTTTCAGAACTTTTATAAAGTTCTGAAAACTTGCTCAGCGGGGCGAAAAGACTTTTTCGACACGCTGAGCGGTCCGCAGCAATGCGGACCGCCAGAGCCTAAGTGGATGTTTTATTCAGCCGGACGGATATCCCGGACGGTGAGCTGGTCCCCGTCCACGGTGAAACGGACTTCAAAACCGGCAAAGGAGAAGCCGTAGACCCGCTCCGGGTCCTTCTGGTAGTGGGGCCGGGGGTCTTGAGCCAGAACGCCCCGTAAAGCCTCCTGCCGTTCTATGGGTATCTGTTCCAATAAGGCCGGGGGAATGGAAACAGACAGGGTTTCTCCAGCCGGTACAGCGGCGAAGCCTCCCAGTGCGTCGGGATGGCTGTCGGCGTAGGGGATGTAAGGCTTGATATCCAGAATGGGGGTGCCGTTTACCAGATCCGCACCCCGGACCCGGAGCACGGGGCCTTCCGCCGTCTGCCGGATGCCCGCAAGCTTCACGCAGGACAGAGCGATGGGGTTGGGCCGGAAGGGGGAGCGGGTGGCAAAGACGCCCATCCGGGTGTTACCTCCCAGCCGGGGTGGACGGACCGTGGGGGACCAGGTATCCCGGATGGCACGGTCAAAGACCCAGATGAGCCAGATATGGGAGAAGTCATCCAAGCCCCGGAGGGCGTCCGGGTTCTGATAGTCCGGTTCGAAAACAATGTCGGCCTCCAACTCCTCCACCAGCCCGCTCTGCCGGGGCACACCGAATTTTTCGGCGAAATCACTGCGGATGTGGGCAATGGGCGTCATGGAAAATTCCTGGGACATGGGGGGACCTCCTCTCCCAAGGGGAAAAGTTTGGCGAATCCACCGGCAAACTTTCCCTTGACAGGAATTTTTGACGATCAAAATGGGGAAACCGGGTTGTGCACGGCTTGTGGAAAAGTCTGTGGACAATGTGTAAAACCTTTGAACAGCTTCCCCTTCCACCGGAAAGGGAGGTGCACTCAGGAGCAAATTTTCTTGCAAAAAGCGCCAAAATGGCCTTGGTCAGAACGCACAAAGGAAAAATCAACCTGTAAAAATGACGAAAGTGTGACAAAGGGGTGACAAGCGGAAACAAAGAAGGGCGCCCCCCATAGACCCACGGCGGGGATTGTGGTATGATGGGGAAAACCAGTGGAGAAAGGAGCCGGTCCCATGGAAGAGATTGTATATGGAACCTCCGTCACCCCCCAGGAGTACAACCAACTGCGCATGGCAGTGGGGTGGTACGAGCTCACCCCGCGGCAGGCCCGGGAGGGCCTGGCCCACACCACCTTTGTAGCCTGCGCTCGGGTGGACGGGGTCTGCGTGGCCATGGGGCGGATTCTGTTTGACTACGGCTACACCGCCTACCTGGGGGATGTGGCCGTCCTGCCCGCCTGGCAGGGCCGGGGGATTGGCCGGCAGATCGTGGAGCAGCTGTGCCAGCGGGTCCTGGACGCCGCCCAGCCGGGGGAGACCATTATGTTCTTCCTGGGGGCGGCCAAGGGGAAGGAGCCCTTCTACGAAAAGCTGGGCTTTGAGACCAGCCCCAGCGACACCGCCGGCAGCGGCATGCGAAAGACGGTAACCAAAGCATAACACGGGATGGGAGAAAAGGGAAGGCCTTGGGGCCTTCCCTTTTGGTTTGGAGGGAGCCGGGAGCGGCTCTGGCGTGCTGCTGTCGGCAGGTGGTGCCTTCTGGACCGGCGCAGGTTAGAACCTGCGACGTGGTTTCCCGCCCGGTCCCGGGCGGGGGATCCAGGCTTTCTCTAGAGAAAGCCCGG
>UQUC01000041.1 GCA_900544105.1 uncultured Oscillibacter sp. | reverse complement strand
GTAAAGCGGCACAGCCGCTAACGGCTGCCCTACCTTACCGTCGCGGAGAATTTACCACTTTATCGACAGTTTTCCCTGTTCTTTTCGCCAAATATAAACATTTTGTGAAGAAACCGTTGACAAGTTCGGAAATTCGCCTATAATGGGGTAGGATACAACTGGATAACGCATGATAGAGGCGCGGCTGATAAGAGTAACCATCCGGCAGACAGGCATAGAGGATGGAGAAAGGGTCAGCCGCCGAAGGGCCGTACCGCTGCCTGGCGGGTCGGTGCCTGGGCCGTCGGAAAATATCCGCCGGACTGTCGCCCGGAAACGGGCGGGGCGCTGTCATGGATCTGTTTGGTGAAATGAGACCTTCAAATGGAGTCATGGCGGAATGTCATGACTCCATTTTTTGTTCTGAAGCACAATGTGCTTTGGTAGGATGGAGTTCACGCGTATTCTCCGGTTGCATGGGCTGCGGCCCAAAAATGAAAGGAGAATCTCCATGAAAAAGCATCCCCTACTGCGGACGGCCCTGCTGGTCATGACCGCCGCCGCACTGCTGTGTGTCAGCGCTCTGGCTGTTGAGGATGGCGCGCCTGCCAACAGCATGTACGGTACCTTCTGGGCACTGGTACCCCCCGTCATCGCCATCACTCTGGCCCTTATCACCAAGGAGGCGTACAGTTCTCTGTTCATCGGCGTCACGGTAGGCGCTCTGTTCTCTCAGGGCTTTTCCCCCATCGGCGCGCTGAACATGATCGTCAACGACGGTCTGGTGGCCGCCATCAAAGACAACGCCGGTATCTTCCTGTTCCTTGTCCTTCTGGGCATTATCGTGGCGCTGGTAAATGCCGCCGGCGGCTCTGCCGCTTTTGGCCGCTGGGCCTCTCAGAACATCAAGACCAAGGTAGGCGCTTCCCTCGCCACCTTCCTGCTGGGTATTCTGATCTTCATCGATGACTATTTCAACTGCCTCACCGTGGGCACCGTCATGCGGCCCGTCACCGACAGCCATCGGATCTCCCGTCCCAAGCTGGCCTATCTTATTGACGCCACCGCCGCCCCCGTGTGCATGATTGCCCCCATCTCCTCCTGGGCCGCCGCCGTTTCCTCCACCGCCGAGGGGCTGGACACCGGCATCAGCGGCATCCAGCTCTTTATCAAGGCCATTCCCTACAATCTCTATTCACTGCTGACCTTCGTCTTTATCATCGCCCTGTCCTTCATGCAGTTTGATTACGGCCCCATGCGGGCCTATGAGCACAAGGCCCGGGAGACCGGTGACCTCTCCGCTCTGGAAAATACGGAGGATGAAGCAGTGAATCCCAAGGGCAAGGTCATCGACCTGCTGCTCCCTGTTCTGGTGCTGATCGCCGTGTGCACCACCGGCATGATCTATGTGGGTGGCTTCTTCGGCGTGGACGCCTGGGGCGGCACTGACTGCGCCGGAGACTTTATCGGTGCCTTCGGCAACACCGACGCTTTCATGGGTCTGCCCTGGGGCGGCATCATCGCTCTGCTCTTTACCGTCATCTATCTGGTGGCCCGCCGGGTCATCACCTTCAAGGATGCCATGGCCTGCATCCCCAAGGGCTTCAACGCCATGATCTCCCCCATTCTGATCCTGACCCTGGCCGTCTCTCTGAAAGCTACCATCACCTCTCTGGGCGCAAGCCTCTATGTCCATGACCTCATGGAAGGCGCCGCCGCTACGCTGTACTCCATGCTCCCTGCCGTGATCTTCGTGGTGGCCTGTATCCTGGCCTTCGCCTCCGGCACCTCCTGGGGTACCTTCGGCATCCTGATCCCCATTGTTACCGCTATTTTCCCCGCTTCCAGCGAGCTGCTCATCATCGGTATCTCCGCCTGCTGTGCCGGTGCTGTGATGGGTGACCACTGCTCCCCCATCTCCGATACCTCCATCATGGCCTCCGCTGGCGCCCAGTGCGACCATCTGGAGCACGTTGCCACCCAGATCCCCTATGTGCTGACGGTGGCCGGTGTCTGCGTGGTGGGCTTCATCGTAGCCGGTTTTGTCCAGAACGTGTATATTACCTGGGCCGTCAGCTTTGCGCTGATGCTGTGCGTTCTGTTCGTCATCCGCAGCATGGAGCGCCGCAAGGCCGCATAAACTCATTGAAAAAGTGCCTTTCCGTTTTGGAAAGGCACTTTTCTTTTTGCGGAGGATATGGTATGATGGCCCTCAGCGAATAGGAAAGGATCAAAACAATGCAAGCCCTTGAACTGATGATTTTAAACTGGATACAGGCTCACCTGCGCTGCGGCGTTCTGGACGCCGTCATGGTGCCAGTCAGCCGGATCTGCGACCACGGTGAGGTATGGATCTTACTGGCGGCGATCCTGCTGGCGATCCCAAAGACCAGAAAGCTGGGGACCTGTGTGGCCTGCGGGTTGGTTCTGGATCTCTTGTTCTGCAACCTTGCTCTCAAGCCGCTCATCGGCCGGGTACGGCCCTTCGCCGTCAACCCCACCGTCTCCCTGCTGATCCCACCGCCTGCGGATGCCTCCTTCCCCTCCGGCCACACGGCGGCCTCCTTCGCAGCGGTAGCCGCGCTGAAAACGGCGAACAGCCGCCTTTGGAAACCAGCACTGGCACTGGCCGTGGTCATCGCCCTGTCCCGGCTGTACCTCTACGCCCACTGGCCCACAGATATTCTGGGGGGCGCTGCCGTGGGTATTCTGGCAGGTTGGCTGGGAACAAAGCTGGCGCAGTCATTTCCCCGGAAAAAAGTGTAAAAAAGGCCCGGAAACTCCTAACGTGTTTCCGGGTTTCTTTATTTCTTTCTTTTTTCAGGGAGATCCGGGCCGTTTTCGCGGGCCTGCTGGAGGTAATCGTGATCTTCATTTTTCTTGCTGGGCACAAAGTTCAGCGCCGCTGCCCGCTTCTTGCCCTTGCTCCGGGCGTAGAAATAACCAGCTATGGAAAACACCACCGCGCCCACGAAATTCACCAGCAGATCTTTCATGGTGTCGATAAGGCCGATGTCCAGATAGCCGCCCATCCCCAGATTCTCGCCATTGATGACCACGTCATGGATCTCCTTCACCGCCACCACCTTATTGGTCCGGGTGGGATCCAGACTGGCGGAGTAGATGGCGTTGATGACGGTATCCCGCTGCATATCCGTATGGAAGAACCAGTCCATGCCGAACTCAAAAAATTCCCACAGAACGCCGATGGTCATGGAAAAGCAAAATGCCACCATTGCCAGAAAGAAGGGTGACAGATCGAAGGTCAGCTTCTCGTTGTCGTTGAGCAGCAACACCAGAGAAAAGCCTACCGCCGCCGCCAAAAAGCCGTTGATGGTGTGGAGCATGGTGTCCCAATGGGGCACGTTGACATAGAAAGCGTTGACCTCTCCCAAGATCTCAGCCGCGAAAATGAAGCAGAGGATCGTAATTTCCAAGGGCGGTGGCAGCTCGATCCGCAGCCGGACCTGCACCCAGCTTGGCACATACAGCAGCACGATGGTCAGAATACAGAAAAACGCACCCTCGTAGTTATCCAGAATGATCTGGCGCACCAGGGATACGATCACCAAGGCCCGCAGAATATAAAAGACGATGAAAGAGCTCTTGTGTTCCCGCAGCTCCTTGTCCATGGCTTGCTTGAACGTCTTTTTCAACCAGCCCCGCTCTTTTCTTGTTTTTTTCAATATGGTTCCTCCTGTCCGGCGGCTGTGACCGCTCATCATTGCAACAGGATACCACAAAAAGCGGCTTGTGACAAGATAAACCGGTCAGGCACTTGGCTGCCTTTGCACAAGCATTCCGGCAAGTCCGCCGTCCCGGTCAAGGGCACCCCCACACCGGCCAGACGGCGGCCCGCAGGCCCTCCAAATCATGTGTTACCGTTAAAAAGTAAAGAGAGCACACCGCGTCGGCGGTAAAGGCTACCAGCAACCACCACGTCACGCCGACGGGAATGCGGTCCGCCAGCGCCAGCACCGGCGGCGTTACCAGATAGACAGCCGGGAACAGCAGCAGTCCCCACGCCAGAGAAAACGGCAAACACACCCGACCCCGGAGATTTCCGAAGGCCCCGGTGTAGTCCCAGAAAGACACGCTCAAAAAGGTCTCCCCCCACCAATGGTAAATATACTCTACGGCGGTGGCGGTCAGGCAACCCCAGAAGTAGAGGCGCCACCCGGAACGAAGGCTCGGCGGTAGGGCCAGCACCGCTGCCATTCCCAGTCCGTACACCGGGCAGAGGGGCAGGAGCAGCAGACATCGTCTCCTCCGCCGGGGAGACCGGGTCACGGCAGCAAACAGCCGTTCCAACATCCATCCCAAAAGACTGAAGCTCCAGAAAACCCACAAAAATTCCGTCATGTGCCGCCCTCCCCTGCTTGATGCCCTGTCAGTATAGGCAGCCCACCACCGCCTTATACGCTTGCGTGGGGGAAAACAATATGCTATACTCAAGCAAGATGATTTCAGAAAGGTGGTGGGGACACCATGGCGGATAGCTGGGAGCGTTTAAAACAGGAATGTGGCGCCTGCCGGGGCTGCGCGCTGGCGGACACCCGGACCCATGTGGTGTTTGGGGATGGCTGCGAGACGGCAGAGGTCATGCTCATCGGTGAAGGCCCCGGCCAGCATGAGGACGAGCAGGGTATTCCCTTTGTAGGCCGGGCAGGGCAATTGCTGGACGATATGCTGGAGATCATCCATCTGGACCGCACCAAGGTCTATATCGCCAACGTGGTGAAGTGTCGCCCGCCCCAGAACCGAGACCCTCTAAATGTCGAACAGGACGCCTGCATCGGCTATTTGCGGCGGCAAGCGGCGCTGATGAAGCCAAAGATCATCGTCTGCTTGGGCCGGATCGCCGCCAAAGCCATCATCAAGGAAGATTTCAAGATCACCCAGGAGCACGGCCAGTGGTTCCAACGAGGCGGCGTCCAGATGACGGCCATCTACCACCCGGCGGCGCTGCTGCGGGACGAGCAAAAGCGCCCGGAGACCTTTCTGGACCTGAAAAGCATTCAAGCCAAGGTCCGGGAGCTATGCGAACATACCGAATGTTAAAAAGTGCGGGAACTTACGTTCCCGCACTTTTTCATTTTCGATTTCAATTCTCAGGCCGAGGCAATTACATCCCGGTTCAGCACAAAATATTCCACGCCGGAATACAGGGTAGTAAGGGCGATCACCGCCACGCACACGGTATTGAGCCAGCCGGAGATCGGCAGGAACATGAGCACGATACATACCATGGTGCTGGCTGTTTTCACCTTACCGGACCATCCGGCTGCGATAACACGGCCCTTTTCGCTGGCAATCATCCGCAGGCCACTGACGGCAAACTCCCGGACAATGACGATCAGCAGCGCCCAAGCGGGCATCTGGCCGATCTCCACGAACCAGAGCATCGCTGCCGTCACCAACATTTTATCCGCCAGAGGATCGGCAAATTTGCCAAAATCCGTAACTAAATTGTACTTTCTGGCGATTTTTCCATCCAGAAGATCGGTAAAACTGGCGATGATGAAAATGGCCAGCGCCACCCAGGTGGCTCCGGGAAAGTTCCAGTACAGCACCACCATAAACACCGGGATCAGCAAAATCCGCAGCATAGTCAGTTTATTGGGTAAATTCATAATATACGTCCTTTCGAGGATTTTCAGGGAATAAGCGCCCTTACACCAGCTCGCCAGTGGTCTCGCCGTCCATAGTGCCGGTCAAACGGATGTTTACAAAGGTGCCGGGTGCGATCTCGCTGTCGGCGGTGAACCAGATCCGTCCGTCAATGTCGGGAGACTCGGCATAACTACGGCCATAGAACATCTGGGCCTGGGGATCGTACCCCTCGCAGAGGACCTCCCGCTCCTCTCCCAGAACGGATTCATTGTATGCGTCAATAATGTCGGACTGTACATCTACCGCCAGTTCTGCCCGCCGCTTGGCCTCCTCCATATCCACATGGTCCATGAGCGCCGCTTTCGTGCCATCCTCCGGGAAGAAGGGGAACACTCCTGCCCGCTCAATTTTCACTTCCCGCAGGAAATCACACAGTTCCTCAAAGGCCGCATCGTCCTCATACGGCAAGCCGGTAATAAGGCTGGTCCGCAGCACCAGGCCAGGAACCTTTTCCCGCAGTTTTTTCAGCAGGGCCAGCAGGTCCGCCTTGGTATCCCGGCGATTCATAGCCTTCAGAATGGTATCGTTGCAGTGCTGGATGGGAATATCCAGATATTTCACGATCTTCGGTTCGCTGGCGATCACATCAATGAGTTCATCGGTAGTGTCCGTGGGATAGAGGTAGTGGAGCCGGATCCAGTGGAAGTCCAGCTTGCAAAGCTCCTTCAGCAGTTTCGCAAGCTGATGCTCGCCGTTGAGGTCCGTGCCGTACCGGGTGATGTCCTGAGCGATGACGATCAGCTCCTTCACCCCGGCGGAGGCAAGCTCCACCGCCTCGTCCAACAGCTCATTCATGGGACGGCTGCGGTACTTACCCCGGAGGGAGGGGATCACGCAGTAGGCACAGTGGTTGTCGCAGCCCTCAGCGATCCGCAGATAGGCATACCAAGGTGGTGTGGACAAAATGCGCTCACCGCTCTGGTTGGCCGTGTGGATATTCCCCAGATGGCAGGATTTTTCGCCCTTTTCCATCACCTCGGCAATGGCCGTGGCAATATCATCATAGCTGCCGGTACCCAACAGGCCGTCCACCTCCGGCAGCTCTTGAAAAATATCCTCCTTATAACGCTGGGTCATGCAGCCGGTGACCAGGATCTTCTTCACCTGACCCGCCTTTTTCAGTTCTGCCATCTCCAGAATATTCTCGATGGCTTCCTCACAGGCGGACGCCAAAAATCCACAGGTATTCACCACCACCACGTCGCAGCCCTCCGGCTGGGTCTGGATGGAGTAACCTGCTTTCGCACACAAGGCCATCATCTGCTCGCAGTTCACCTGATTCTTGGCGCAGCCAAGAGAAATGAATGATACATTATAATTCAAAATGGATTCCTCCGGTATGATCGAATACGCCCCTCCGGGCGGAAATAATGAACGCAAAATCTGAACTGAGATCTTTGCGGTCTTTGAGACTGGTCTGTGGCTCCGCTGATATAGCCTCCAGGATCACTCCTCCCAGATCTCAGAACCATAGCGCCCCCAGGCGGACCTCACCTCGCCCCAGGAAAAGCCCCGGCGCAGGAGGGCATCCGTCAGCCGCTTCTTCTCCTTATCCTCCGGGGATCGGCCGTGGAGCTTGCTTTGTAAAAAGCGGTCGATCTGCTCCCCATCCGGGGGCAGCTCGTCCAGCGCCTCGTCCCAAAGCTCCTGAGGCACGCCCTTTTCCCGCAGCTTTTCTCTGGCCCGCCGGGGGCCGTACCCCATATCTCCGCAGTGCCGCATCAGCGCGGCGGCATAGGCGCCGTCATCCAGCGCGCCGATGGCTTCCAGCCACTCTCCGGCATAACGGGCCTCAGTCTCCGAGGCCCCCTTTTCCCGCAATTTCTTCTCCAGGTCCCGGCGGCTCATGGCCCGACGGCCAACGAGGTCCGCCGCCGTGGTCTTGATGTTGGATATCCCGGCGGCTTCCTTTAGCCGTCCCAAGGTTTCCTCGTCCAATTCATCGCCGGAGCGCAAACCGAAGGTCAGCAGCTCCTGCTCCGTCACCTTCAGCAGACTGCCGTCCGCCAAAAAAACCAGCACCCGCCCCCGCTTATGCTTGGAGGCTTCAATGCGGTCAATCCTCATCGTTGAAATCGTCAGCGGAGACATTCACCGCCTTGCCGGCAGCCTTGGCAGCGGCGATCCGGGACTGGTTGCCCATCAGCTTATCGAAATTGGCCCGGATCTGCGCTTCCACATCGGCGGCAATGTCGGGATTTTCCTCCAGATACTTTTTGGCGGCGTCCCGGCCCTGGCCGATGCGGACCTCGCCCATGGAGAACCAGGAACCGGCCTTGGTGATGATGCCCAACCGGACGCCCAGATCGATCAGCTCGCCGGTGTGGGCGATGCCCTCACCGTACATAATGTCGAATTCCGCCTCCCGGAAGGGGGGCGCCACTTTATTTTTCACGACTTTGGCACGGGTGCGGTTGCCCACCACCTCGCCACCGTTTTTCAGCGCCTCGATCCGGCGGACGTCGATGCGGACGGAGGCGTAGAACTTCAGCGCCCGGCCGCCGGTGGTGACCTCCGGGTTGCCGTACATAACGCCCACCTTCTCGCGAAGCTGGTTGATGAAAATAACGATGGTGTTGGTCTTGCCCACCGCGCCAGTGAGCTTGCGGAGGGCCTGGCTCATCAGCCGGGCATGGAGGCCCACATAGCTGTCGCCCATCTCGCCCTCGATCTCCGCCCGGGGCACCAGCGCCGCCACGGAATCCACCACGATGACGTCGATAGCGCCGGAGCGCACCAACGCCTCGGTGATCTCCAACGCCTGCTCGCCGGTATCCGGCTGAGAGATCAGCATTTCATCGATATTCACGCCCAAGGCCCGTGCGTAGGTGGGATCCAGCGCGTGCTCCGCGTCCACGAACGCCACCTCGCCGCCTTTTTTCTGGGCCTCCGCCGCCACATGAAGGGCAAGCGTAGTCTTACCAGAGGATTCCGGTCCGTAGATCTCCACAATGCGTCCCCTGGGCAGACCGCCCACACCCAATGCCACGTCCAAAGACAGGGATCCGGTGGGGATCACGTCCACCTGCAAATTATTCTGGTCGCCAAGACGCATAATAGAGCCCTTGCCGTACATTTTTTCGATCTGGCCCATGGCCGCTTCAATAGCCCGTTTCCGATCCTCCGCCGGGGCGGCACTGACCACGGGGGCTTTCTCTTTTGCCATACGTTCTTCCTCCCAAATCTGATTTTCTATCTTGCTTGCCCGGTCTGCCGGGCATTCTTACTCGCTGTAAACCTCTCCGCAGAGGGTGCCGAACACCACGCGGGGTATATCGTTGTGATCCTTCACCACCTGAATGTCTCCAAAGCCCTGGGCGCGCATGATACGGAGCACCGCATCCGCCTGACCGATACCCACTTCAAAATACAGCCGCCCACCGGGGGCCAGTGCTGCCTTCCACTTCTCACTGATGGCCCGATAGAAGTCCAGACCGTCCTCGCCGCCGTCCAGCGCCAGATGGGGCTCGTAGTCCTTCACAGAATGATCCAGTCCCGGAATATCCCCATGAGGGATATAGGGGGGATTGCTGACGATACAGTGAAATTCTCCCAAAGCCCGGTCCGGCCGCTCCAAGGCGTTTACCGTCATGGGGATCACCCGGCCAGTCAAGGTGTTCCGCCGGGCGTTCTGGCGGCAGATCCGCAGGGCCCCGTCGGAAAACTCGCCCAGTACCACATGGGTCTGAGGAGCCTGTGAAGCCAGTGCCAGGCCGATACAGCCGCTGCCGGCGCACAGGTCCAGCACCCGGCAGTTGCCTAAGGACTGTACATAGGGCAGAGCCTGATCCACCAGCACCTCCGTATCCGGCCGGGGGATCAGCACCTCCTTGGAAATATCCAGCGGCAGGCCATAAAACTCCCACTCACCGATGAGATACGCCACCGGCTCTCCCGCCAGATGGCGGGCCGTCAGCTCCCGTACCCGGCGTTCCAGTTCCGGTGGGGCATACAGCCGCCCGTCCCTGGTCAGTTCCTCTCGGGTCTTGTTCACGCCGAAGCAGGTCAGTTCCCTGGCCTCCAATGTCGTGTCGATGACGCCGCCCTGTTTCAGTTCCCGGCGAATATCCAAAAACAAGTCATTATATGTAATAGCCATGCGTCGTCGCAAAGTCCGCGCAGCTCCGTTTCCGCCTGCGGCGAAAACTGCGTTCACTCCCTTGCTCCTCCTTTTTCTTCCGCAAACGCTTCGCTGGTTTGCGGAAGAAGTATTTCTATGTTGTTTACCACTCGTCCTTTCCCTTTTCGCTGGGCAGAACCAGTTCCAGAGAACGGATGGCGCACTCGATCATGCTGTCATCCGGCTCGTTGGTGGTGAAATTCTGCATCCACAGGCCGGGGGCCGTCAGAAATTGGGCCAGCTTGCTGTCCTGCACATGGCGGCCCACCCAGCGGTTGAACTCATAGGTGATGCCCACTACCAACGGCAGCAGGAGCAGATGCACCAGCGTCCGCAATCCCGCGTTGGTGATGGGCCAGATGCCGAACACCACGCTGGAAACCAGAATGGACACGAAAATCACCACGAACAGAAAGCTTGTTCCGCAACGGGGATGGTGCCGGGGCTGGATGCGGACGTTCTCCACTGTCAGCGGCAGACCCGCCTCGTAGCAGAAAATGGTCTTATGCTCCGCCCCGTGATACTGGAAAACCCGGTAAATGTCCTTCTGCTTGGAGCAGAGGATCAGATACGCCAGGAAAATCACGATTTTCAAAAGGCCCTCCACCACGTTCCGGCCCCACAGGGGGAAGCCGGGGAAAAAGTGAAGGATCCCGCCGGTAAGCAGCGTGGGCAGCACCAGAAAGAGAAAAATGGACATACCCACGCCCAGCAGCACGGCCAGGCCCACGACAGCTTTTTCCAGCTTTTCGCTGCTGAGGTGCCGTTCCAGCCACTGTTCAAATTTGGAGGGCTGGCTTTCTTCCTCCTCCGGGTAAAAGTCCGCAGAGTACATCAGGGCCTTCACGCCGCTGACCATCGCCGCCAGAAAATTTACGGTGCCCCGGATCAGGGGAACGCCCAAAATGGGGTAACGGTCCTTGATGAGCTTCAGCTCCTCCACCTTTTCCACCAATTGACCGTCCTTGTCCCGGACCACGATGGCCTGCTTTTCAGGCCCGCGCATCAAAATGCCTTCGATCAGCGCCTGTCCGCCGATACTGGTGCGGAAGGCGCCGCTGGAATGTTCCGCCATAGATTGGTTCCTTTCTGTTTCGCTGTTTCAGTATATCACACCGTTTTTCAAAAATCAAACACTTGTTCTATTCATTCTTTTTCCGGGATGCAGATGGTCACCACTGCACCGCCGCCCTCGGCATTGGCAATGTCGAAGGTGCCTCCGTGGAGCCGCACGATCTCGTCGCACACAGCCAGACCGATGCCGCTGCCCCGGGCCTTAGATGAGCCCTTATAGAATTTCTGCTTCACATAGGGCAATTCTGCCGCCGGAACGCCGGGACCGTAATCCCGGACCCGGACCACCTGATTGGTTCCCTCTCTGGTCAGAGAGGCATCGATGCGCCGACCTGCGCCGCCGTGCTTGGCTGCGTTGTCCAGCACATTGCAGAACACCTGCTTCAGCCGCTCCGGGTCGCCACTGATGGACGGCAGGATCTCCTCTCCCGGTTCGTAGCGCAGCTCGATTCCCTCCTGTCGGAACAGCTCCCGGTAGGTAAAAATGGCATCCTCAAACTCTGCCTGAAGATCCATTTCTTCCAGCTGCAGTGTAAAGCGGCCGTCCTCCATCTTGGAAAATTCCAACAGCTCCTCCACCATAGTCGAGAGCCTCCGGGCCTCATTGAGGATGATCCGCAGGCCCCGGTGGAGCTGGATCTGGTCCCGCTCCCGGTCCGCCAACAGCGTCTCGCCCCAGCCGCTGATGGCGGTGAGCGGCGTTCGCAGCTCATGGGACACCGACGAGATAAATTCCGTTTTCATTTTCTCGTTCTGGCCGATCTTCATGGACATATCGTTGATATTGTCCACCAGCTCGCCCAGCTCGCCGGTATACTTGTTTTCCAGCGTGAAGCCGTAGCTTCCCTGAGAGATCCGCTTGGCAGCGTCAGATACCACCGCCACCGGCTCCACCACATTGTTGATGAAGATCAGGTTGGAGCTTAACACCAGCAGCAGACACAGCAGCGCTACCAGCACCACAGCCAGTACCGTCATCCACACCTGAACGTTGACCTGCCGCAGAGAGGTGACGAATCGCAGGACGCCTACCACCTTGCCGTTCACCGTCAGCGGGTGGGACACCGCTAAGATCTGTTCTCCCGTCTTGGGGTCCGCACCCCGGAAATAGCTGATACGGTTGGTCTCCACCGCTCTGGAAATATCCTCCGTTCCGGGGCGGGTGCCCACTGTCAGATTAGATGTGGAGGATGCCTGAATACAACCAACGCTGGACAGGAACTGCATTTCTACCCGTTCCTTGTCCGCATAGTCGGAAATAGCCTGATTAGCCCGCTGCAAATAGTTGGCGAACCCCTGATCCATGAAATAGTCCACAAAGGCGCCGGACTGCGCCCGGGCCTGCCGTTCCAGACCGTCCAGCATTCCCTTGTAATAGTAATTGGAAATGCCCAGAGACACACCGCTCACGATCAGCGCCAGCAGCACGAAGATGGGTACCACAGAGTTAACGATCCAACGCTGGCGGAGGCTCCGCACCCGCGTGGCTTTTCGTTTTTGACTTCCCTCCGGCACGAAGTTATCCCCCTTTCTTTTCCCATTTTGCGGGGCAAAATGGGAGCCCTTTCATCTTACTTGCGCGGCGGAAATGAATTTCGCCTTGCGCCAAGGTTTTGGCGCCGCCAAAACGCTTGTTCGCGCCTGACGGCGCGCCCCGCCGTGCGGGGCCCCGGACAATGTGCCGTCAGCTTACTCGTTTCACGCGTCCCATTTATAGCCATAACCCCAGACGGTTGTTATGAAAGTCGGGTTCTGCACATTGTCCTCGATTTTTAAGCGGAGGCGGCGGATATTCACGTCCACGATTTTCAGCTCTCCAAAGTAGTCCCGCCCCCAGACCCGGTCTAAGATCTCCTCACGAGACAGTGCCTTGCCGGGATTTTCCATAAACACCCGCATGATGGCATACTCCACCTGGGTCAGTTTCACGCGCTGGCCGTTTTTTTCCAACGTCCGGTTACGGGTATTCAGCAAAAAGGGCGGCTGGCTGATCTCGCCGCTCTGGACCACTTCCTCTCCGCCGGCCCGACGGAACAGTGCATCCACGCGGGCGGTAAGCTCCGCCGGTGAAAAGGGCTTGGTCACATAATCGTCGGCGCCGGTCATCAGTCCCGTCACCTTGTCCATCTCCTGAGAGCGGGCCGTCAGCATGATGATGCCGATTTTCGTATTGGTGGCCCGGATGCGGCGGCAGACCTCAAAGCCGTCGATCCCCGGCAGCATGATGTCCAAAAGGGCCACCTTGGTATCCGGGTTGGCCCGGAGCCGTTCCAATGCCTCCTCGCCGGTCTCAGCCTCGATCACATCGTAACCTGCCCGGCGAAGATTGATGACAATGAAGCTGCGGATGCTGGCTTCATCTTCCAAAACCAGAATTTTCTTCACGAAAGTTCCTCCATATCCATCAGTTGTCCCCTGCGGACCACTCCGTGCCGATCAAGCTGAAGGATGCCCGCACCTCGTCCTCTGTAACGCTGTACTTCCAATCCTGATTGCCTTTTAGCAGTTCTCCCACATAGATGACACCGTCATTCCGGCCCAGGATGAACCGTCCCGTCCGCACCGCCAGCCGCTCCCGTTCGGAGCCGCTAAGGGCCGTGATCCGCAGCACCGGTACATAGGTTTCCTCCCGGCTGCTGCCTGCATAGAATGTGATGCCGACCTCATCCGGCGACGCGGACCGGCCGACCCAGACCCGCTCCGGCCATCCATCCGGCAGTTGGAAATACCAGCCGTCGGCAACGTCATGATAGGTGGACAGGACCCGGGACGCGGTGCCGGAAGCGTCAAAATTGATCCAGTCCACTCGCTGAGAAACGGAGGGGTTCGCATCCTCGCCCTGCAACGACACCGTGCGGGGCACCTCCGTAACGCCATCGCCGTTGATGTCCATGGGATACACAGAGCAGAATCGGGACACCTCTCCGGAAACGCCGGTAATGGCGGAAAGCACCAGATTTGTCAGTTCTCCGCCCCGGAGGGCCAGCACATCCGTAATAGCCCGGGTGCCGTCCGCCACGCCGGTAATGAACAGGGCCGGGTCACTGGAGCGCAGTACGCCTACCGTGACTTTTCCCTGCTGGCTCAGTTCCGCCATGGTCATGGACACCAGAACACTGGACCGCAGTGTCAGCGCGCCGTTTTTCCATACATAACAGTCCGCAACACCCTCGCCGTCCTGATTGGCCCGGAGCACCGTCAGCTCCCGTTTGCCGTCTTTATTCAGATCCGCCACGGCGTATTTCACATAATTGGTCCGCATCAGCTCCCGTGCGCCGTCCGGCTCCAGGGAGTAGACAGCCAGTGCTTGCAGATCCATGCTGACCCGCCAGCCCACAATGATCTCCATACGGCCATCGCCGTCAATATCGCTGTAAGTCACGCTATAAATCGCCAGGCCGCTGCCCTCAATGACCGCTGCCTGCCGGTAGCTGTCGTCATCATCCGCCGTAAATATATGGATCTTCAGGGGCTTCTCCCCATCGCTCTGGCGGAAGAAGGCCAGTGCCTCCTCCCGGCCGTCACCGTCCAGATCCATCATCTGCACCGGCTGGATATTGCTGCCGGACACCGGGGCGGCATATTCCGCGCCGCTTTCCTGGATAGCGCTGAGCTGCTTGTTCAGTGCGGTATACCGCTCCGGCAGTTCCGGCAGAGCGTATAGCTCCTCCGGGTCCAATGTCAGCTTCGGCGCGGTGCAGGCAGAAAGAGGCAGCACCGACAGCGCGATGCACAGTGCCAGCAGTCCTGACATGATCCGCCGCTTCTTTCTCACGGTTCCGCCTCCTTTCAATACACATATCGATACAAGGATACAATACCACATCTTCCTCAAAAATGGTAGTCCCTCCGCCTGATTTCAAGAGATTTTACAGGCCGTTCACGATTTGCGCCGCGAGCACGTGAAACCGCCCCGGAGGTGGAATCATCTCCGGGGCGGTTCATACACCTGTCATCCGCAATTCAGGAGATCGCCGCAGCGCCTACGATATAATCTCCCCAATGTCCCTGCACATCCCGGCTGGCGGTGCAATCAGTGAAGAAGTAAGCCCCCAGAGCGGAGCGCCACTTCTGGGCGTTGAAGGTCACGGTGTTCTGCAAAGCATCCGGTTCGCCGCCCTCCGTTTTCACTGGTTGGCAAAAGTCAGACTGCCCTTGTCCGGCCTCCGCCGGAGGCAGTTGGCAAGCCGCACCGCTTTCCTCTTCTGTACGGGGCAGCGGGTCTGCGCCGGTAATATTTTTGCTGTCCTGTTCCACATGGATGCTGTCCTGCCCGTTCTGCTCCGTAATGGTAAACAGGCAGCCGTCCTTCCAGTGGGGGATGCCGTCAACCTCCGGGTTCGTGTCGGAGAGATACCCCTCCGCCGCCAATTCCTCGTAGCTCATGGTCATGATCTCGGATATATCGTGCATCCCGCCGAAGGCCCACGCCACCGCCGCCTGCTCACTGGCGGACAAGCCGGTTTGGGACAGGTCCACGGAAAGCATAGTGATGTCGCTGTTCAGGCCCTCGTCCACGGCCCACAGGTCATTCAGCACCCGGAGGTACAGGGCGCAGCGGTCATCAAAGCCGTCGGACCGGAGATTCACCGCCGTGACTCCCGCCAGCTGGCCGGGGTAGGTCTCCAGCACCAGATCGTAGGCAACCTCCACCAGCGCACCGGTCAGGGTTTTGCCGGGCAAGTCCTGATACGCCCCCGGCTCGTTCCGGTCGAAGGCTTCGCCGTCCAGTGTCAGCTCTACATCATGCAGGGACAGGGTATACACCTCCGCCGAGTCTCCCTCCGCTTTGGCCAGCAGGAGCCAGTCCGGTTTTTCCTGAATGATCCGGAAGTTCTCCCCGATCGGTTCTGCCTTCTCGGTCCCGGCCGTAGGCTCATCCTCCGCCCGGCAGGTATTGCCGGTGCTGTCTGTCCGCCCACATCCGGTCAGCAGACACAGGCATAAAATCGCCACAAACAGTTGCTTCATGAAAACCGCCTCCTTTTTATTTCTACTTCTTTGTCGGTGCAAACGGTGATTTTGTTCCAGGTTTTGCAAATTTTTCCTGAAATAATTATTTTTTCTGAAATTGGGACTTGACATTTTGCTCCCGCTGCGTAAAATAAGCATTAGATTAGGAGTCTAAATTTTTGCTTACAAAGGAGGGGCAGCCATGACCCAGCGTGAGCGGCAGCTTTTGAACTGGATTGAAGAAAACCCCTTGATCTCCCAGCAGGAGTTGGCAGACAAGGCGGGGATCACCCGGTCCTCCGTGGCGGTGCACATCTCCAACCTGATGAAAAAGGGCTACATCACCGGGAAGGGCTACATCGTCCACACGGCCCCCTACGTCACCGTGGTGGGCGGCGTGAATATGGACATCGGCGGCTGGCCCGGTGAGGTCCCCGTCATGCAGGACTCCAACCCCGGCGTGGTGCGGATGAGCCTGGGCGGTGTGGGGCGGAACATCGCTCACAACATGGCCCTGTTGGGCATGGATGTCCGGATGGTGACGGTGTTCGGCGACGACATCAACGCCCAGAAGATCGCCGCAAGTTGCGGGGAGCTGGGCATTGACATTTCCCAGTCCCCGGTGATCCCGGAGGGCCGCACCTCCACCTATCTGTTCATCACCGATGAACGAGGCGACATGGCGCTGGCCGTCAGCGATATGGAGATCTACAAACATCTGACTCCGCAGATGCTGGCCCAGCGTCAAACGCTGCTGAACACCAGTCAGGCGGTGGTACTGGACACCAACCTGCCCGCCGAGAGCATCCAATATTTGGCGGACCACTGCACCGCGCCCCTGTTTGCCGATCCGGTATCCACCGCCAAGGCGGTGAAGCTGAAGCCGGTGTTGGGCAAGCTTCACACCCTGAAGCCAAACCGTATCGAAGCAGAGCTGCTCTCCGGTGTGAAGATCACTGACGATGCCAGCCTCCGAAAAGCAGCGGAGACGTTGCTGGACACCGGCCTTCACCGAGTCTTTATCTCTCTGGGTTCTGACGGCGTGTTTGCCGCCGACCGGTCCGGGCATCAGGTGCAGCTTCCCCCTCTGCCGGGAGCCATGGTGAACACAACCGGCTGCGGCGACGCTTTCATGGCAGCGATCACATGGGCCTATTTACAGGGCACGGACCTGACTGACACGGCGAAGGCGGGGCTGGCTGCCTCCGTCATCGCCATGGAGTCCGCTGAGACCATCAACCCCGCCATGAGCGAGGACACTTTGCGGCAGCGTGCCGCCCTTTCCAACTGAACACCAATTCAAAATCGAACTATATGGAGGAATCTAACATGACGCTGAACAAATATCTGGACATTGCTCCCGAAGTGCAGAAAGCCCTGGACGAGGGGCGTCCCGTGGTGGCTCTGGAATCCACCATCATCTCCCACGGTATGCCCTATCCTCAGAACGTGGAGACCGCCCTGAACGTGGAGAAGATCATCCGTGAGAACGGTGCGGTGCCCGCCACCATCGCCGTCATCGGCGGTCGCCTGAAAGCCGGTCTGTCCGAATCTGAGATCGACTATCTGGGCAAGACCGGCGCGGCCGTCACCAAGGCCAGCCGCCGTGACCTGCCCATTCTGGTGGCCGAGGGCCGGGACGGTGCCACCACCGTTACCACCACCATGATCATCGCTCACATGGCCGGTATTCAGGTGTTCGCCACCGGCGGCATCGGCGGCGTCCACCGGGGCGCCCAGCAGACCTTTGACATCTCCGCCGACCTGGAGGAGCTGGCCCATACCCCCGTCATGGTCGTCTGTGCCGGTGCCAAGTCCATTCTGGACCTGGGGCTGACGCTGGAATATCTGGAGACCCACGGCGTTCCCGTCATCGGCTATGGCACCGAGGAACTGCCTGCCTTCTACACCCGGAAGTCCGGCTTCAAGGTGGACTATCGCATCGACACCCCCGCTGATCTGGCCAAGGCCTTCTTTGTGAAGCAGGACATGGGTCTGGGCGGCGGTATGCTGGTGACCAATCCCATCCCCGAGGAATATTCCATGGATCACGAGGTCATCAACAAGGCCATCGACGAGGCCGTGGCCGAGGCCAACCGGCTGGGCATCCACGGCAAGGAGACCACTCCCTTCCTGCTGGCCAAGATCAAGGACATCACCGGCGGTGATTCTCTGGCTTCCAACATCCAGCTGGTCTACAACAACGCCAGACTGGCTGCCAAGACCGCCTGCGAGCTGGTAGCTCTTGCCAAGAACTGAAAACTCTGCTAAAATGGATTGGTCGGGGATTTCCCGGCCAGTCCTTTTTTTCGACTACAAGCACAAAGCAGGGGGCAAGCCTCCCAAATCATAGAAAAGCAGGTAATGAACAATGATGACGCGTCTTGCCAAGACCGTGGTGAAACCCGCGGCGAAAAACGGTTTTATTTTTACGCTTCTCGGCACCAAATGGGGATTCCTCTGGCTGTGGCTCCTGATCATCAATGTTGCGGCGTTTCTGGCCTACGGATTGGACAAGCTTCTGGCTAAGCTGAAGGCCCGCCACGAGAAGGTCCCCCGCCTGCCGGAGAGAAATCTTTTGCTGCTGGCCATCGCAGGCGGCGGCATCGGCGCATGGCTGGGCATGGAGGTTTTTCGCCACAAGACCCAGCACCGCTCCTTCCGGGTCGTTGTTCCTCTGTTCACCTGCCTCTGGCTGGTCATCGTCACCGGCGCGTATCTCTATTTCAACGTGTTTCGCTGATCCTCTTTTCATCTGACAAAACCCCACCTCCGATGGACAGTCCGCCGGAGGTGGGGTTCAATCGTATAGAAACTTTTTTACAGGGCCGACACAGCCTCGTTCACGGTATCCTCACAGGAGCGCATGGCCAGAATGGTCTTTCCCATCAGTTCCTCAAGGGACCAGCCCAGCCGCTCCGCACCGGTATTGATGACATCCCGGGAGCAGCCGGCGGCAAACTTTTTGTCCTTGTACTTTTTCTTCAGGGAGCTGACTTCCATATCCTGCACGGACTTGCTGGGCCGCATCCGGGCCGCGGCCCCAATGAGGCCCGTCAGTTCGTCAGCGGCAAAGAGGACCTTTTCCATTTCCTCCACAGGCTCCACATCGCAGCAGATGCCATAGCCGTGGGAACAGACCGCGTGGATCAGGTCCTCCGAGCAACCGATCTCCTGCAAAAGCTCCGGGGCCTTGACGCAGTGCTGCTCTGGCCACTTTTCAAAGTCCACATCATGAAGCAGGCCAACGGTGGCCCAGAAATCGGCATCTGCGCCATAGCCAAGCTCGTTGGCATACCAGCGCATGACACCTTCTACCGTCAAAGCGTGCTGAATGTGAAACGGCTCGCTGTTGTACTTTTTCAGCAGAGCCAGGGCTTCTTCTCTTGCAGGACAGGCTTTCATAGGGATCGCTCCTTTGTTTTGCTTATTTCAGTGTCTCCGGCTCCGGGTCGGAGGGCAGTGTCAGAAAATAGTCGTAATAGGGCAGCAGAAATGCGTAGCCGGTTTTGATCCGGTCCACCACATCCCGGCTGAATAGCTCCTCCGTCAGCTTCTCCTCGTGGGTGATGCTGATGGTTTTCATCTTGAACCACGGCGCCAGCAGCTCCGACGGTGCGCCTGCCTTGGGGCGCTTGTAGGTATCGCCGCCCAGAGCAAATTCCGTCTGGCCCCGCAGCGCCTTCGTCAGCTTTTCCATGGGCTTCGGGTCCCGGACGATCCGCGCCCTCAGCTTGGCCATGTCCATGGGCCGGGCCATCCAACAGCTCATGCCATAGCCCCAATAATCCGGCCCCAACTCAAACCAGAAAGTAGGCCGGGTGGTCCAGTCCTCGGCGGGCCGCTCCACGCAGAACCACAGATGGTCCTTGTAGGGTCCTCGTCCGTGGAGCCGCCGGGCATCCCGATAGATCCGGGACACACGGCACATCATCGCGTCCTCCGGCCGCTGTTCGGACAGAAATTCATAAATCTCCGCTCCCAAGTCCTTCATGGGGCGGTAAAGCTCGCTTAAATAAGTCTCCTTGTGAGCTTCAAACCAGGGGCGCTCGTTATTGAAGCGGATGCCCCACAGGAAGTCCACAGTAGCGTCGGTAAATCCGGTAAACATCGTTTCCCTCACAATCGTTTTTCCGTGTTATTGTAGCACAGTCATGATCAGTATTTCAAGAGCTGATCCCTATAAATCCTATCATTTAAGTAGGCATATATTGTTAGAAGTCAAAACCTCCGGCTAAGCCGGAGGCTTGAGTAAGCCCTATAAGGGCTTT
>UQUC01000040.1 GCA_900544105.1 uncultured Oscillibacter sp. | reverse complement strand
TAGTCGGCCATGGGGCTGGACGGCGTGATGGGGTAGATGCCCGCCACCTCGGTGAAGGCGTAGCTGACATATGCCGCGGCGTTGTTGCCGTCCATGGTTTTGAATTTTCTTGCCATAGAGTTCCCTACTTTCTTCCTAATTTGGGTTTGGACATACGGAAGCCCGTCTGTCCAAGTTCGCTCCACATCCGTCCTGCCCTCAGCCGCCCCTCGGCGGCCCGCAGACACGACAGCGCCGCCCTCCGGCAAAGGTGGAGAGCGGATACTTGTTTTTCAACGGCCCCTATTTTAACACTTTTTCGCCTGTTTGTAAATTGAAAAAAGAAACTTTCTCCGGGATTTTGGTGCTTTTTCACTGGTAAAAGCGCACAATTTTTTATTTTATGTTCTTTCCCCTTCCGTCACTTCGCTCAATTCCCGGCCACTTTCTTTCTTTTCCCTCTTTTTCGGTAACTTTTCGTTCATCCGTTGCAATTCTGTGAAAAAAAAGGTACAATGGTCCTGTAAAAAGCTGTCTGCGGGCCTGGCCCGCAGCTTGGGAGGAACACCTATGGTCTGCTCGATCCCCTCGCTGGGTCTGCACGGAGTGTCCGGCTATCCCGTCACCGCTGAGTGCGACCTGTCCGGCGGCCTGCCCGCCTTTACCATTGTCGGTCTGCCCGACGCCGCCGTCACCGAGGCCCGGGAGCGGGTGCGCTCGGCCATCAAAAACTGCGGCTTCGCCTTTCCCGTTAGCCGCATCACCGTGAATCTGGCCCCTGCCCATCTGAAAAAGGTGGGCACCCTGTACGACCTGCCCATTCTGGTGGGCATTCTGGCCGCCGGGGGACAGATCCGCCTGACCGAGCCCGGCTGCGCTTTTCTGGGGGAGCTGTCCCTGTCCGGCCAGCTGCGCCCCTGCGCCGGGATGCTGCCCATGGCCCTGGCCGCCAAGGAGGCAGGCATCCAGTCCCTCTTCGTCCCAGAGGAGAACGCCGCCGAGGCCACCCTGGCCCAGGGTCCGGCGGTCTATCCCCTGCGGGACGTGGCCCAGCTGGCCCGGCATCTCACCGGGGAGGAGCCCATCTCCCCCGCCCCGCCCTGGCAGCCTGGAGAGGCCGTCCACACCGGCCCGGACTTTGCCGAGGTGAAGGGCCAGGAGCAGGTGAAGCGGGCTTTAGAAATTGCCGCCGCCGGGGGCCACAACGTGCTCATGTCCGGCCCTCCCGGCTCGGGCAAGTCCATGCTGGCCCGCCGTCTGCCCGGTATCCTGCCCGACATGACCCTGGCTGAGTCGTTGGAGACCACCCAGATCCACTCCGTCATGGGTCTCACCTCCTCCCGCTGCCCCCTGGTGGAGACCCGGCCCTTCCGCTCCCCCCACCACAGCATCTCCGCCGTTGGGATGTCCGGCGGAGGGGCCAATCCCCGCCCCGGCGAGATCTCCCTGGCTCACAACGGGGTCCTGTTTTTGGACGAACTGCCTGAGTTTCAGAAGGATGTGCTGGAGGTGCTCCGCCAGCCCCTGGAGGACGGACAGGTGCAGATCTCCCGGGCCTCCGGCTCTGTGACCTACCCCAGCCGCTTTATGCTGGTGTGCGCCATGAATCCCTGCAAGTGTGGCTGGCGTGGCCATCCCTCCGGGAAGTGTACCTGCTCGGACAAAGAAGTGGAGAAGTACGTCCAGAAGATCTCCGGTCCTCTGCTGGACCGGATCGACCTCCATGTAAATGTCCCCTCCGTGGAATACGAGGCCATGCGGCGAAAGTCTAAGCCGGAATCCTCCGCTCAAGTCAAGGAACGGGTGAACGCCGCCCGCGCCATTCAGTCCAAGCGGTTTGAGGGCACCGGTATTCCCTGTAATGCCCAGATGACGCCCCCTATGGTGGGCCGGTTCTGCGAGCTGGATGCCCGGTGCGACGCGCTGATGAAGTCCGCCTTTGAGCGGATGGGTCTCACCGCCCGGAGCCACGACCGGGTACTGCGGGTGGCCCGGACCATTGCGGATCTGGACGGTGCGGAGCATATCGGCGTGGAGCATTTGTCAGAGGCCATTCAGTACCGGAACACCGACATTCTAAAGGGATAAAAGCGAACAGGAGATGTGTCTAAAACACATCTCCTGTTTTTATTTGTTTTGACGAAACATTTGTGCAATTTGACTATAAAAACTTTAAAAAATTTGTTGACAAAAACGATTATCTGGCGTATAGTAGCGTCGAAATCAGAAAGAAGGAGGTACACACCATGGCAATCCTGTTTACGGTCTCTATGCTGGCTGTGGCTGGCGGTATGATCTGCTCTCACGCGGAATAAACCGTCTCCAAAGATAGACCGATTAAAAGAAATATGATCTGAAGAAAGACCCGTCCTGCCAGATGGCAGGTCTTTTTTTATATATTTGTATTCTTCCCTCCGTTTTGGGACATACTGCGGACATCCGTTTTTATAAAGGAGGAACCGCCATGTCCATCCCCTTTCAGGACAGTGAGACCGCCAAAAATCTTCTCCGCGCCTTTGCCGGAGAAAGTCAGGCCCGGAACCGCTATGAATTTGCCGCCAACCTCTGCCAGAAGCAGGAATTACAGGCGATGGCCTTTATCTTCCAAGCCACAGCCAAGCAGGAACAGGCCCATGCCAAGGTTTTCTGGGACCATCTGCAAGCCCTGAACGGCCAAAATCTGCCTATCTACGGCGCTTACCCCATTGAGGGCACCAACCGGATCCTGGAGTTGCTGCGCGCCGCCCAGCACAACGAGCACGAGGAGCATGGTTCCGTATACCCCTCCTTCGCCGCCATCGCAACCCAGGAGGGCTTTCCGGAGGCCGCCGCCTCCTTCCGGCAGATTGCCGCCATTGAACAACTCCACGGCGAGCGTTTCGGCCTGCTGGCAGACCAGCTGGAAAGTGGGACCCTGTTCGTCTCGCAGATAGAGACCGGCTGGATGTGTCTGAACTGCGGCCACACCCAAAACAGTCTGGAGGCCCCGAAGCAGTGTCCCGTCTGTAATCACGGTCAAGGCTGGTTTATCCGGTTGGAGCTGGCCCCATGGTCTCCCGTGGTGAAGCAAACCTGAATCAAGAACCATGCCGCATTGGGAGCGGCAAGCAAAACAGGCCGAAAGCGACGCTTTCAGCCTGTTTTTTACATATGGTATGAATCCCTTGCCGCCTTTTCGGGTGGCCAGCCGCGCTACACCTCCGGGAAATCCTTGATGAGCAGCAGCAGTCCCTCCTTCACAGAGACAACAGCGGTCTGCCCCGGCAGCACCTCGTTGCTGGTGCCGTACTGGTAGCCGCAATGAATTTCCCCATTGTCCAGTGGGAACTTGCAGCCCGTCTCCGTAATGCCCCGGGCGGTGCCGGTGATATTCACCAGAGAGTAAAAGGGAAACCGCTCCGGGATCTCCACCGGCTCCGCCCCTACCAGCTCCATCTCCGAATAATCATCCACCAGCAGGGCCTGTTTTCCCTGTTCCCGCAGCATCACCAGCAGGTAGATATTCACCAGCGTATGATCCAGCCGTCCGCCGGAAACACCTACCAGTAAAAATTCATCAAATCCCCGGCGCATAGCTTCCTTGGCCGCAAACACCGTGTCCGTATCATCCTTCTTCACCGGCAGAACGATGGTCTCCCGGTCAGTCTCCGGCTTTTCATGGGAATCGAAATCCCCCACGATCAGATCCGGCTCCGCCCTCAGTGCTTCCTGATGACGCAGGCCGCAGTCGCAATAAATGAAAAAATCGTCAGGCCGGAAATATTGCCGCACCCGGTCATAGGTCCGGATCTCCGCGCCGCCGACGATCACGCAGCGTCTCACATCTATCACATCCTTTTTCGCTATCATACCCCGTTTTTTGCCGGGCCGCAATCTTTTTGCGGATAAAATCGCAAAAATCTGAAATCCTAACACTACCAACTGGAAAAAGGAGTGAGCCTATGGAAACAGGCATCCATAATACCTCCGAGATCGGGCGGCTGCGGAAGGTTCTGCTGCACCGGCCTGGTCAGGAGCTGGAAAACCTCATGCCGGAATACCTGGAACGGCTGTTGTTTGACGATATTCCCTATCTGAAGGAGGCACAAGCCGAGCACGACGCCTTCGCCCAATGCCTCCGGGACGCCGGGGTGGAGGTGGTCTACCTGATCGATCTGGTGGTCAATTCTCTGACTTCGCCGGAGGTACGGCAGGAATTGATAACGCAATTCTTAAAGGAGGCTGATCTGCCGGATGAGGCCGCAGGGAAGGCCGTAGCAGAATACCTCTCCGAACTGGATGACCGGGCCATGGTGTCCGCTATGATGGCAGGCATCCGCCGCAGCGACCTGCGAAAGCAGGGAGGCCGTCTCAGCGACCACCTGTCCGGTCTTGAGGAGGGCTATCCCTTCGCCGTAGATCCCATGCCCAACCTCTACTTCACCCGCGACCCCTTCGCCACCATCGGCACCGGCGTATCCATTCACAAAATGCACACCGTCACCCGAAACCGGGAGACCCTGTTCGGCCGGTTCATCTTTGAGCACAACCCCTGGTACCAGAACGCCCCCCGCTGGTATGACCGCAGCGCATCTTCCTCTTTGGAGGGCGGCGATATTCTGGTGCTGTCCCCTCAGGTGTTGGCTGTGGGCATCTCCCAGCGGACAGAGGGGGATTCCATCGACCAACTGGCCCAGACGGTGCTCTCACAAAGTAAGACTTTCCAAAAAGTTCTGGCCTTCAACATTCCCAAGAGTCGCTCCTTCATGCATCTGGATACCGTGTTCACCATGGTCGACCGGGACAAGTTCACCGTCCATCCCAACATTCTCAGCGACATTACCGTGTTCGTCATGGAGCTGGACAGTGACCGCCAAATGCACATTCAGCAGGAAAACGGCCGCCTGGAGGACATTTTGAAAGAGCATCTGGGGCTTAGTCAGGTGACGCTGATCCCCTGCGGACAGGGCAGCGTCATCGACGCGGCTCGCGAGCAGTGGAGCGACGGCAGCAACACCCTCGCCATTGCCCCCGGTGAGGTGGTGGTCTATACGCGGAACTATGTCACCAACCGTTCTCTGGAGGAGGCAGGCATCCGCATCCACGCCATCCCCAGCGCCGAGCTGAGCCGGGGGCGGGGCGGTCCCCGGTGCATGAGTATGCCGCTGATCCGGGATGACCCTTAGCGGCTTCTGCTCCCGCGGGGGGGACATTCTCCATGGCAAAGCCATGCTCCCCCTCATTCTTAACTGATTAGTTTACTGAAAATCAAAAGGAGCGATCATCATGGCAGTCAATTTAAAGGGCCGCAGTTTTCTCTCGCTGGCTGATTTTACCCCAGAGGAACTTCGCTACCTGCTGGATCTGGGCCACGACCTGAAATCTAAGCGGCGGGCGGGCGTTTGCGCCCCCACCATGCAAGGCAAGCACATCGTCCTGTTGTTTGAAAAGACCTCCACTCGTACCCGCTGTTCCTTTGAGGTGGCAGCCACCCAGGAGGGCGCCCACGTCACCTATCTGGACGCCGGTTCTTCCCAGATGGGCAAAAAGGAATCCCTGGAGGACAGCGCCAAGGTGCTGGGTCGGTTCTTTGACGGCATCGAGTACCGGGGCTACGAGCAGTCCGTGGTGGAGGATCTTGCCAAGTGGTCCGGTGTGCCGGTGTGGAACGGCCTGACAGACGCCGACCACCCCACCCAGATCTTAGCGGATCTGATGACCATTGAGGAACACTGCAAAAAACCTCTGAACAAGATCAAGGTGGTGTTCCCCGGCGATGTGCGGAACAATATGTGCTATGCCTGGATGATGGGCGCAGCCAAGCTTGGAATGCACTTTGTAGCCATGGGGCCGGAGGAGCTGGCCAAGCAGATGGATCAGGAGGTGGTGCAGTCCACCTTTGCCGAGGCCCGGAAAAACGGCGGCCTTATCGAGATCACCGACCACGCAGAGGACTTAAAGGGCGCTGACGTGATCTATGGTGATGTGTGGGCCTCCATGGGTGAGGAGGCCCAGATCCCGGAGCGGGTACGGCTGCTTTCCCCCTTCCGGGTGACAATGGACACCCTGAAGGCCACGGAGAATCCTGACGTGCTGTATCTTCACTGTCTCCCCTCCTTCCACGATTTTGAAACGAAGATGGCGAAGGAATGGCAGGCCAAGGGCGTGGACATCCGGGAGGTCGCCGATGAGGTGTTCCGCTCCCGTCATAGTGTGGTCTTTGACGAGGCGGAGAATCGGATGCACTCCATTAAGGCCGTGATGGTGGCCACCATCGGCGCGTAAGTCAGTCCGTAAGGAGGAAGTGTTCCCATGGAGCAACGCAAATTCCAGATGCCCACCGCGTATACGATCCTGTTCTGTCTGATCCTTCTGGTAGCACTGTCCACATGGTTCATCCCGGCAGGCAGCTATGACTACGTCGATGGCATCCCCATCTCCGGCAGCTATCACGCCGTCGCTCCCGCGCCGCAGGGCATCGGTGCGGCGTTGAAGGCCGCCTTCCGGGGCTTTTACGACGCGGTGGACGTCTGCGTGTTCATTCTGATGGTGGGCGGCTTTCTGGGTGTGGTGATGAAGACCGGGGCCATCGACGCCGGAGTCAGTAACGTGATCGCCCGGCTGCAAGGCCGGGAAAACCTGCTCATTACTATTTTAATGCTGTTTTTCGGTCTGGGCGGCACCACCTACGGCATGTGGGAAGAAACTATGGCCTTCTTCCCTCTGCTGCTGCCTATTTTTCTGGCGGCGGGCTACGACGCTGTGGTAGGCGTGGCGGTGATCCTGCTGGGGGCCGGGGCTGGGGTCATCGCCTCCACGGTGAATCCCTTTGCCACCGGCATCGCCGCAGGCTTCGCCGGAGTCTCCCTGGGGGACGGCATTCTCTGGCGGATCATCCAGTTCGTGATCTTTGAGGGTGCCGCCATCTGGTATGTCTCCGCCTACGCCGCCCGGATAAAGCGGGACCCAAGCCGCTCCGTGGTGGGCATCGGCGCAGGCAGGCTTCACGCAGACGTGGGCCATGCCCAGCCCCTCACCCGGCGTCACGCCGCCATCCTCCTTATTTTTGCCGCCACCTTCCTCACCATGATCTACGGCGTTATTCCCTTTGATGAAATGGGTCTGCCCCTGCCGGTCTTAGGCTGGTGGTTCCCGGAGCTGTCCGCTCTGTTTTTAGTGGCGGGCATCGTGGTGGGCCTGATGGATCGGCTGGGAGAGGTGGAGCTGGCGGAGACCTTTGTCTCCGGCTGTACGGACCTGCTGGGCGTGGCCTTCATCATCGGCATCAGCCGGGGCATCACCGTACTGATGAATGACGGCCACATCACCGACACCGTTCTCCATTGGGGTGAATCCGCCCTGTCCGGCCTTGGTTCCACTGCCTTTGTGCTGTTAGTCTTTTTGATCTACCTGCCCCTGTCCGTGCTGATCCCCTCTTCCTCCGGACTGGCTACCCTGTCTGTGCCGGTGGTGGCCCCACTGGGACAGTTCGCCGGGGTGGGCGGCGATGTGGTGGTGACGGCCTTCCAGTCCGCCTGCGGCCTTGTGAATCTGGTAACGCCTACCGCCGCCGTGGTGATGGGCGCGCTGGCGCTGGGCCGCATCCCCTATGAAAAATGGCTGAAATTCGTGTGGAAGCTGATCCTGCTTTTCCTGCTGCTGACCGGCCTATTGCTGGTGCTTGCAGCCGCGCTGTCCTGATCGGATCGCCGTGCCCTCCGGGGCGCGGCGGTTTTTCGCATAGCGCCGTCCGGTGACGCATAGATATGAAAACGGACAAACACAGGAGGCGTCGCTATGAAGAAATGTTTTTTTGCCTTGGTCCTGCCGCTGGCCCTGCTGCTCACTGCCTGCGGCAAAGAACCCAAACCCGCCGTCCTTCTTTTAGGACAGGCTGCGGATTTAGACGAATCGGAGACCCTGTTGGTGATCGATGGCCAGAGTATCCCCGCGTGGGAATACCTCTATTGGCTGGCACTGGACTGCCGCCAGATGGAGGAACGCTGCGAAGCCGCCGGGGAATCAGTGGACTGGACCGCTCCTCTCTCTGACGGCGGCACACTGGGGGATCTGGTAAAAGCCGATGCGTTGGCGGACACAGCCCTGTACGCCGCCGTGGAGACCTGGGCGACGGCATACGGCTGCACGCTGACAGACGATGAGCGGAATTCGCTTCCGGAACGGCACTACGCCTATCTGACGCCGGAGCAGGGGCGGCATCTGACGGAGGCCGGTGTGCAATATGCCAAATTATACGCCCTCTACGAGACCCCCGGCAGTGCCTTGGCCCCCACGGAAAGCGAGCTGGCCCTTTTTGAACAGCAAACTGCTCCGCTGACGGTAGAACGGCTCCTGATCCCCTTCGGCTCTGACCGGGAAGCCGCCCGGCAAAAGGCGGCGGAGCTGTTCGCGCATCTGAACGCCGCCGCGGATCCGGCAGCCACCTTTGATACGCTGCTGGCAGAGACCGGAGGCGCATTATTGGAAGAAGCGGATTGGACTCCCTCCCTTCAGGACGCGGTGGCCGCTCTGGAACCGGGACAGTTTTCCGGCATTATCGAGACCGAAAACGGTTTCGTCATCCTCCGGCGTCTGCCTGCGGACCGGGATGCTCTGCGGGAAGCCTACTTTGACAGCCTGCTGCAAGATGCCGCTGATGCCAGCGAGATCCAGGTCTCTTCCGCCTATGAAACCCTGCGTCCCGCTGCCTTCTGGACCGCACTGAAGCAGGCCTCCGGCTGAGGTCATTTTTTACATTGTTAAATTTTCGTCAATTTAGACGAAAGTCACAACGGTTTTGTCAAAGATTTAACAAAAATTCGTGAAATACAAGATTATCGTTGACGGGGGCCTCAAAAGCGCCTATAATTTCATTTGCAGAGGTGGAAAACGAGTGCGTTTGCCAAAAAATTAACAAGCATCTCTGCCCCTGTTACTATAATCCTGACGGATTTTTCCGTCTAAAAAAACACAAAACGGAGGATCAACATGAAAGAACTTTATGTCGTAAATTGCTGCCGTACCGCTATCGGCTCCTTTGGTGGCTCTCTGAAGAACACCCCCGCCGTGGACATGGGCGCTATCGTTGTCAAGGAAGCCCTGAAGCGCGCTAACGTCGCTCCCGAGAACGTGGACGAGCTGATGTTCGGCTGCATCCTCACTGCCGGTCAGGGCCAGAACCCCGCCCGTCAGGTCTCTGTGAAGGCTGGCATCCCCTATTCCGTTCCCGCTTACACCGTGGGCATGGTCTGCGGCTCCGGCATGAAGTCTGTCATCGAGGGCGCCCGTTCCATCCTGGCCGGCGACTCCGACATCGTGGTCTGCGGCGGCACTGAGAACATGAGCGCTGCTCCCTACACCCTGCCCGACGAGCGCTGGGGTGCCCGTATGAGCGACAAGAAGGTCGTTGACGAGATGATCAAGGACGGCCTGTGGGACGCTTTCAACAACTATCACATGGGCACCACCGCTGAGAACATCAACGACATCTGGGGCATCACCCGCCGCGAGCAGGATGAGTTCGCCGCTGCTTCTCAGCAGAAGGCCTGCGCTGCCCGCGACTCCGGTCGTTTCGATGACGAGATCGTTCCCGTCCCCGTGAAGGTCAAGAAGGAGATCGTGGAGTTCAAGCGTGACGAGTATCCCAAGGAGGGTGTCACCGCTGACAGCATCGCAAAGCTCCGCGGCGCTTTCCCCGTGGGCCCCGAGTCCCCCAATCCTCAGGTTGTGAACACCTTTGAGCCCACCGGCATTCAGGACGCCGAGGATAAGGGCACTCCCCGCGTGACCGCCGCTAACGCCTCCGGCATCAACGACGGCGCTGCCGCCATCGTGCTGGCCTCCGGCGAGGCTGTTGAGAAGTACGGCCTGAAGCCCATGGTCAAGCTGATCGGCTGGGGCCAGGGCGGTGTTGATCCCAAGATCATGGGTGTCGGCCCCGTTGTGGCTTCCCGCGCTGCTATGGCTAAGGCCGGCGTGTCCATCGAGGACATCGACCTGGTCGAGGCTAACGAGGCTTTCGCTGCTCAGTCCATCGCTGTGGCCCGTGAGCTGCACTTCGACATGAGCAAGGTCAACGTCAACGGCGGCGCCATCGCTCTGGGCCATCCCGTTGGTGCTTCCGGCGCCCGTATCATCGTCACTCTGATCCACGAGATGATGAAGCGTGAGGACGCTAAGAAGGGTCTGGCCACCCTCTGCATCGGCGGCGGCATGGGTACCGCTGTCGTGGTGGAGAAGGTCTAAGCTACATTCTGTATCCCCAACCGGGGCCGCACAAAGCGGCCCCGGTTTTTTTGCGCTGCTCCGTCTCCTTTCTCTTGCATGATCCCCATTCCTTTGCTATAATTAGGAATCATTACTACAAAGAAGGGGTGAGGGAACATGAAGCAGCAGCGCAACACCCGTCAGCGGCAGCTGGTGCTGGACGTGGTCCGGGGCCGCCGGGACCATCCCACTGCGGAGCAGATCTACCAGAGCGTCCGGGAGCAGGATGCCCATGTCAGCCGTGGAACCGTCTATCGAAATCTGAACCTGCTGTGCGACAACCGGGAGATCTATCGGGTGGTCATGTCCAGCAGTGACCGCTTTGACCTCCGGACTGATCCTCACTATCATATGCACTGTCTGGTCTGTGACAGTGTGGTGGATGTTCCCTACACCTATGACTGCGCCTATGACGAAACGCTGGAGCAGGCGACCGGCTACCGCGTCCTGTGTCATCACATGGTGGTAGAGGGCGTTTGCCCTGACTGCCAACGTTCCGAAACGGGCTCTGTGCAATAATTTCTCTACTCGCTAAAATTCAACGGGTCACGGAGTACTTTCCGTGACCCGCTTTTTCGTTGGCCGCCGCTATTCGGGATACAGGCCAGTTCGCTGGCAGTGCATAAAAAAGAGCCGCCCAAAAAGGCGGCCCAAACGGGTGGGATATTGGAAAGCTTCCTCGATTATGGTAGCACGAACTGACTCTATTGTAAATGGGAGCTTTTGTCGAATACCATCCCCTTTCGTCGCTTTAAAATTTTTTGTGAATTTTATACATTTGCATCTGGTAAAATGCAGAGGAATGTGATATGATTTGACCATAGAGAGGGCCCCATCCCTCTTCCACGAAAGGAGCGAGCATTATGAAGTATACTTACGCATGCAAGAAAGTTCCCCTGAATGACTCCATTAAGGATTACGCTGAAAAGCGCGTGGAAAAGCTGGAAAAGTATTTCCACCGGGACGATGCGTCCGCCTTCGTGACATTTACTGTGGAAAGAGACAAGCTGTGCACCGTGGAGATCACCATCCGGGATGGTTCCACCCTCCTCCGGGCGCAGACCACAGAACCGGATGGGGATATGCGCGGTGCCATTGACGCCGCCGTCAGCTATATTGAGCGGCAGATCCTGAAAAACAAAACCCGGCTGGCCAAACGCCTGCGGTCCGATGCCTTTCCCGCCGTCCCTGTGGATGACTTCTCCGTAGCGGAGGAATCGGAGTTCCACATCGTTCGGACCAAGCGCTTCTCCGTGAAGCCTATGAGCCCAGAGGAGGCTATTTTGCAGATGAACCTGCTGGATCACGATTTCTATGTGTTCCGCAACAGCGATGATGATAGTATCTCCATTGTTTACCACCGCAAGAATGGCGGCTACGGTCTGATCGTCACCGACGAGGAAGAATAAAATACAAACAGGGCGCCCTTTGGCGCCCTGTTTCAGCGTGCCGAAAAAGTCTTTTCGCCCCGCTGAACAAGTTTTCAAATATGCAGGACACCCTTCTTGGGTTTCCCGCACACACTCTTCCTTACCGTTTCGGAATGTTTACCATCCTGCCAACAGCCTCAAACAGGGCGCCAAAAGGCGCCCTGTTTTTCATGTTTACAAGATGACTGTGAGCCGTTTTGAAACACAGCGGACACGGAATCCGGTCCCGCTTCATAGAATACCTTACTGGTGGTCCACCTCGTACATATGGGCCATAAGGTCCAGCAGCTTGCTGGTGTAGCCCCATTCGTTATCATACCACGCGATGAGCTTCACAAAATCGTCATCCAGCATGATACCGGCAGTCTCGTCAAAGATGCAGGTCTCGGAAAAGCCCGTCAGGTCGGAGGAGACCACCTGATCTGTGGTGCAGGTGATGATGCCCTTCATGCTGTTCTTGGCCGCGTTCCGCATGGCCACGCACACATCGTGATAGCTGGCGGGATGGATGAGCCGGGCGGTGAGGTCCACCACGGACACATCATTGGTGGGCACACGGAAGCTCATGCCGGTCATTTTGCCCTTCAGTTCCGGGATCACTTGGCCCACAGCCTTGGCAGCACCGGTGCTGGAGGGGATAATGTTGCCCAGAACGCTGCGGCCCGTCCGCCAGTCCCGGCCCGCGCGGGAGTCCACAGCCTTTTGCTTGGCGGTGGCGGAGTGGATGGTGGACATAAGGGCCTGCCGGATACCGAAGGTATCATTGATGACCTTGGTCATGGGGGCCAGGCAGTTGGTGGTGCAGGAGGCGTTGGACACCACGTTCATATCCGGGGTGTACTTCAGATGGTTGACGCCCATGACGAAGGTGGGCATGATGTCATCCTTGGACGGGGCTGAGATGATGACCTTTTTCGCGCCGTTTTGCAGATGGGCGCCGGCCTTTTCCACGGTGTTGAACACGCCGGTGGATTCGATGATATACTCCGCGCCGCAGTCATCCCAGGGGATCTGGGAAGCATCGCTTTCGCTGTATACCCGGATCTTCTTGCCGTTAATGATGAGGTGCCGGTCATCGTGCTCCACCGTATCCCGGAAAGTCCGGAACACGGAGTCATATTTCACCTGGTAGACCATGTAATCCAAGTCCGCATTCCGCAGGTTGATGCCGCAGATCTGATAACTGCTGCTGCCACGCTCCACCATGATCCGCAGAGCCACACGGCCAATGCGTCCAAATCCGTTAATGCCTACCTTGATCGCCATAAACAGATCCCTCCTGCCCTTTGGGCGTTGATTTGTTGCTTTCATTATAGGCGCATTTTCTAAAAGGTGAAATGGACGATCTGTAAATTTAAATCCGCCTTTTTCAACGGCTCTTAGCCCCTTTGCATAGCACATCGTTTACCAAATCGTTTACTTGTGAAAAGTTAAATTATTTCAAATTTTCGACAAAATTCTTGTTTTCTTTCTGAATCTTTGATATGCTGATTGATACCATCCCGCACCGGGAAATGTTTTCCTGGTGTAATTTTCACTCTGCGGCTTATGATAGTTTTGATGCAAAACAGAAAGTGAGGCACTGTTATGGAGCAGCACGGGACCGAGGCAGCTCTGCTGCCGAACATTGCCAACCAGATGCGCAGCCTGCTCAGCAATCTCTACCTGGCGGCTTCTCAGGTCATTCCTCCGGAGCAGCGGGAGCAGGACCCAGCCTTGGACGCTAAGGCCGCCATTTTGGAGCAAAGTTTTTTCCGGCTGCTGCGGCTGGTCAACAGTATGTCCGCCGCAGAGTATCTGTCAGACAGTCAGACACTGTCTCTGCGGGACGCTGATCTGGTAAAGCTGGTCTCTGAGGTCTGCGAGTCCTCTGCGGATCTGGCAGAACAGTTGGGTATTCAGTTGAAATTTGTCTGTGCCATGGATCGGCGGGTCTGCGCCATTCATCCTGCCGCCGTGGAGCAGATGCTTTATCACTTGCTTTCCAACGCGCTGAAATTTACGCCTGCCGGCGGCGCCGTCACGGTGGAGCTGAAAAAAAGCGGTGAGACTTTGCGACTGACCGTTAGCGACACTGGCTGCGGCATCCCGCCGGAGCGGATGGCCCATCTGTTCGACGGCTGTTTCCAGCCGGGCCATCCCTCCCCTGCGCCCTATGGCTTGGGTCTGGGCCTTCCCCTATGCCGGGCCATCGCGGAAAAGCACGGCGGGAGCATCACCGTGGAGTCCGCCCCCGGCAAGGGCAGCCGCTTTATGGTCTCTCTTCCGGACCGGCAGCTGGGCAGTCAACTTTCCGACATCCCCTCCGTCTACAATGGCGGCTTTAGCCGCCCACTGCTGGGGTTGGCGGACGCGCTTCCCTCTGATGCGTTTGCCGTGCGGAATCTGGAATAGCAGGCAAATAAAAGTTTACCGTTTTATCGTACCCTCAGGAAAGCGGCGCAAAGCCGCTTCAGCGTGCCGAAAAATTTTTTTCGCCCCGCTGACCTTATTTTCAGAACTTTTGTAAAGTTCTGAAAATGTTTGATTTCAATGGCGCAGGACACCCCTCTTGGGTTTCCCGCGCACACTCTTCCTTACCGTAACGAAAATTTTACCGTTTTATCGTAACCCCAGAAAAGCGGCGCAAAGCCGCTTTTCTTTTTCTACGCGATAGTTCTTTAAATACCATTTGGCATATCTATTCGACATAATACGATCTGGAATACGCATTGACACACAGGAGGCTTCCATGGCACAGGTATTTTTGGGAATGAGCGGCGGAGTGGACAGCTCTGCCGCCGCGGTCTTGCTGCAAGAGCAGGGATACGCCGTCAGCGGCCTGCATCTGTCCCTGTTAAGCGGTCTGCCTTTACCGGCAGACCTCCTTCCGGATGACGGCTCCGACGCCCGGGCCGTGGCATCCCTGCTGAGGCTTCCCTTCTACGATATGGACCTCTCCCCGGAATTCCGGGCAACGGTCATCGACTATTTCATCCGGGAATATGAGACGGGCCGCACGCCGAATCCCTGCGTATTCTGCAACCGGCGGATCAAGTTCGGCGCCATGTGGGACGCCGCCCGAAAGCTGGGGGCGGACTATCTGGCCACAGGCCACTACGCCAAGCTCCGGCAGGACCCTGCCACCGGCCGTCACCTTCTCTGCCGGGGGACGGACCGTTCCAAGGACCAGAGCTACTTTCTCTGCCGTTTGACGCAGGAGCAGCTTTCCCGGACGCTGTTCCCCTTGGGTGATTTGGAAAAACCGGCGGTGCGGGCCTTGGCGGAGGCTCACGGTCTGATCAATGCCAAAAAACGGGACAGTCAGGACATCTGCTTCGTGCCGGACGGAGACTATGTAGGCTTCATTACCCGCTGCGTGGGACACGAATCCCCCACCGGGCCGTTTGTGGACCGGGAGGGTCGCGTCTTAGGCCAGCACAAGGGGTTCATCCGCTACACCAAGGGCCAGCACAAGGGACTGGGCCTTGCGATCGAGCCGCCGCTGTATGTCCTGCGGAAGGACCCGGTGGACCATGCCGTCTATCTGGGTCACAATGAGGACCTGTTCACCTCAGAGCTGATTGCCGGAGACTGGAACTGGATCTCCATTCCCGCTTTGACCGCCCCTATGACCGTCACCGTCAAGGCCCGCTATTCCCAGCGGGAAGCGGAGGCCGTGGCGGAGCCGCTGTCCGGCGGACAGGTACGCCTGCGGTTCCGGGAACCCCAGCGGGCAGTGACGCCGGGACAGTTCGTTGTCCTCTATGACGGAGACGCCGTGGTGGGCGGCGGCGTGATTCTGGAATGAGTTTCCATCATGCTTTCCGTTTCTCCGGGCATACTACCCTCAGACCAAAAAAGGAGTGACGGAGCATGAAAGGTTGTGCCGGATTTTGGGTCGGCATGAGCGCCGGTCTGCTGGCTGGCGCCGCAATGGGTATGATGTCGCCCTACGGACGGGACCCCATGAAAACACAGGTGGGGAAAAGCATCCGTAAGCTGGGTATCGCTGTGGACAACGCCGTGGACAACATTGTATCCGATCTGCGCTGAATAAAAGGAACAGGGAGGGCTGTGCCCTCCCTGTTCCTTTTTTGCTGGGTGCCAGAATAATAGAACACCGCCCCGCCGTTCAGATACACGGCGGGGCTGCGGTGTTATTTCATATCCTTTTCTGTATACAGGCAGCGCATAGCGTTGAGAATGGCCAAAAATGCCACGCCTACGTCGGCAAACACTGCCAGCCACATGGGAGCCTTGCCCAGCGCGCCCATCACCAGAACGATGGCTTTCACCGTCAGGGCAAAGACGATATTCTCCCGCACGATCCGTACCGTTTTGCGGGCAATGCGGATGGCTGCGGCAATCTTGGTGGGCTGATCGTCCATAAGCACGATGTCGGCAGCTTCGATGGCTGCGTCGCTGCCCAGGCCGCCCATGGCAATACCGATGTCCGCGCGGGTCAGTACCGGCGCATCGTTGATGCCGTCGCCTACAAAGGCCAGCTTACCGGTCTCCTGCTTCAGCAGTCCCTCTACCCGCGCCACCTTATCGGCAGGCAGCAGCTCCGCATGGTACTCGTCCAATCCCAGAGCGTCCGCCACCGTATGAGCCACTTCCCCGGTGTCGCCGGTGAGCATGACCGTCTTTTTCACGCCCAGCGCCTTCAGTCGGGCGATAGCCTCTTTCGCGTCGGGCTTGGGCTGATCTGCGATCACGATATGCCCGGCGTAGAAGCCGTCGATGGTCACATGGACGATGGTGCCGGGCAGCTCACAGGGCAGCCAGTTGACACTCTGACGCTCCATCAAGCGGCTGTTACCCACACCGACGCGCTTGCCGTCCACTTCCGCCATGATACCGTGTCCGGCGATCTCCTCCACGTTGGCGACCCGGCTGCGGTCCATTTCGTTTTTGCAGGCCTCCCGCAGAGAGACGGCGATGGGGTGCGTGGAATATTGCTCCGCCAAAGCCGCGTATTCCAGCACCTGATCTGCTTCAAAACCCGCCTCCGGATGGACGGCGGATACGGCAAAGGTGCCTTTCGTCAGGGTGCCTGTCTTGTCAAACACCACGGTGTCCGCTTTGGCCAGAGCTTCCAGATAGTTGCCGCCCTTGACCAGAATACCGCACTTGGAGGCGCCGCCGATGCCGCCAAAAAAGCTCAGCGGTACGGAGATCACCAGCGCGCAGGGGCAGGAGATGACCAGGAAGGTCAGGGCCCGGTGGAGCCAGTCCGTCCAGACGGTGCCCGCTAAAAATCCGGGAAGGGTGGGCAGCGCCGCCAGCAGGACCGCAGGGATCAGGAACAGGGCCAGCGCCGCGTATACTACACAGGGGGTATAGTATTTGGCAAACCGGGTGATGAACTGCTCGCTGACGGCCTTTTTCTCGCTGGAATTTTCCACCAGCTCCAGAATTTTGGAAACCGTGGATTCCTCACAGGGCTTTGTCACCGTCACCCGCAGTAAACCCGTCAGGTTCACGCAGCCGCTGATGATGTCATCGCCCACACGGATGCTTCGGGGCAGGGATTCGCCGGTGAGGGCGGCAGTATCCAGTGTGGAGCCGCCCTCTAACACCGTGCCGTCCAGCGGCACCCGCTCGCCGGGCTTCACCACGATGACGGCACCTACGGCCACATCCTCCGGATCCACCGTTTCCAAGCCGCTTTCCGTTTCCAGATGGGCGGTGTCCGGACGAATGTCCATCAGCGCGGCGATGGAGCTCCGGGACTTGCCCACGGCATAGTCCTGGAACAACTCGCCGGTCTGGTAGAATAGCATGACGAATACAGCCTCGTCAAACTCTCCGGTAGCGTAAGCGCCCACGGTGGCAAGGGCCATCAGGAAGTTTTCGTCAAAGACCTGCCCATTGATAATGCCCAGTGCCGCCTTCCGCAGCACATCGTAGCCGATGATGAAATACGGTGCCAGACAGCACAGCCCCCGGATCCAGCCGGTAAGGGGCAGCAGCTTGACCAGAACCAGCAGAGCTGCCGCGATCAGGATGCGGTTCCGCATTTTTCTTTGCTTTTTGGAAAGGGTCGTCATCGTATCCTCCTTTTTAGGAAACGGGCAAAGCGTCACCTGCGGCAGTTCTTACAGGTGCAGTTCGCAGTCTGGCTCGATCTTCTTCGCGGCAGCCACGACCTTTTGCAGGATCTCGTCAAAACGGGCGTCATCGGCGTCCAGCGTCAGCTTCTGGGTCATGAAGCTCACCGTGGCATTGTTGACGCCATCGATCTTCTTAATGGCTTCCTCCACCTTGGCAGCACAGTTGGCGCAGTCGATCTCGAACTTGTAATGCTTCTTCATAATAGCTTCCTCCTGATTTTAATATTTATGAGAACTGAATTGGAAATCAAAAATTACTCCAGAATATGCTCTAATCCCTGATCGATGATGGTTTTCACATGATCGTCCGCCAGAGAGTAAAACACCGTTTTGCCATCTCGCCGGGATTTTACCAGCCGGGCGTTTTTCAGTGCCTTGAGCTGATGGGAAATAGCGGATTGGGTCATTCCCAGCAGCGCCGCGATGTCGCACACGCACATCTCTGCCTCAAAGAGCACATACAGGATGCGGATACGGGTGGAATCACCGAAGATCCGGAACAGTTCTGTCAGATCATACAGGGTATCTTCTCCTGGCATCTCCTTTTGTACTCTCTCTACGATCTCATCGTGGGCATGCATGAATTCACAGCACTCCACGTTGTAGCGGTCCTCCATAAGCGGCCCCCTTTCGCTTGAATGTCTGTTCATATGTTCATAATAGCACGCATTTTTCGTTTGTCAACCCCGAATTCAAAAAAAGAGTAGAATTCAGAGAAAATATGTGATACACTCAAAAAGTAGTACAATAGAAAGGTATACGAAAACAAAATGGACGAAATTACAATTGAAATGTTTAAGGACAAAGAGCGCAAAAATCTCTTTGCCACTTACAACCATATTGAGATGGTCATGGTAGAGGAAGACCACGCCGTATTCCGGCTGAATATCCAGCCGGAGAGCAAAAACTCCTATGGCATGGTCCACGGCGGCGCTATCTACGCCATGGCAGACAATGCCACCGGCTTTGCCGCCCATACCGATGGTCGCAATTACGTCACGCAGACCAGCGCCCTTCACTTCCTGCGCAACCAGTCTGAGGGTGAGATCCAGGCCGATGCCCGGGTACGGCACCGGGGCCACTCCACTTGCCTGGTGGCGGTGGACATCCTGGGTGAGGATGAGAAGCTGTTGGCCACAGGTGAGTTCACCTTCTTCTGCGTGGACCCGGAGATCATGGCCCGCAAGGTGAAAAAGGCGTAAAAGGCAGTAAATAGCAAGAAGCGGAACGGAGAGTTTCTCCGTTCCGCTTTTTTAGTTCATTCTTTTATGCTTGTTTTTTCAATGGCATAGTGAAGATAAAGCGGGTGGACGCCGCATCGCTTTCCGCCTTCAGCACGCCCTTATGTTCCCGGGCGATGGTGTCCGCAATGGCCAGCCCCAATCCAAATCCGGATTTTTCCCCACGGGAGGCGTCCGCCCGGTAAAAACGCTCAAACAGGTGGGCCAGATGCTCCGGCGGGATGGGTTCACCGGGATTGGAAACGGTGAGCCGGGCCTGCCGGTCCGCTTTTTCCAGCGTCAAGGTGATATGGCCGCCCTCCGCACCGTATTTCACAGCATTGTCCAGCAGAATGGAGATCAGCCGCCGCAGGCGGTCTGCGTCTCCCATCACGGTAACGTCCGCTGTGATCTGCTCCTCCAGAGGTTTTCCCGTCTCAAAGGCCACCGGTTCAAAGGCCAGTACGCAGTCCGTGGCCAGGTCGGAGAGCGAGACCTCCCCCATCACCGCCGTGGGAACCGCATTGTCCGCCCGGGCCAGGGTCAGCATCTCCTCCACCAGGGACTTCATCTGTCCGGCCTCGGAGCGGATGTTGTCCGCCCACCGGGCCGGGCGGTCCTCCAGCGGCGCCGCCTCCAGCAGTTCCGCATTGGAGAGGATCACGGTCAGCGGCGTCTTCAGCTCGTGAGAGGCGTCGGAAAGGAACTGCCGCTGCTGCTGCCAGGCCTTTGCCACCGGGCGGGTGGCCCACCGGGCCAGCAGGATGGAGACGCCCAGAAGCAGCAGCAGCGCCGCCAGACCGATTTGCAGATAGGAGCCCATGATCTCCTGCAATGTGGCCTGCTCCATGGACATGTCCACAAAGGCCAGACGGGTGTAAAAACCCCGATCCTGCCGCAGATAGCGCAGATGATAATCCTGAATCACGCCTTCGTTCTGAGGCTGGTGCAGACAGTCCTGCAAAATGGCGGTCAGAGTTTCGCTGTCGTCCAGGTTGGCATAGGTTCCACCGGTGACGTCCGCCAGATAGCCGCTGGTGTTGGGATAGACATTGACGGTAAAATAGGGGAGCAGGACCACGTGATGATCCCCAATGGTGATCTGAGCGCTGGGAAGCCCGCCGGTCCCGAGAGAACTCTCATTCTGAGCCACCTGGTAGAGCAGTTGCCGGCTCAGGTCCCGCACATTCTGGCGGATGGCGAAGAACACGGAGGAAAAGACCA
>UQUC01000039.1 GCA_900544105.1 uncultured Oscillibacter sp. | reverse complement strand
GCCATGGCCGCCCACAAGGAGGCCCGGGGCTTTTCCTCCCAGCGGATCTATGGCACCCGGCAGATCAAAAAGGCCCCCAAGCCCATGCACACCCTGGAGCTGGACATGGGGGTGGTCACCGTCGAGGGGGACGTGTTCGCGGTGGAGCACCGGGAGTTGAAGAAGCGCAACGCCTGGGTCATCAGCTTTGACATCACTGACTACACCAGTTCCATCCGGGTCAGCAAGTTCATGCCGGGGGACGAGGGGACCCCCATCGTCAACGGGGTGAAGGTGGGCATGCACCTGAAAATCTCCGGCCGGCTGAACCTCAACCGGTTTGACAACGACATGGTCCTGGAACCCCTGATCATCGAGACCGCGGAAAAAACCGTGAAGCAGGACAACGCCCCGGAAAAGCGGGTGGAGCTCCACCTCCACACCAAGATGTCCCTGATGGATGCCCTCACCGACACCAAGGATGCGGTGAAGCGGGCCATCCAGTGGGGGCACCCCGCCGTTGCCATCACCGACCACGGGGTGGCCCAGTCCTTTCCCGACGCTTGGAGCGCCGGCAAGGGCAAGTGCAAGGTCCTTCTGGGCACCGAGGCCTACTACATCAACAATGTGGACGAGCGTCTCACCGTCCGGGGGGAGCAGGACCAGGATTTGGACGAGCCCATCGTCTGCTTCGACCTGGAGACCACCGGCCTGAGTAAGGAGACTGACGTCATCACCGAGATTGGCGCCGTGGTTCTGGACCACGGGGAGGTCAAGGAGCGGTTCCAGACCTTCGTAGACCCCCAGCGGAAACTGGCCCCCAACATCGTCCAGCTCACCGGCATCACCGACGAGATGCTGGAGGGCGCCCCCAGCCAGGAGGAGGCCCTGCGGGCCTTTCTGGACTTTGTGGGCGGCCGACCCCTGGCGGCCCACAACGCCGAGTTTGACATCAGCTTCATCCGGGCCGGCTGCCGCCGGGAGGGCATCCCCTTTGACCCCACCTATGTGGACTCCCTGATCCTGGCCCAGAATCTCCTGCCGGAGCTGCACAAGTTCAAGCTGGACATTGTGGCCGAGTATCTGGACCTGCCTGCCTTCAACCACCACCGGGCCTCCGACGACGCGGCCATGGTGGCCTATATGCTGATCCCGTTTTTCCAGAAGATGGAAAAAGAACTGGGCATCCGCCGCCTCCAGGACATCAACCCCCAGATGCTGAAGCTGCGGCCCCGGGGCAGCAAGTCCAGCCGCTTTCCCAAACACATCATCCTGCTGGCCAAGAACAAAATGGGCCTCAAGCACCTGTACCAGCTGATCTCCGCCTCCAACCTGCAATACTTCAAGCGGGTGCCCATCATCCCCAAAACCGAGCTGATGGCCCACCGGGAGGGGCTCATCGTCGGCTCCGCCTGCGAGGCCGGGGAGCTGTTCCAGGCGGTGAAGGACCACAAGGACTGGGCCGAGCTCAGGCGCATCGCGTCGTTTTACGACTATCTGGAAATTCAGCCCATCTGCAACAATATGTTCATGCTCCGCAACGGCGACGTCCAGTCGGAGGAGGAGCTGCGGGAGTTCAACCGCACCATCGTCCGCCTGGGCCGGGAGCTGAACAAGCCCGTCTGCGCCACCGGCGACGTCCACTTCCAGGAGCCGGAGGACGAGGCTTACCGCCATATCCTTCTGGCCAGCAAGAAGTTCCCCGATGCCGACGCGCCTCTGCCCATCTACTTCAAGACCACCACCGAGATGCTGGAGGAGTTCTCCTATCTGGGGGAGGAGCTGGCCCGCCAGGTGGTCATCGACAACCCCCGCCGCATCGCCGACCTGGTGGAGGAGATCGAGCTGCTGCCTCCGGGCCAGCTGTTCCCGCCCCGGCTGGAAAACTCCCAGGAGGACCTGAACCGCCTGGTCTGGGACAAGTGCCACGCCCTGTACGGCGACCAGCCTCCCCAGCTGGTGGTGGACCGGCTGAACGTGGAGCTGGGCAGCATCCTGGGCAAATACGACGTGGTGTATATGTCCGCCCAGAAGCTGGTGCAGCGCAGTCTGGAAAACGGCTATCTGGTGGGCTCCCGTGGCTCCGTTGGCTCCTCTCTGGTGGCCTATATGTCCGGCATCACCGAGGTGAACTCCCTGCCGCCTCACTACCGCTGCCCCAACTGCCGCAACGTGGAATTTGTCACCGACGGCAGCTACGGCTGCGGGGCGGATATGCCGGACAAATGCTGCCCGGAGTGCGGCACGAAATACGTCAAGGACGGGTTCGACATCCCCTTTGAGACGTTCCTGGGCTACGGCGGCGGCAAGGTGCCGGATATCGACCTGAACTTCTCCGGCGAGTACCAGGCCCGGGCACACCGCCACGCCATCGAGATGTTCGGCCAGACCCAGGTGTTCCGGGCCGGCACCATCGGCACCCTGGCGGAGAAAACCGCCTTCGGCTTCGTCCGCAAATACCTGGACGAGCGGGGCCTCACCGCCGGCAATGCCGAGGTAAACCGCCTGACCCAGGGCTGCGTAGGCGTCCGCCGCACCACCGGCCAGCACCCCGGCGGCCTGGTGGTGGTCCCCGACGATATGGACGTGGAGGATTTCACCGCCGTCCAGCACCCCGCCGACGCCGAGGACGCCGACACCATCACCACCCATTTTGAATACCACTGCATGGAGGATAACCTGCTGAAGCTGGACATGCTGGGCCACGATGACCCCACCATGATCCGTATGCTGGAGGACCTCACCGGGGTCAACGCCCGGGCCATCCCCCTGGACGACCCGGACACCATGAGCATCTTCACCTCCTCCCGGGTCCTGGGCTTTGAAAACGACGAGCTGTTAGGCCCCACCGGGGCCGTGGCCATTCCGGAGTTCAACACCCGGTTCACCCGGGGCATGCTGGTGGATACCCAGCCCAAGGATTTCAATACCCTGGTGCGCCTGTCCGGCTTCTCCCACGGCACCGACGTGTGGCTGGGCAATGCCCGGGACCTGATCGTCAGCGGCACCGCCTCCGTTCTGGAAACCGTGGGCTGCCGGGACGACATCATGCTCTATCTCATCCATATGGGTCTGGACCCCAAGATGAGCTTCAAGATCATGGAGGCCGTCCGGAAGGGCAAGGTGAAAAAGGGCGGCTTCCAGGACGGGTGGGAGGACGCCATGCGGGCCCACCAGGTGCCCGACTGGTACATTGACTCCCTGGCCAAGATCGGCTATCTGTTCCCCAAGGCCCACGCCGTGGCCTATGTGATGATGGCCTTCCGCATCGCCTGGTTCAAGGTCCACGAGCCCCTGGCGTTTTACGCCACCTTCTTCACCGTCCGGGCCAAGGCCTTTGACGCGGAATACTGCTGCGCCGGCATCGACGCCGTCAAGCGGAAGATCCGCGAAATCGAAAACAACAAGGACGCCACCGCCGTGGAGCAGAACCTGATGGTCACCCTGGAGGTGTGCTACGAGTTCTATCTCCGGGGCTTCCACTTCGACACCATCAACATCTACGAGTCCCAGGCCACCGCCTTCAAGATCACCGACAACGGCCTGCTGCCCCCCTTCATCTCCGTCCGGGGCCTGGGGGAGACCGCCGCCCAGGACACCGTGGAAAAGCGGAAGGGCAAGACCTTCATCTCCGTGGAAGAATTTTCCACCTGCTGCAGCAAGCTGTCCAAAACCCACATCGAGCAGCTGAAAGCCCTGGGCGCCTTCGCCGGTATGGCGGACACCAGCCAGATCACCCTGTTCGGATGACGGAGTGGCGCTTTGTGTGGTCCCATGGCGACGACCACGAGACGGGGCATGCCCTGTCCCGGGAGATGCTGGCTTTGTACCGGGACAAAAACCCCCAAAAACGGGACATCCCGCCCTGTCCCGGGACAGTTTTTATCGGAAATAACGGTAAACCAATGGCAAGTGACTGTTATTTCAACATCAGCCACAGCCACGGCCTGGTGGCCTGTGCCGTGTCGGATGTCCCCGTGGGCATCGACGTGGAGAAAATCCGTCCGGTTCCGCCCCGGCTGATGGACATTTTATCGCTGCAGGAGCGGGAATCTGTGCGCTGTGACGCGGATTTCTTCCGGCTCTGGACCCTGAAAGAGGCGCTTATCAAGTGCCGCGGAGGCGTTTTGGGCCAAATCCGGCACGTTCACTTCGATTTAAGCGGTTCATCCATTATTTGCTCCGTCCCCGGCTATTCCTTCTCCCTGCTCCCGGCCCCGGAGGGCTATGCCGCCGCCCTCTGCTGGGAAAATGTGGAAGAAGCATCAGAAAGTGAGAAACAAAAATGAGCATTTTTGACCGTATTTTTCAGAAAAAGCAGAAGAAATCCAAACAAAAACGCGCAGAACCTCCCACGAACAACCCGGCCGTCCTCCTGGGCCGCCAGCTGGCGGACTCCCTGCGGGAGAAAATCCCCGATACCGCCGCCCTTCCGGAAATTCTCACTTATTTCGAGGAAATGTGCCGGATTCCCGTGGAAAATGTGGAAATTCAGGACGATTTGATCACCTGTATAACCGACCCCTTCGGCGAAGAACCGGAGTGGATTCACTTCGCTCTGACCCGCCAGTTCCCGGATAGGGAGGGCGGATCGGTGGAGATCCTGCTGGATATCGGATTTCCGGACGTGAAGGGCCGTCTCCAGCTTGAGGACGAGCTGTGCAGCGACGAATTGGACGAAAGAGAGGATGTTTTTGACTACATTCGCCGTTCTGCCGGTTATATTGCCCTGGAGAATATCCCGCCTGTCGCCATGGACATCACCTGCGACCAGACATAAAATGGAGCCAAAAATACCGGAACCGGCAGATTTTCTGCCGATTCCGGTATTTTTATTGGCAAAATCCAAAGCGCCGCATAGCATGAAAGGGGAGGGGGAACCAAAATGGCCAAACGAGTTTATATCAGTCCCAGCGACCAGGTGGAAAACAAATACGCCTGGGGCAATACCAATGAGCATGTCCAGTGCCAGAGGATCGCCGAGGCGGAGGCCGCCGCCCTGCGCCGCTGCGGCGTGGAGGTGCAGCTGGCAAAATTTGGAACCAGCATGGCCCAAAGATGCGCTGAATCCAACGCTTTTGGGGCGGACATCCACAATTGCGTCCACACCAATGCCTTCAACGGAAAGGTCACCGGCACCCGGCTGTTCTGCTTTGCCGTGCCCGGAAAGGGGTACGACGCCTGCCGGGCGGTCTTCGGCGCCCTGGCGCCGCTGACTCCGGGGACCTCGGAGAATATCCAGGCCAATTCCCGGCTGTATGAGGTGCGGACCCCGGCGGCTCCCACCGCCTATGTGGAGTGCGAATTTCACGACAATCCGGAAACGGCCCGGTGGATCATCCAGCACACCGATGAAATCGGCGAGGCCATCGCCCGGGGCCTCTGCCAGTATCTGGGGGTGGCCTATGCTCCGGTCCAGGCGGAAAAGCCCGCGCCCCAGCCCAAGGGAGACGGCCTGTTCCGGGTGCAGGTGGGGGCCTTCGCCAACCGAAACAACGCCGAAAAAATGCTGGAAAGGCTGAAAAAAGCGGGTTTTTCCGGATTTATATCCAGCGAAAAATAGCGCGCCGGTTGTCAAAAAACCTTTTTTGAGACTGTCGAAAAACCTTTGCATATCGCGTTCCCTCCCGGCGCATACTATGGCCGAACGCAAAAAATTCCAACGATTTCTTGCAGGAGGGAAACCATATGGTCAAGGATTTTATCGACACCAACGACTTTTCGGCCCGGGAGCTGCTGGACATGATCCAGCTGAGCCTGTCCATCAAGGACGCCATCCGGGGCGGCTATTACCCGCCGCTGCTGCGGCACATGAACCTGGGCATGATCTTTCAGCAGTCCTCCACCCGGACGCGGGTGTCCTTTGAAACGGCCATGAGCCAGCTGGGGGGCCACGCCCAGTATCTGGGCCCCGGCATGATCCAGCTGGGGGGACACGAGACCATCGAGGACACCGGCCGGGTGCTGAGCTATCTGGTGGACGTGGTGATGGCCCGGGTCATCCAGCACCGCACCATTGTGGACCTGGCCCGGGCCTGCTCCATTCCGGTGCTCAACGGTATGTCCGACTACAACCACCCCACCCAGGAGATCGGCGACCTGTGCACCATGGCGGAGCACCTGCCCCGGGGGAAGAAGCTGTCGGACTGCAAGGTGGTGTTCGTAGGCGACGGCACCCAGGTGTGCGCCTCCCTGGGCTTCATCACCACCCACCTGGGCATGAAATTCGTCCACTACGGCCCCAAGGGCCATCAGCTGACCGACGGCCACCAGGCCATTATGGAGCGAAACTGCCGGGAAAGCGGCGGCAGCTTCCTGGTCACAGACGACCGCAGCGCCGTCCGGGACGCGGACTTCCTCTACACCGACGTGTGGTACGGCCTGTATGAAAACGAGATGCCCAAGGAGCAGCGGGTGGAGGTGTTCCACGACTATCAGGTGAACCGGGAGCTGATGAGCCTGGGGGCCATCGGCTGCAAGTTCCTCCACTGCCTGCCCGCCACCCGGGGCGAGGACGTCACCGACGAGGTGGCGGACTCCGCCGCCTCCCTGTGCTGGGAGCAGGCCGGAAACCGGCTGACGGCCATGCGAGGCCTGCTGGTCTATTTCACCCGCTGCCGCCCGCAGCACACCGAACTGGAGGAGGCCGCCGCCCGGGAGCAGCTGGAGCGCTTTATGGCGGACCGGGGCCTGAGCTGACATGGAGAAACGCAAATTCCGCCTGGCGGACGTGGTGCTGTCCGTCATATGCGTGGTGTTCGTGGCGGAGGCCGCCGCCCCGGTGGCCTCCATCGGCAACAGCCAGTATTTCTGGTGGCTGTTCATGATCCTGGCGTTTCTGCTGCCCTATGGGCTGATCTCCTCGGAGCTGGGCACCGCCTTTCCCGGGGACGGCGGCCTGTATGACTGGATCCACACCGCCTGGCCCGACTCCCGCTGGGGCGCCCGGGCCTCCTGGTACTACTGGATCAACTTTCCCCTGTGGATGGCGTCTTTGGCGGTGATGTGTCCGGAGCTGCTGGGCTATGTGCTGGGCTGGCAGCCGGGGCCGGTGTGGTCCCTGGTGATCCAGCTGGCCTTTATCTGGATCGTCACGGTGGTGGCCTTTTACCCGGTGTGCGACAGCATCGTCATTCTGAATCTCAGCGCCGCCATCAAAATTCTGTTGGCGGTGACGGTGGGGGTGCTGGGCATTGTGTATGTGGCCCGGAACGGCTTTGTCAACGACATGTCCGCCGGGACCTTCCTGCCCTCCTTCGACCTGGACAGCCTGTCGTATATCTCTGTCATCATCTTCAACTTCCTGGGCTTTGAGGTGGTGTGCACCTATGCCGGAAGCATGGCGGACCCCCGGCGGCAGATCCCCCAGGCCATCGTCACCGGCGGCGTGGTGATCGCCGCCATCTATCTGTTCTCCGCCTTCGGCATCGGGGCCGCCGTCCCCACCCGGGACATCAGCGTGGACTCCGGCCTCATCGACGCCGTGTCCCTGATGACCGGCCGCACCGGCGGGGTGCTGGTGGGCATTGTGGCCCTGCTGTTCCTGGTGACGCTGTTCGGCAACATGATCTCCTGGTCCATGGGGGTCAACTCCACCGCCGCCTATGCCGCCGAGCGGGGAGACATGCCCGCCGTGTTCACCCGGCGGCGGAAGGACAACGATATGCCCGTGGGCTCGGCCCTGGTCAGCGGGATCGTAGCCTCGGCGGTGTGCCTGCTGGGAGCTGCCATCCAGGCGGTAAGCCCGGATTCCTCCCTGTTCTGGAGCTTCTTCGCCCTGAACCTGGTGATGCTGCTGCTGAGCTATATGCCGGTGTTTCCGGCGTTTCTGGCCCTGCGGCGGAAGTATCCGCAGGCGGAGCGGCCCTTCCGGGTGCCGGGAGGCCCGGGAATGCTGCGGGTGCTGGCCTATGTGCCCATGGTGCTCATCGGCCTGTCCATTCTGTTCACCGCCGTGCCTCTGTCCACGGACCGGGAGACTCTGGCCACCATTCTGCCCATTACCGTGGGCTCTGTCATCAGCGTGCTGCTGGGCGAGCTGCTCATCGCCGTCCGGCGGCACCATCAACCCAGATCAGGAGGATAACGACTATGGCAAAACGTATTGTGGGAACCACCCCCCGGCAGGACGGGTATCGCATGCCCGGGGAATTTGAGGAGCAGACCGGCGTGTGGATGCTGTGGCCCCAGCGGCCCGACAACTGGCGGGGCGGGGCCAAGCCCGCCCAGCAGGCCTTTGCCGACGTGGCCCGGGCCATCGCCCGGTTCGAGCCGGTGACGGTGTGCGTGAATCCCGACCAGTTTCAGAACGCCCGGGCCCGGCTGCCGGAGGACATCCGGGTGGTGGAAATGACCAGCAACGACGCCTGGGTCCGGGATTGCGGCCCCACCTTTGTGAAAAACGATCAGGGGGACCTGCGGGCGGTGGACTGGACCTTCAACGCCTGGGGCGGCCTGCATGACGGGCTGTACTTTCCCTGGGACCAGGACGATCTGGTGGCCCGGAAAATCTGCGAGCTGGAGGGGGTGGACAGCTACCGCACCGACGGCTTCGTGCTGGAGGGCGGGTCCATCCATGTGGACGGCCAGGGCACGGTGCTGACCACGGAGATGTGCCTGCTGTCCCCGGGCCGGAACCCGGAGCTGAGCCGCCGGGATATCGAAGAAAAGCTCTGCGGCTATCTGGGGTGCGAGAAGGTCATCTGGCTGCGGGACGGTATCGACCCCGATGAGACCAACGGCCACATTGACGACGTGGCCTGCTTCGTGGCCCCGGGGGAGGTGGCCTGCATCTGGACCGAGGACCCGGAGAACCCCTTCTATCAGGCGGCCCAGGACGCCTTCCGCACCCTGAGCCAGGCCACCGACGCCAAGGGCCGGCGGCTGACGGTGCACAAGCTGTGCCTGACGAAGAAGCCCTGCTGTCTGGAGGGGGCGGAGACCATCGACGCCGTGGAGGGTACCGTACCCCGGGAAAACGGCGAGGTCAGCATCGCCTCGTATATGAATTTCCTCATCGTCAACGGGGCCGTTATCGCCCCTCAGTACGGCGACGAAAACGACCAGCTGGCCATCCAGCAGCTGCAGCAGATGTTCCCGGACCGGCAGATCGTGGGGGTCCAGACCCGGGAGGTGGCCTTCGGCGGCGGCAACATCCACTGCATCACCCAGCAGCAGCCCAAGGCGTGAGCGTGGGGGAGGAAGTATTTTTGCCAGGTACACGCCCCGGCAAAAAATGATTGCATTTGCTTTGCCGCCTGCGGGCACCAAACTCTGCGAGGCTTTTTTGACAAGAAAAATCCCGGGAGCGCTGAAGCGCTCCCGGGATTTTATGTAACCTTTTTGGCTATACGTCCGGACGGAACGATCAGATGATGTTCAGGGTGACGTTGTCGGTGGACTTCAGGTTGTTGTAATCGCTGTCGATGGTGATCTTGCCGTCAACGATGTCCTTCAGCATGGTGTTGTACTCGTCAACAGTCCACTTGGTCAGGGACCAGGTAGCGGTGGGCAGACCCACAGCGTTCTCGCTGGCGCCCAGGGAGGTGCCCATACCGCCGATGGAGGCAAACTCGTTGCTGTAGAACTTGCCCAGAGCCCACTGCACGGAGTCGGCCAGGCCCTTCATAGCGGAGGTGATGACGGTGTCGGACTCGGTGGACTGGTCAACGTCCACGCCCACGACCTTACCGTCGGCAGCGCCGGCAGCAGCGGCCACGGAGGCGAACATGGAGCCGCCGCAGGCGAACACGACCTCAGTGCCGGCCTCGTACCAGCCGGAAACCATGGTCTGCAGCTCGGGGGAAGCGGAGAAGCTGGCGCCATACTGCCAGGAATAGTTCATATCGACCTTCACGCCCAGCTCCTTGGCAGCGGCGTCAGCGCCCTGGACGAAGCCATAGCCGTAACGGCAGCAGGCGGGGTTGGTGCCGCCGCCACCGCCGGTGAAGCCCAGCTTGGTGAAGCCTTCCTTGACGACAGCGTAACCAGCCAGATAGCCGCACTGCTCTTCCTTGAAGGCGATACCGGCAACGTTCTTCAGAACGGGGGAGCCGTCAACGCCGGCTTCCTCGGTGATGGGATAACCATCCACGAACACGAAGGAGACATTGGGGAATTCCTTGGCGGCCATGCGCAGAGCGCCTTCCTGCATGAAGCCGGCGCAGACAACCACCTTGGCGCCGTTCTCCACGGCGGCCTTCATGGCCTCGTAGCGGTCATCATCGGTGGCCTGGTCCTTGTTGGCGGGCTGATAATACTTATAGGACAGCTTGTTGTTGGCAGCGTACAGCTTCACGCCGTCATAGGTGCCCTGGTTGAAGGACTTATCCTTCAGCTGGCCCACGTCGGTGATGAAAGCGATCTCGTACTTGCCATCCTCGGAGGTCATCTCGTCGTTGATCTGATCGGGATTGGTGATGGTCGCGGTCTGGTTGGGATCATCGTTGCCCTTGTTGGGGTCCTTGGCGGGCTGCTTGGAGCAGGCTGCCATAGACAGGACCATGACCACAGCAAGGAGCATTGCCAGAAACTTTTTCATGGTGAATCTACCTTCCTTTTTAATTTTGGGCGCGAAACGCCCCTTATAAGCACATTATAGCAGGGTGGGGTGAAAAGTGCAACCTTTTTTGTGCTAAGTTCTGTCTTTCGCCGGACTTAACCCCGCTGGGCCATTTTCACGGCGGCCTCCAGGCCGATCTTCATCATGTTGGTGAAGGTGGTCTGCCGCTCCTGGGGGGTCAGCTCGGTGCCCAGCACCAGGTTGTCACTGATGGAGCAGATGGCCAGGGCCCGCTTGCCCAGGAAGGCGGCGGTGCAGTACAGGGCGGCGGCCTCCATCTCCACGGCCATGACGCCCATCTTCTTCATGCGGTCGTTGCGGCCGGCGGCGTCATAGAAGGTGTCGGAGGAGTACAGATTGCCCACGGGCATCTTCACGCCCAGCTCCCGGGCGGACTCCACGGCGGCCATCAGCAGGTCGAAGTCGGCAATGGGGGCATAGTGGACCCCCAGCTCATACTGGTCGGCGAAGCTGGAGTTGGTGCAGGCGCCCTGACCGGCCACCACGCTGCCCAGCTCCAGGTCCGCCCGCAGAGCACCGGCGGAACCGACACGGATGATGTTCTCCACGCCGTACTGGGTGTACAGCTCATGGGAGTAGATGCCGATGGAGGGCATTCCCATGCCGGAGGCCATCACGGACACGGGCACGCCCTTATAGGCGCCGGTGTAGCCCTGGACGCCCCGGACGTTGTTCACCAGCACGGGGTTTTCCAGGAAGGTTTCGGCGATGAACTGGGAGCGCAGGGGGTCGCCGGGCATCAGAACGGTTTTGGCGAAGGCACCGGGTGCGGCGCTGTTATGGGGGGTAGACATGGCTGAGTTCCTCCTTGTATCCTATATAATCATAATGAGACTGGTCTGTCATTGCGAGGAGCGAAGCGACACGGCAATCCGCTTCTCTGGCTCTTGAGACGCAGGGATTTTCCGGGGCGGACAGAGTCGTCCGCCCCTACGAATGACAGGGGGTGTATTATTCCTGCTCCAGGGCCTTCACGGCCTTGACGATGCGGCTGGTGCCCAGACGGTCGGCCCCCAGGGCGATGAAGTCCCGGGCGTCGTCCAGGTTGGCGATGCCGCCGGCGGCCTTGATCTTCACATGGGGAGCAACGTTTGCCTTGAACAGGGCCACGTCCTCCCGGGTGGCTCCGCCGCCGCCGAAGCCGGTGGAGGTCTTGATATAGTCCGCGCCGGACTCAGACACCACCCGGCACATCTCCACCTTTTCGGCGTCGGTGAGCAGGCAGGTCTCGATGATGACCTTCAGGAGCCGTCCCTGGCAGGCGTCCTTCACGGCGCGGATCTCGTCCAGCACCTGATCGTACAGGCCGTCCTTTACCCAGCCGATGTTGATGACCATGTCGATCTCGGACGCGCCGTTCTGAACGGCGTCGGTGGCCTGGAAGCACTTGGAGGCGGTGGTGTCGTAGCCGTTGGGGAAGCCGATGACGGTGCACACGGCGATCTTGCCCGCCACATACTCCGCCGCCTGCTTCACATAGGAGGCGGGGATGCACACGCTGGCGCAGCCGTACTTCACGCCATCGTCGCAGATGGCCCGGATCTGGTCCCAGGTAGCCGTCTGGGACAGCAGGGTGTGGTCCACCCGGGCCAGAATGGGCTTGAGTTCGTTGTTCATGATAAAAATCTCCTTTCGGATGCCGTACATATTTTTGCGGATACGATTCCATTGTAGCAGAAAAAACCGCCTTTGTAAACCTTGACACCGGCGGCGGGGCAAGGGTCTGCAACAGGGAATCCATGAACAGGAGCAGCAGGCAGAGGGTACATATCGAACATGACCTCGTAGGCTACATCCCCTTGGACGAGCTGCTAAAAGCGGAACAGGCATGACCGAAATCATGCCTGTTCCAAGAAATTTGATTTTACTGTCTTACCAGCAGAGAGCATTTCGCCGCAGCTTTTTATAGCGTTTTCACACAATATAGTGCGCCAAAAGCATCAGATAAAGTATTTTTCCCGGCAGTAGTGGTACGGCGTGTCGGGAACGGCGGCGCGGCCATAGATGTTGGCGGCAAAGACCAGGTCATGGATGGCGATGCCGTAGTTATACACCAGGATGCGCTGGACATTGTCCGTGCGGCCGGGGGCGACGCCGTTGAGCACGTCGGCGACGTTGGTGGTGACGGGGGCGAAGTGGTCGAAATACTTGAAGCCCCGGATCTGCTCAATTTCATCGGTGAACACCCGGTCGAAGAACAGGTCGCAGTTCTGGAAGCCCATGGTGCAGATGGGGATGACGGTGCAGCCCTCCTTGAAGTATTCGTCGGTGACGAAGTTCTCCGTGGCCTTGGTAATGGCGGAGATCACCAGGTCAGAGTCGCCGATGACCTCCTCATAGGTGTCGCACAGGACGAAATGCACGTCCGGGTCCTGACGGAACAGGTCCATGATGCGGTTTTCGTGGCCGTGGCGGCCGATCATCTTCACCATGGCCAGGTTGCCCCGCTTATAGATGCAGGGCATGACGTTGTAATAGTCGCCGTCCTGCTGGGAGATGTGGATTTTGGGGGGCAGGGTGTAGCCGGACTTTTCCCGCAGGGCCTCGTCCACTCAGCGGATGAGCTCGCTGTCCGGAGTCTCGGCTGCAATGGCCCGGACGGCTTCAAAATCAAGTACTTTCGTGTGTTCTCTCTCCATTTTCATCTTTCTTCTCTCATATAAGCCCTCCGGCTTTCGCCGGAGGGCTTCAGGGGTCATCAATAGAGCTTGGCTCCGGCGGGAATGTGAGGATCGACCATCAGCAGGTGGAGCTTCTCCTGGCCGTTTTCCTGGTGCACGGCGGAGATGAGCATACCGCAGGACTCGATGCCCATCATGGGCCGGGGCGGGAGGTTGGTGATGGCGATGCAGGTCTTGCCTACCAGCTCCTCCGGCTCATAATACTCGTGGATGCCGGAGAGGATCACCCGATCCGTGCCGGTGCCGTCGTCCAAAACGAACTTTAAGAGCTTTTTGGACTTCTTCACGGCTTCGCATTCCTTGACCTTCACGGCCCGGAAATCGGACTTGGAGAAGGTGTCAAAATCCACCTGATCCTGGAACAGTGGCTCGATCTGCACGTTGGAGAAGTCGATCTTCTCCTCCACGACAGGGGCGGCAGGAGCGGCCTCGGCGGGCTTTGCGGGCTTCTTGTCGGCGTCCAGCGGCTTCATGGTGGGGATTAGAAAACCTGGCTTGATTTCCCTCAAATTCGCAGTAATCATAACCCCTCGCACGTGTACAAAACTACTTAAAGCCTCACACGGTAACAATCTTTGATTAAAGCCGTTCTTCCGTATAGTCTGAGTTGCAAGGACACATTTCCGCGTCATTCTGCTCCATTCTTCACGCTATTGGAGACTAAATTGGTGAGCGTGGAGACTTGGCATCATTGTTGGGGAAACGGTCAGAACTCAAGGCTTTCATTTAGCCTATCCTTAAGCAGAACCTGCCTCGTCTGGTCGATGATTTCCATGTTGCACCTCCTCATATCAGGTTTAGACTCACACGGAGGGCAGCATCAACACGATCCATCACAGGTATATCGGCATGTCCGACATATTCAAGCAGACGAGTACGGTCTATTGTCCGGATCTGCTCAAGCAAGGCATAAGACTTTTCAGTTAGTCCAAATCTCTTTCCAATGAATACGTGGGTTGGCTGGGCCAGCTTCTTTGCTTTGCTTGTCAGCGGAGTGATAATCACGGTAGGGCTGTACTTATTACCTACATCGTTTTGGATTACCAATACCGGGCGAATGCCGTTCTGCTCCGATCCAACTGTTTCACCGAGATCAGCGTAGAAGATATCGCCTTTTTGAATCTTGATAGCATTCTTGTCGTTCATCTTTGGGCCTCCGTTGTGTTTCTGAGGGAATTTCTCCCCTCAACCCCCTACAGCAACATCGAGCCTCAAAAAACGACATTGTTTCTCAAAGATTTTCAAAAAAATTTTTGACGAACTCCTCGAACATACGTTATGGGAATCTGTCAGAAGAATGTCCGAAAACAAAAAAAGAGACCCACTACCGTATGATAGTGAGTCTCTTGAAGAATAACGATGATTTATGCCATTCAATGAGGAATCGCACATTTTCGCCATCCGATTTGGAGATCGAAAGGTGATTTTTGGTGACTAAATTGGTGATTCGAGCCGATTTTGGCTCTTCAATCAATACAGCTTAGCACCAGCCGGAATGTGGGGATCGACCATCAGGAGATGGAGCTTTTCTTCCTCTCCTTCATGGTGAACGGCACTAATCAGCATACCGCAGCTCTCAATGCCCATCATGGCTCTGGGAGGCAGATTCGTGATGGCAGTGCAGGTCTTTCCGACCAGCTCTTCCGGCTCATAATACTCGTGAATTCCGCTCAAAATGACCCTATCTGTGCCGGTTCCGTCGTCCAAAACGAACTTTAAGAGCTTTTTGGACTTCTTCACGGCTTCGCATTCCTTAACCTTCACGGCACGGAAATCGCTCTTGGAGAAGGTGTCAAAATCCACCTGATCCTGGAACAGCGGCTCGATCTGAACATTGGAAAAATCGATTTTTTCCTCCACGACCGGAGCCGCCTGAGCAGCCTCCGCAGGAGCCGAAACTTCCTTGGAAACCTTCTTGTCGGAGTCCAACGGCTTCATTGTGGGGATTTTTGTTGCGGTTCTCTCATTTTCGGAAATAAGTTGTTCTAACGGGCATTAAAGCCGTTTTGAATGGCTTAAAAACAACTTTTTCGGACTCATTTTCGGCAATTTGGCACTCAAATGATGTATGTTTTGATGTAAATGATGTAAGTCGAACTATGAAACCCGGCAAACCTTCACTAACATTTATTATATTCATCTGCTGCCTGAAAGTCAACCTGCAACCCAAATCCCATTATAAATGTATATAAATAAAGAGAGCATACTTTCCGAAACGGATTGTATGCTCTCTGTCTATTCGATTGTTACTGTGCCTTGAAATAATTATCAAGTCCTTTGAACTCTGATGTTTTCAATTCTTTGGTAACATCGGTGTAGATATTCAGCGTGGTTGAAATATCTGTATGTCCGAGTGCGTCCTGAATGACCTTTATATTAACTCCGGCTTCGCACATTCTCGTTGTGAATGTATGTCTGAGTGAATGGCAGCTAAAATGGGGCAAAAGCACTTCGGGTTCTTCCGATTTTTCAAACTGCTCATCGTTGCAGTCACGAATAATACGGCGGATTGCTTTATTCAAGGTTGCTTGGTGCTGCGCCTGTCCAAAGCGATTGATAAAGATAAAGTCGGAGTAACCATCTATTGTAACCTCGCAATGAATATCCAAGTCTTTCTGTTTCTGCTTTTCAAGTTCAAATGCTTCTTTGACGAAATCGAGCATTGGTACTTGTCTCATACTTGCAGGAGTCTTAGTCGTATTCACATTGAAATAGCAGCCTTTTTTGCTTCCTTCGGTACGATGGTCGTAATATACAAGCGTGTGATTTACATCAATCATTCCGCTTTCCATATCAATATCGCACCATCTCAAGCCTGTTACCTCGCCGACACGCAATCCCGTTCCTATCATAACCGCAAAAACGGGATACCAATGCTCGTAAACCGGATGTGTTTTAAGGTAATCAAGGAATAAATCCTGTTCAGGTCTTGTCAACGCTCGGCGCTTCTCTGACTGAAAAGCGTGAGACTTTTTCAGTTCTCTCAACACATTGTCCGAAGGATTGTTTCTGATATAGTCATCATCAACCGCTATCTGCAATATTTGATGTAGGACAGTATGGATACTGTCAATCGTGGAAACTTTCAGGTTTCTCTCATCGGCAAGGTAGTTGTAATACTTCTTAATATCCGACTTTCTCAATGTTGATACTCGTTTATTGCCGATAACAGGTCGTACAAAGGTGTTGTAAAGATACTTGTAATTCTCAAAGGTATTGTTTTTCAATCCTCTTTTCAAATTGAGCCAAAGGTCAAACAAATCATTAACTGTGGTGTATCGAGCTTCGGTCTTTATGCCGTCACATTTATCTTTCAAGATATTCTTCTCTTTTTCACGCAGGTCAGCTAAGGTTTTGGCATATATAAAACGCCTTTTTAACTGTCCGTCCATCCAACTAAATTGATAAGTACCGTTTTTTCTCTGAATCTCTCCGGTTTTTAAGACGGTTCTTGCTTTGTCTTTTCGCTTTTCAGCCATGGAACTGTCAGAGGACTGTCGCCGGTTCCGACCTGTAAAACGTAATATTTGTCGGCATACTCTTTAACAATAAAATCAATTAGGGCTTTGGCATATCCATTGCCTTGATATTCTGGAACGGTCGCAATATTCTTTATTTCAAGAATGCCGTCGCCCTCATCGGTGACGACACACTCAGCTTTCACGCCGTTATCGTCAAGCACATACATAGTGCCTTTTTCAAGATAGCGGTCTATCATATTCTCCTGTTCATCTGCCAAAAGCAGTAATGATAGAAACTGTTTTTTGTTTTCTTTGATTTCTCGAAATTTCATACCTGACATTCTACCTGATTTTATTTTAGACTTTTATCATACTTTTGAAAATGGGCAATCCCGATTGGGACTGCCCATTCATCTTGAAAATTATGCGATTATTTTGTCCCTGCACAAATTCACGCATCAAATGATGTAAGTTTGATGTAAATCACTTACTTTTGCGATTTTCAGCATTTGAAGTACATCTCGTTTATTTGGTTAAACGGTACATCGTTACATCAGCTTAATAGAGCTTTGCACCTGCCGGGATATGGTCATCTACCATAAGCAGATGGAGCTTTTCTTCGCCGTTTTCATGATGCACGGCGGAGATGAGCATACCGCAGGAATCGATACCCATCATCGGGCGAGGCGGGAGGTTCGTGATAGCGATGCAGGTCTTGCCTACCAGCTCCTCCGGCTCGTAATAGTCGTGAATACCACTCAAAATGACCCTATCTACGCCGGTTCCGTCGTCCAAAACGAACTTTAAGAGCTTTTTGGACTTCTTCACGGCTTCGCATTCCTTAACCTTCACGGCACGGAAATCGCTCTTGGAGAAGGTGTCAAAATCCACCAGGTCGGTGAACAGCGGTTCGATCTGCACGTTGGAGAAGTCGATCTTCTCCTCCACGACAGGGGCGGTGGGAGCGGCCTCGGCGGGCTTTGCGGGCTTCTTGTCGGTATCCAACGGCTTCATTGTGGGGATTTTCGTGACCAGCCTTAGATAAGCTCCGCTTAGCGTCTATAAGTCCAGACCGGCATCTACTCGTTTGAAGCTGGGGTAAGCTCAGTTACGCCTAATTCAGATAGCGGAAAATCTAATGGCGTAAGCCGTGGAGTAAGCTGGCGTAAGGTGGCTTCATTTTTTTGAAAACGAGCCGTGTGCTATACTGAAACTAACCATTTAAACAGTATAACACACGGCTTAACGAAATTCAATATTTTCCGTTCAGTTTACAAGCATTTCGATTTTTCCATTCTAAAAATCTCTCTCGAAGCACTTGAACATCTTTCTCGGAATCCGTATGGAGATAGATATGATTGCGGATAAATAGCGTTTTGATTTCCGCTGCCATTTGCGAAGTATCCGCAGTTCTTTTAATAAGGTAGTAACTCAGCCGGTTACTTTGACAAATGTGGGCTTTCACGCTTTGCTCTCTTTTCTCCGTCACGGTTGCTCCGGCAATATCGACCGCACAATGTAATTCAGGGAGGTATGCAACAAGTCGCATTCCAAGCTCCGAGTCGCTATTGCTTTTGACCGTAATGCCGTTCTGTGCTCCATACATCATTATCAGCATCTGCGGGAGAGCCTGTTGAAACTCCGCTTCACATTGAGGGCAACCCTTTTGCTCAATAGTTCTATCTGTGATTTTGGCACGGTAAGAGTGTCCTGCTCCGCATTTCCACCAAACGACCTTCATCGAGTTTCTCGATACATTGCTCGGTGTCCACTTGGAGTTCTTTTCATAGTCCCATTCTGAGAGTAAGTGAGGATCAGTTGTTCCAAGATCATTATAGCCTTGCAGAACGGCTCTCTCAGCACAAACAGGACACATACCGCCTTTGACCCGTGCTTTGACGACGGCTTTCCATTCATAGCCGCAGGTATTGCATTTCCACCAAACATTCTTAGTTGACTTCTCATTGACCGCATCGGGAGTCAACGGCAGATTCTTTTCCGACCACTCTGCGGCAAGGGAAGGGTACTTTGTTTTTAAGTCATTAAAGCTTTTGAGTAGCTTTATCCCACTACAATAGGGACACTGACTTCCTCCTGCACGGGTTGAAATCAATGTGTTCCATTCGTGACCCAAGTGACATTTCCACCAAACTTTAATATTCTTGAAAGCCGTAACCTGATCCGGCGTCAGCGGAAGATTGCGCTCTGACCACTCCGCAGCGATTTCAGGAAAACGGCTTGCCAAGTCGTTGAAGCCCGGTAGCACAAAGTTGTGTGAGCAGTAGGGACAACCCGTACCGTTCACCGTCCGGCTTTTCACGGATGCCGTCCATTCGTGTCCGAGCTTGCACTGCCATATTACCTTCCTGTGCGTAGCCGCTGTAATCATCGACGGTCTTAGCGGCTCATTCTTGGGCGACCATTCCTTCGCAAGCTCAGGGAACTTACTTTCAAAGTCGTTATAACCTCGAAGCACCCTCGCTCCCGAACATATTGGACATTGCTCGCCTGCGGAGCGAGCTTTAATGCTTGTCTGCCATTCGTGACCGCAAGCACCTTTCCACCACACAGTTTTATTAGACCCAAAGGTCACTGTATCAGGAGTCAACGGGAAGTTCTTTTCTGACCATTCTGATACAAGATGCGGTCGCATCCTGCTTAAACTATTCTCCATATCTGAACGCTCCATTTCTCATTACTGCTTATAGTATAATTTCCTTCCTCAGTTTTGAGAAATGTGCGAAAAAGAGAAAGCACTCTGCGAATTACTCACAGAGTGCTTTCTCTTCAAGTTTCCAGCTTGGTTGTCATATAGTCATCAAAGGCGGTGATCTCTTTCTTTTTCAAAGCGTAGCTTAATGACCTCAGCTTCTTTCGAAGTTAGCTTGCTTAGTTGTTCATCTAAAGCCTGTCTGAGAAGCTTATTTGACAGCTCACAGAAGATCTCATCAGTGTTTGTTGCCATATGTGTGAGGAATGAGCGAAAAATTTCCGTTTTACAAGTTGAGCATCCATCAGCGAGGTGGACATCATCAAAAGAATCATCATTTGCACTATTCAGGCCGGATTCTATAAGCGTATCAATGCTTTCGGTAGGAATTGATTCAAGGATTACGCTACTAGCTTCCTTTTCATCACATTGAAGCTTGTCCATTACCATATTTACGGCTCGAGAACAATCTTGAAGCTCGCTACATCCGATACAGCCGCTATCTTTCAGCAAAGGGTATGTAGAGAAATAACCTTCTCTTTTGTGCACGGGGTAGTAAATGAGGGGTCTTTGAGTCGGCTGTTCTCTTGAAATGTTCTGAACAATCCACAATCCAGGTTAAGTTTTTATCTTTCTTTATCTCATCAATATTCTCCCAAATATTTTTCTAGTCATTGCAATATAAAATTGCTTATACAGTCTCTCCCTTAAGAGTTCTGGTATTCTGGATAATATACAGAGCGACCGATATGACCATCATTATAGCGCACAAACCAATCAACAGATCTGATACCATCGGTGTAATTTGGAACCATATAATATGCACCGCTGCAGTTCCATATAATAAAAAGGTTACTATCTTTCCATGCCAGTCTGCACCATGTACTTTTCCTGTCTTTCGTATCACAAGACATCCACTGACTACCATATACAGCTCCTTACCTGCCATTATTACGATTAAAAGAAGCATATGCTGAAATCGAGTAAACAGACAGATTAACATCGCTGCCTGTGTCAGCTTATCAGCCACCGGATCAAGTATTTTTCCTAAATTACTAATCCTATGGAATCTTCTTGCGATATATCCATCAGCAAGATCCGTAAGACCAGACAGCAATAAGATTTCACCAGCTAACAGAGGATTTTTCTTTACACAATAACTCCATATAATTACCGGAATCAGACAAAGCCGAAAAAAAGAAAGAAGATTAGGAACCGTAATAATTCTATTCAAATTTTC
>UQUC01000038.1 GCA_900544105.1 uncultured Oscillibacter sp. | reverse complement strand
ATAAAGCCCTTATAGGGCTTACTCAAGCCTCCGGCTTAGCCGGAGGTTTTGACTTCTCAGTCGTTGGTGTAGTTGTCGAAATAGCCCTGAATGTAGACGATGGGGGTACCCTTGTCGCCAGAGCCGGAGGTCAGGTCGCACAGGGAGCCGATCAGGTCCGTCAGGCGGCGGGGGGTAGTGCCCTCGGAGACCATGTTGCCCACCAGAGAGCTGCCGTCCTTAGCGGCGATGCGGCCCTTGATGGCCTGCCGCAGCTCCTCGCCGTCCAGACTGGCGAAATCGTTGTCCGCCAGATACTTCAGCTTCAGCTCGTTGGGAGTACCCTCCAGGCCGGCGGTGTAGGCGGGGGACACCACAGGGTCCGCCAACTCCCAGATCTTGCCCACGGGGTCCTTGAAGGCGCCGTCGCCATAGACCATGACCTCCACGTGCTTGCCGGTGGCGTCATACAGCTTCTTCTGAATAGCCTCCACCAGCCCCTGGCAGTCGCGGGGGAACAGTTTCACCGTATCCTCGGTAGCCTTGTTGGTACCCAGCAGTCCGTAGTTTTCATTGTAGCCGCTGCCGTTGACAGGGGCGGTGAGGATCTCGTCCAGAGAGAACACCTTTTCCGCACCGGCGGCGATCAGGCGGCGCTTGGTGCGCTTGCGGGTGTGGATGTCGCAGTTGATGACATTCTTGGTATAGGGCAGGATGGCCTTGGCGTCATTGGCGAAGATGACCTCCACCTCTGCGCCGCAGTCCCGGATCAGGTCCATGTAGTAGGCCACATAGTCCACACCGGTGAAGGGGTGCACGGTATAGCCGAACAGCTCCCGGTATTTTTCCAGGGTCAGCACGTCCCGGTAGGGGTCCACGCCCTTTTCGTCCATCACATCCGGATCGATCAGGTGGTTGCCCACCTCGTCGGAGGGATAGCTCAGCATGAGGACGATCTTCTTCGCGCCCTTGGCAATGCCCCGCAGACAGACAGCGAAGCGGTTACGGCTGAGGATGGGGAAAATAACGCCCACCGTTTCACCGCCCAGCTTTTCCTTTACATCGGCGGCAATATCGTCCACGGAGGCGTAGTTGCCCTGAGCACGGGCCACGATAGCCTCGGTCATGGCCACTACGTCCCGGTCCCGGATGGCAAAGCCATCCTCCGGCTGGGCGGCAGCCTCCAAAACGGACTTGGTGACGATCTCCACCAGATCGTCGCCGCTACGGATAATAGGCGCCCGGACGCCCCGGGAAACAGTACCGACCATACGGCTCATAAATAACTCCAATCCGCCGCCACATGGCGGCACACATGATTTTAGCTTCAAGCACAGGGCCTTTTGCCCCAGCCTATTCATTTTAGCAGATAGGTTGACCTTTGTAAAATTAAAAAATGCACTTTTAGATATCAATTTTACTTATATTTTTACCTGCTGCATTTATAGGTTTTATATTTAGATATCCAAAAACACGGTCCGACCATCGATCCGGTCTCCCTCTACCGTTAATACACCGTAGGTGGGCCGCAGGCCCTTGCCCACAGTTCCCGGATTCAGGAACAGTGTTCTGCCCCGCTTGTCCACCAAAGGCTTGTGGGTATGGCCAAACAGAAAGGCATCTAAATGGTCCTGCTCTGCCTTCAAGCCCGCTGTCAGCAGGGATGTTTTCACGCCACAGGTGTGGCCGTGGCAGATCAGCACACGGCAGTCCCCTAAAAACAGCAGTTTTTCCGCCGGCTCCTCCGGACGGCAGTCACAATTTCCGGGAACGTGCTCCATGGGAATGTCCGGATACCGCTCCGCCAGCCGCTCCGCGTCCCGCCAACAGTCCCCCAGATGGAGGATCATATCGGGCTTTTCCCGCTCCACCGCCTCTTCCATATTGGATATATTTCCGTGGGAATCCGAAAGCACCAGAATGTTCATGGCAGTCTCCTTTTATGTGGCATATTTATAATCATAAACAGTATACCCTGTTTTTTTCACCGGCGCAAGGGCTGTTGCGGACCCCGTTAAAGTATGTTATACTGCTGAGGAAAAAATCAGGACGCCGCAGAGCGGGAAAACGAGGTAATCATGGGACAGTTCGATCATCTGAATGTGGCCTTCTTCACAAAAGCCGCCATTTACCCCGGCAGCATCGGCACCTTCCGCTACCGTTTCCAGCGAGAAGGCTGGACGGATGGAAAGGGCACTCTCACCGTCTGGGTCTACGAGAACACCAGCTTCGAGCTGGCCAAGGATGTGGAAACCCAGACCTTCCCGTGGACGGAGGAGGGCGTGGAGCAGGTGAAGGCGTGGCTGGAGCAAAAGCTGGCGGAGCGGGGCAGCCAGCCCTATTCCATCCCCTATCCCGCCCCCAAAGCGGAATGATATGTACTGGAATGACCTGAACTCCCGACTAAAGACGGAATACGGCTGCAAGGTCTATAAACTGGCTCTTTCCTCCGGGTGTTCCTGCCCCAACCGGGACGGAACGCTGGACACGCGCGGCTGTATTTTCTGCGACGGCGCAGGTGCGTTCGCGGAGGCCGGAGCCATCCCGGACCAGTTGGCCGCCGCCAAGCTGCGGGTAGCCGCCAAGTCCGGAGCCGATGCGAAATACATCGCCTACTTCCAGTCCTTCACCAACACCTACGGGGACGCGGACCGCCTGCGGGCCTTGTATCAGGCTGCCATGGCACCGGAGGATGTGGTGATCTTATCTGTCGCCACCCGGCCGGACTGCCTGGGGCCGGACATTCTGTGCCTATTGGAGGAGCTGAATCGCGTCAAGCCGGTGTGGGTGGAGTTGGGCTTGCAGACGATCCACCCGGAAAGCGCCCGATATCTCCGCCGGGGCTATGACCTGCCGGTATTTGACCAGGCGGTGAAGGACCTGAAATCCATCGGCGTGACGGTCGTTGTCCATCAGATCTTGGGGCTTCCCGGTGAAACACCGGAAATGATGGCGGAGACCGCCCGCTACATCGGTCAAAGCGGAGCGGATGGCATCAAGCTCCATCTGCTCCATGTTCTCCGGAACACGGATCTGGCAGCGGAGTGGCAGGCAGGCCGAGTACAGACGCTGGATTTGGAGGAATATATCTCCATTCTGGAACTGTGCCTGCGGAATCTTCCACCGGAAACAGTCATCCACCGCCTCACCGGGGACGGCGCGAAGCGGGACTTGCTGGCCCCTCTGTGGAGTGGGGACAAAAAGCGCGTACTGAACGCCATCCATCAGGCGTTTCTGAGAGATGATTTGATTCAGGGCAGCGCTCTCTAAAAACAAACGTTCGCCGTATGGAGGTCCATACGGCGAACGTTTTTATCATTTACTTTGCTTCTTCCGTGCAGACCTTGACGCCGGCGATGGCCATAGCGAAGGTGAACCAGAAAATGACCAGCACGCGGGGATAGTTCCACAGGAAATCCGCCAGACCGCAAACCATCGCGCCGCACATGGCAGACGCAGCGGCGGCAGCTACCGTTCTCCCCACGGAGGGGCCGCTATGCCGGACCGTCCGGGCGGCGTTTTTGATGTTCCACAGCATAGAACCCACAAAACCGGTGACGCCCAGCAGACCCATCTGGATCCAAACCTCCAGATAAAAGTTGTGGGAGTGGACAAAGGGCGCCTTGTCGTGATACAGGTTGAACTCCCGGATGTATGCCTGGGTAGCGGCAGTACCGAGGCCCGCTCCGGTGAGGGGGGAACGGCGGATGACCTCAATGGCCGCCTTGTAAAGAGATACCCGGCTGGAGGTGGAAGAATCCGCCGTGTTGGTAATGGTGAGGATGCGGTTCAGCACTGTGGTGGGCAGGAAGGGTACCGCCAACACGCACAGCAGGATAAAGGCGGGGATCAGTTTCGGTTTCCAGAGGAATACAAATACCGCCATAGCGACAGCCAGCCCCACCCAGCTTGCCCGGGAATAGGTCATAGCCATGGCCATGCCGCCCACGCAGAAGATACCGGCGCAGATGACCTTCCACTGCCAGTGCTTCGCTGTAAGGAACAGGGCCAGCACCAAAGGCAGCAGCAGTAAAAGCACTTGAGCGAAGGTGTTTGGATTGTCGAAAATGGAAAAGACCCGCCCCGGCATACCGGCGTTGACCTTCAGATCCACATAGGAGGGATTCACTTTCACGCCCTGAATTCGCTGGACAATACCGTAAGCGCCTGTTGTGCCCACACAGACCGCCGCCCCGGCACACAGCCGCTTCAGGTCCTCCCCATTCCGCACGGCACTGACGGTGATGACCACCAGCAGCGCTGCCGACACATGGTAGATCAAAAACCGGGCGGACAGCCCCGGCGCATAGGAGAAGGTCACGGCCAGCGTCACGGCGGCCAGCATCAGCGCCGGATAGAAGCCGATCCGGGCCACATCCAGACGTCGGCCCGTCCGCATAGCCCCGGCGTAAAACAGCAACAACAGCAAAACGCCGGTCATAAAGCTATATGCGTTGTTCCAGCGCTCGTATGGGATGCACCACAGCGCCGCGATGCACCAGAACTGAGCAATGGAGGCACTGTCCCCCACGTCAAAGGCCAGTCGTGCGAAAAAGCTGTCCTCAAAGGTCAGATGCCACGCTTTGTACCAGGCGTGGAGCAGTGTCCCCGGCAGGTTTACCAGGGCACTGAGCACCCGGCACAGGAAGCTATCCTTCCAGGACCGGGCCACGATCCCCTCCCGGCATAACGGCCGCAGAATGCGGCTCTCCTCGATCTGTCCGCTGCACCAGCGGCCGGCTGCCGCCAGAAAACGGTGGAGAGTGCTGTCCTCATAGACATCGCAAAGCCAGACCCATATCTGATAGGTCAGGCTGGTTTGCCAAAGTGTCATAATTGCTCCTTACATATGATTTTTCAGGCGGTACAGCGCCGTCAGCGCACCGAACCGGCCGCTGCCGATGAGATCCGCCACGATCTGCTTATTGCGGCCCAACCCCTTGGGGCGCAGTTCCCGGATGGCTTTCGCAAACTCCGGCTGGGCACAGAGGGATTCCACGGCCTTCCGCTTTTCCCGGACGGATTTCGGATTGCTTTTTACATACTCGTTGCCCACGGCGATCAGCAACCCTGCCCACACAGTGTTGGCCCGCCACTGGGGGCGGGCGGCGTCAAGGCCGTATTTCTCCACGATCTCCGCTTTTCGCTCCAAAAAGCGGGCGAATACTGCCGGATAATCCCGCATGTAGCGATGGGTGGCAGAGGCGGGGTTTTCCAGATAGCGGTACAGGGGCTTGTCCGTCACAGCGAGGCGGTGCACATTGGCGAAATATTCCATCAGAAACAGCTCATCCTCCAGATACGCCCCCTCAAAGGTAATGGCGTTATCCCGGAGGATAGCGGTGTCAAAGAGAAACCGCCAGATGAAGCCGTTAAACATCGGCGGCTGGAGCCGGTCCCCCGCCAGAGGCCAGAGAATGTTCTCCCGTATGCCGGTCTCCTCGTAGATGCCCTTTGGCAGCAGCAGCTCCGTCCGCTGTGTTCCGTCCGGCGTTACATTGTAATGTGCACAGCCGGCACTGTCCGCCCCGGCCTTTTCCCGGAGATACCACAAGGTCTCCAGCGCCGCCGGCTCAAAGGCGTCGTCGGCGTCCAAAAAGGCGATATACGGTCCCGTGGCCTGCTCCAATCCCAGATTCCGGGCGGTGGACACGCCGCCGTTGGGCTTGTGGAACACGCGAATGCGGGGATCTTTCGCAGCGTAGCCGTCGCACAGGGCCGGAGAACCATCCCGGCTGCCATCGTCGATCAGCAGCAGCTCCCAATCGGAAAAAGTCTGGGCCAAAACGCTCTCTACACACTGGGGCAGCAGCGCTTCCGCCTGATAGACCGGTACGATCACAGAAATAGCGGGCATAAGCCGCCTCCTTTCCTTCATACAGGGTAATTATAGCATAGGTGCCATCGTTGGTCAATAAAAGGAGCGGTGGCATAAATTTTCCTCCCGGCGTTGCTTTTGCCGTCCATGTCTGCTACACTATGGCTGAAAACAGTCATCGGAATCGCAGATGTTTTTCGCCCTAATGGAGGCCGGCGCTGCCGCCGGCCTCCTATCTGAAAAGCGGCGGCGTCAGACCCGAGGGCGGACGCTGCGGGGCGTATCGATGGGGACGCTCACACCGCTTGCGCTATCCTATGCGTCCCCGCCGCCGTCTGCCACGAAGCATGTCCCCCATCTCCGGCCCAGCCGCCGGAAATTTAGAGAAAAGAGGTCATCTCCATGATTAAAATTTCTCCGTCCATCCTCTCTGCTGATTTTGCGAATCTGGAGAGGGACATTCACCGCATTGCCGATGCCGACTACGTCCATGTGGACGTGATGGACGGCGTGTTCGTGCCCAATATCTCCATCGGCATCCCGGTGCTGAAGTCTATCCGGAAGGTCACGGATATGTTCCTGGACGTACACCTGATGATCACCCAGCCGGTGAGGTACGTAGAGGAATTCTGCGATGCCGGTGCCGATCTGGTGACGGTCCATGTGGAGGCGGATTTCCCGGAAAACATCCAGGCCGCCATCGACAAGATCCACGCCAAGGGCAAAAAGGCAGGTATCGTTCTGAAGCCCAAGACCACCTGGGAGGCAGTCCTGCCCTATATCGACCAGGTTGAGCTGATCCTGGTCATGACCGTGGAGCCCGGCTTCGGCGGTCAGAAATTCATGGCAGACCAGATGCCCAAGGTAGCCGCCATCCGCAAGCTCATCAATGAGCGCAATCCCGCCTGCGAGCTGGAGGTGGACGGCGGCGTGGCCCCGGACACCTGCCAGGCCTGCATCGACGCCGGAGCCAACGTGCTGGTGGCAGGCAGTGCCGTCTACAAGGCGGAGGATATCCCCGCCCGTATCAAACTACTTCGAGGAGAATGACCGAACATGAGCAACTGGAACACCCTTCCCCACATCAAGCTGGGCGTGTACCCCACGCCCTTTTACCGGCTGGAAAACATCAGCCGCATTTACAACAAGGACATCTGGATCAAGCGGGATGACCTGTGCGGCGTCGCTTTGGGCGGCAATAAGGTCCGCAAGCTGGAATATCTGCTGGCGGACGCGCAGAAGCAGGGCTGCGACACTGTGTTCACCACCGGCGGCGCCCAATCCAACCACGCCATGCTCACCGCCGCCTGCGCCGCCCGTCTGGGGATGCGCTGTGTCCTGATCCTGAAAAAGCGGGGCGTCACGGACCACAAGGGCAATCTGGTGCTGGACGATATTTTCGGCGCGCAGATGGAATTTATGGACACGGACAGCTATGAGGACATCTACGCCGAGATGCGTAAGCGCTGCGAGGCGCTGGCCAACCAGGGGCACAAGGGCTACATCATCCCCGTGGGCGGCTCCACCGCACTGGGCTCCATCGGCTATGCCGAGTGCGTCCGGGAACTGGCGGAGCAGGCCAAGGAGTCCGGAATTGAAATCAGCCATGTGGCCTCTGCCACCGGCTCCGGCGGCACCACCGCCGGTCTGGTGCTGGGCACTTCCCTGTTTCTGCCGCAGGCCAAGGCCACAGGTCTGGGCGTGGATACCGACCCCTTTGAGGAGATCGTATCCGAATTGGTGAAAGAAGCCGCCGGGCTGGTGGGTCAGCCCGTCCCCGCCGACATGGACAGCCGTTTCCGGATGATCTACCATGTGGGCGCCGGCTACGCCATCCCCAATGCTGAGGACACCCCCTACATCGAGGAACTGGCCCGGCAGGAGGGGATCCTCCTGGACCCTGTTTACACCGGCAAGGCCTGGGCCAAATTCCTGACGCTGGTGAAGGAGGGCTACTTCGATGGGCAGGAGCACATCGCCTTCGTCCACACCGGCGGTGCGGCGGCCCTGTTCGCCATGGATCTGGGTTAAAGAGGGGATTTCATCCCCCCTTTAGATTCCCCACCACCAGTCTACGGACTGGTGAACGCGCCCAAGGCGCTTAGGTCAATGTATTTTTACCACGCACATGTCGCGGTAAAAATGATTTAAATCTAATGTTGCCAGGTATTCGCTATCTCGCTTGCGTGGGATGCTCGCACACTTGCGGGGTGCAGAGTATCCTTCGTCAGGCACATGTCCTGACGAAGGATGGATTTAAATGATTTTCTGCCGCCCATGGCGCGTAGGTCGTGGTATTTTTGCCAGGCGCAGAGGGTGATTGCCCCGCAGGGGCAAAGTGATTCAAATACCGCATAACACAACCGCTGCGGGGCAGGGCGGCAAGCCTTGCCCCGCAGATAATGAAGGAGCGTATCATGGAGTATTTTCCCGCGCCGCTGGAGGCGCTGGTCGAACAATTTGCCCGACTGCCGGGGATCGGTGGAAAGACCGCCCAGCGGTTGGCCTTTCATGTACTGAGCCTGCCAGACGAGGACGCTCAGGCGTTTGCGGATGCCATCGTTACCGCCAAGCGCACCGTCACCTATTGCCCCGTATGCCGCAATTTCACCGCCGGGGGGCTGTGCCCCATTTGTGCCTCCTCCAAGCGGGACGGCTCCGTGATCTGCGTGGTGGCGGACCCCCGGGACGTGGCGGCCATGGAGCGGGGCCGGGAGTTCAACGGCAAATACCATGTGCTCCACGGCGTCATCAGTCCCATGAACCACGTCGGTCCCGATGACATCGCCATCAAGCCTCTGCTGGAGCGGGTGGCTCAGGGTGGCGTGGAAGAGATCATCATGGCCACCAACCCGGACACGGAGGGCGAAGCCACCGCCATGTATATCGCCCGGCTTTTGAAGCCTTTTGAGGTCAAGGTGACCCGGCTGGCTTATGGCATCCCCGTGGGCGGCCATCTGGAATTTGCCGATGATGCGACCCTGGCCCGGGCCTTGGAGGGCCGGAGGGAGCTTTGATTTTCTGCCTTCTGTGATTTCGCCGGGAATCGCAGTCGCTTTAAACCGATAAAATTGTGTACTTTTTTCGTTGCCCTTTGTTGACAGGGGTCTGCGGGTGTGTTACATTGTAACCATCTTGGAAAGCCTTATGAGATCAGGAGAGATACCTACTATGACTTCTGCTATGTTCTTCACCTATTACTACTTTACTATGCACGCATAGTAAGGGTAATTTGTGTTGCAATCAAAAGGGCCCCCAAGCCGATTTTTGCGCCGCACAGGTTACACCTGTGGGGCGTTTTTTCATTCATTACTCATCAAGAACAAATTTATAGGAGGAAACCGTTATGATCGTTGCGTTGAAGCCAGGTGTTACCAAGGAAAACCGTGAACAGCTGATGGATTGGCTCCAGAATCTGGGGCTGCACATCCATGTGTCCGAGGGCGAGTACCAGACCATTCTGGGACTGGTGGGCGATACCACCAAGGTGGATATGGACCTGGTAGCCAGTCTCGACATTGTGGATTCCGTAAAGCGGGTCACTGAGCCGTTTAAGTGCTGCAACCGCAAATTCCACCCGGAGGACACCGTGGTAGAGGTCGGCGACGTGAAGATCGGCGGCGGAAACTTCTGCGTCATGGCCGGTCCCTGCTCCGTGGAATCTGAGGAACAGATCGTGGCGGTGGCTAAGGCGGTGAAGGCCTCCGGCGCCAATATGCTCCGGGGCGGCGCCTTCAAGCCCCGCACCTCTCCTTATGATTTTGCCGGTTTGAAGGCCGAGGGTCTGGAACTGCTGAAAATTGCCCGGCAGGAGACCGGTCTGCCCATCGTCACCGAGATCATGAGCGTGGTGGACCTGCCCCTCTTTGAGGACGTGGATGTATTGCAGGTAGGCGCACGGAATATGCAGAATTTCGACCTTTTGCGGGAATTGGGCAAGCTTCACAAGCCCATCCTCCTCAAGCGTGGCCTTGCCAACACCCTGAAGGAACTGCTGATGAGCGCCGAGTACATCATGGCCAGCGGCAACGAACAGGTCATCCTCTGCGAGCGGGGTATTCGCACCTTTGACGATTACACCCGCAATACTCTGGACCTGGCGGCGGTCCCCATGCTCCACGAGCTGACCCACCTGCCGGTCATCGTGGACCCCAGCCACGCCACCGGCATCAACCGTCTGGTTTCCCCCATGGCTATGTCTGCCACCGCCTGCAATGCTGACGGCCTCATCATCGAGGTCCACAACGATCCCATCCATGCCCTGTGTGACGGTGCGCAGTCTCTGCGGCCTGAGCAGTTTGACGTCCTGATGGGCAAGATCCGCGAGATCCGGAAGGTCGTGACCGCATGACCGTCGGGATCGTGGGCCTGGGGCTGATCGGCGGCTCTTTTGCCAAGGCCTACCACGAGGCAGGCCATAGAGTCCTGGCCTTTGACACGGATCAGTCCGTTTTCGACTTTGCCGTTCTTTCCGGCGTGGTGGACGGTCCCCTGTCGGAAGATACCCTTTCCTCCTGCGATCTGATCCTGATCGCCGTCTATCCCTCCGCCGCTGTGGACTATCTGCGGCAGCACGGCGCGCATATCGGCCCGAAGCCGGTGGTCATCGACTGCTGCGGCACGAAGCGGCTGGTCTGCGACGCCTGCTTCCCGCTGGCGAAGGAATACGGCTTCACCTATCTGGGTGGGCATCCCATGGCGGGCACCCACAATTCCGGCTTCAAGTATGCCACGCCCACCATGTTCCACAATGCCCCCATGGTGTTGGTCCCGGCGGACCACAACGACATCGACCTGCTGAGCCGGGTCAAGGAGCTGCTGGCGCCCGCGGGCTTTGGCCGGTTTTCCATTACCACGGCGGAACAGCATGACGAGATGATCGCCTTTACCTCCCAGCTGGCCCATGTGGTGTCCAACGCCTATATCAAAAGCCCCACGGCGGGACTGCACAAGGGCTTCTCCGCCGGTAGCTACAAGGATATGACCCGCGTGGCGTGGCTGGCCCCGGAAATGTGGGCGGAGCTGTTCCTGGAAAACAAGGACTTTCTCATGGCGGAACTGGATACCCTGATGGCAAACCTGCGTCAGTATCAGGATGCCATGGTACATAACGATCTCCCCGGCCTTGTCCGTCTGCTGGACGAGGGCCGGAAACGAAAAGAGGAGGTGGATGGCCGTTGACCACCATCCATATCGCGGCCTCCCGCGAGTATGACGTTGTCATTGAGCCGGGTCTGCTGACCCAGCTGGGGACCATGGCGGCGGGCTTGGGTCTTGGCCGCCGTGCCGCTGTGATCTCTGATGACGCGGTGTTCGGGCTTTACGGCGCTGCCGCCGAAAAAGCTCTGACGGATGCCGGATTTCAAGTGGATCATTTCCTGTTCCCCCATGGGGAACAACAGAAAACACTCTCCACCTACGGACAGGTTTTGAATTTCCTCTGCGACCGCCGCTTCACCCGCAGCGATTTCCTCGTGGCGTTAGGCGGCGGCGTGGTGGGGGATCTGGCAGGCTTCGCCGCCGCCACCTATCAGCGGGGAGTTCCCTATATTCAGGTGCCCACCACGCTGCTGTCCATGGTGGATTCCTCCGTGGGGGGCAAGACCGCCGTAGATCTGGAGCACGGTAAGAACCAGGCGGGCTGCTTCTATCAGCCCTCTCTGGTGCTGTGCGATCCATCCCTGCTGAATACGCTGCCGGAGCGGGAATACCGGGCCGGGTGCGCCGAGATCATCAAATACGCCATGCTTTACAGCGAGGACTTTCTCCGGGAGTTGGAGGAAACCCCTGTGCGGGAGCAGTTCGAGCGAGTGATCTCCGTGTGTGTTGGCATGAAGCGGGACGTGGTCCGGGGTGATGAATTTGACCGGGGCCAGCGGGCACTGCTGAATCTGGGCCACACCGTAGGCCACGCCGTAGAGTCTTGCAGCGGCTTCACCCTGCTCCACGGGGAGGGCGTCGCCATCGGTATGGCCATCATCACCCGGGCCGCCGTGGAAAAGGGACTTTGCACCCCGGAGACGCTGCCCCGACTGCTGGCCGTTTTGGAGCGGTATGGTCTCCCCACGGAGACCGACTATCCCCTGACCGACATTTTGGCAGCGGCAGAGGCCGACAAAAAGCGCACGGACGATGTGACCAAATTCATCGTACCGGAGCGGGTGGGGCATTGCCGTGTGGAGCCGGTCCCGGCCGATGAGGTAGCCGGGTGGCTGAAGGCGGGAGGTCTGCGATGATCGAAATTCTTCAGCCTGGCTTCCGTACCGGAGCCGTTCACATCCCCGCCTCCAAATCTCAGGCCCACCGGCTGCTGATCTGCGCCGCTCTGAGCCAAAACGAGACGGCGATCCGCTGCCGTGGCATTTCCAGAGACATTGCCGCCACCGCGGACTGTCTCAACGCCTTGGGCGCTGAGATCTGGCTTCGAGGTGAGGACCTGACGGTGCGGCCCATCACCCAGAGGCCTCAGGGGACCCGTCATCTGCACTGTCAGGAAAGCGGCTCCACCCTGCGGTTTCTTCTGCCGCTGACCGGCGTTTTGGAAGCAGATGCCGTGTTCCACATGGAAGGACGGCTGCCGCAGCGCCCCTTACATCCGCTGGATCAGGTCCTGACGGATCACGGCATGACCATCCGGCAGAACCACGACCTGCTCTACTGCGGGGGACGGCTCCGCCCCGGTGAGTTCTCTCTGCCGGGGGATGTGTCCTCCCAATACATTTCCGGTTTACTGATGGCTCTGCCACTGTTGAATGAGGGCAGCGCCCTCACCGTTACCGGCGGACTGGAATCCGCCGCTTATGTCACCATGACGGAGGACATCCTCCGCCGGGGCGGTGTCTCTCTGCGGAAAACCGGGGGGATGTGGCACATTCCCGGCGGACAGCGCCTTTGTTTCCCGGACCGTCTCACTGCCGAGGGAGACTGGTCCAATGCCGCCTTCTTCCTGTGTATGGGCGCCTTGTCCCCGGAGGGCGTCACTGTTCACGGACTGGATCTGGCCTCCTCTCAGGGGGATCGGGCCGTTTTGAACATTCTGGCCGCCATGGGCGCGCGTGTTTCCACGGAGAACGGCTCCGTGACGGTTCGCCGGGGAGAACTGAAGGGCGTGGCCATCGACGCCGGCCCCATCCCCGATCTGATCCCGGTGCTGTGCGTCACCGCTGCCGGGGCGGAGGGGGACACCCAGATCTTCAACGCCGGACGGCTCCGTTTGAAAGAATCCGACCGGCTCCGCACCACGGCTCAATTGCTGACGGCTCTGGGCGGCAGTGTAGAGGAACAGCCCAACGGCCTTTTGGTTCACGGCTCGGGCCGTCTGCGGGGCGGCATTGCCGATTCCTGCGGCGACCATCGGATCGCCATGTCCGCCGCCGTAGCAGCCTGCCTGTGCGAAAGCCCGGTCACTGTGCAGGGCATGGCCTGCGTTTCCAAGTCCTACCCCCGTTTCTGGGAAGATTTTGACGCGTTGAAAGGAGGGGGCCTGTGAGCCGGTACGGAGAATTTCTGCATCTGACCATCTTCGGCCAGTCCCATGCCCCGGCCATCGGCATGACCTTGGAGGGTCTGCCCGCCGGAGAGTCCATCGACATGGAGGCCCTTCAGACGTTTTTGGACCGCCGTGCCCCCGGCCGCAACGATTGGTCCACCCCTCGGAAGGAAGCGGACCAGCCGGAATTTCTTTCCGGTCTGGTGGAAAACGTCACCTGCGGCGCGCCGCTTACCGCCATCATCCGCAACACCAACACCCGCTCCGGGGACTATGATGGCCTTTCCGCGGTGCCCCGCCCCGGCCACGCGGACTATACCGCCGGAGTGAAGTACGGCGGTCACGCGGATTTCGCCGGAGGCGGCGCGTTTTCCGGGCGGCTGACAGCCCCCCTGTGCATCGCCGGTGGTATCTGCCTGCAACTGCTGAAAAAGCAGGGCATTGAATTCATCAGCCGCATCGCCTCCATCGGCACGGTGGAGGATGTCGCTCCTCTGACCGTTTCCACGGCGAACAAGCCCTTCCCTGTGGTAGATGACGCCGTAGGGGAGACCATGCGGGCAGAGATCGCCGCTGCCAAGGCGGAGGGAGACTCCGTTGGCGGCATCGTGGAATGTACCGTGCTGGGTCTGCCCGTGGGACTGGGCGGACCGCTGTTTGACGGCATGGAGGGCCGTATTTCCTCCATCGTCTTTGGCATCCCCGCTGTGAAGGGCATCGAGTTCGGCATCGGCTTTGGGGCCGCGCGGCTCCGTGGCAGTGAAAATAATGACCCCTTTGTGGTGGAAAACGGCACAGTCAGGACCACAACCAATCACTGCGGCGGCATCTTGGGCGGCATCACCAACGGGATGCCCCTGACCTTCCGGGCAGCGTTCAAGCCCACGCCGTCCATCGCTAAGGAACAGCAAAGCGTGAACCTGCGCACCCTGACCCCGGAGATGCTTCGAATCCGGGGCCGTCATGACCCCTGCATCGTGCCAAGGGCCGTTCCCTGCATCGAAGCCGCGGCAGCCATCGCCATATATGATGCCCTATTGGGCCAGTCTTAAAAGGGAGGAATCTCTATGGAACTCAGTGATTATCGTGCTCAGATCGACCAGATCGACCGCCAACTGGTAGCGTTGTTCGCCCAGCGGATGAATACCGCCGCCGGCATCGCCGCCTATAAGAAAGAACACGGCCTGCCGGTGCTGGACCCTGTCCGGGAACGGGAGAAACTGCTGGATGTAGCAGCACAGGCCCCGGAGGACATGCGGGATTACACCGCCTCCCTCTACACCATGCTTTTTGAACTGAGCCGCTGCTATCAGGGACGGCTGCTGGGGAGCACCTCCCCGCTGACCACGGAAATTCAGGCCGCCATCGACCAGACGCCAAACCTGTTCCCCTCCAACGTGTCCGTTGCCTGTCAGGGCGTGGCAGGGGCCTATTCCCAGTTGGCCTGCGACAAACTGTTCAAGTTGCCTCATATCATGTACTTCGCCTCCTTTGAGGCGGTGTTTGCCGCCATTGAAAAAGGGCTGTGCCGCTATGGTGTGCTGCCGCTGGAAAACAGCACCGCCGGCAGTGTCAACGCCATTTACGATCTGATGATGAAGCACGATTTCCGCATCGTCCGCAGCGTGCGGCTGAAGGTGGACCACAATCTGCTGGTAAAGCCCGGCACCAAGCGGAGCGACATCACGGAGATCTACTCCCACCAGCAGGCCTTGAGCCAGTGTGAGCAGTATCTGCAAGCCTTCCCCGGTGTGAAGGTCATCCCCTGTGAGAATACCGCCGTGGCCGCTCAGAAGGTCGCGGAAGGGGACGGTCACGCCGCTGCTCTGGCCTCCCGCTCCTGCATGAAGCTGTACGGGCTGGAATGTTTAGAGGCCGGGGTGCAGGATCAGGGCAGCAACTTCACCCGGTTCATCTGCATCTCCAAGGATCTGGAGATCTACCCCGGCGCGGACCGCACCAGCCTCATGGCGGTGTTGTCCCACGAGCCTGGTTCCCTGTGCCGGGTGCTCTCCCGGTTCTACGCCTTGGGTCTGAATCTGAACAAGCTGGAAAGCCGACCCATGCCGGACCGGAATTTTGAATTCATGTTCTACTTTGATCTGGAAACACCTGTGTACGCCCCGGAGTTCTTACAGCTCATGGGTGAGCTGCCCTCTCTGTGTGAGGAATTTTCCTATCTGGGCAGTTACAGTGAGGTGGTCTGATGCTGCGGTGCGGACTGCTGGGGGAAACGCTGGGTCACAGCTATTCCCCCATGATCCATCACGCGTTAGGGGAGTATGACTACCGGCTCTTTGAGATCCCCAAGGAGGACTTGGATGCCTTTCTGCGCTCTGACCGCTGGGACGGTCTGAACGTCACCATCCCTTACAAGAAGGCGGTGGTCCCCTACTGTGCAGAGCTGTCCGAGGCAGCAGCAAAACTGCAAAGTGTCAATACCATCGTCCGCCGGCCTGACGGTACACTGTACGGCGACAACACGGACCTGTTTGGTTTTCTTTACATGGTCCGCCGCAGCGGTATCGACCCCGCTGGAAAAAAGGCACTGGTGCTGGGCAGCGGCGGGGCCTCCGTCACGGTGAAGGCCGCGTTGGAGCAGCTGGGCGCTGCTGTTACCGTCATTTCCCGCAGCGGTCCGGACAATTATGACCATCTGGATCGCCATGCCGATGCCCAGATCATCGCCAACACCACCCCTGTGGGGATGTATCCCCGTAACGGCGCTGCGGCGGTGGATCTGCGGCTGTTCCCTCAATGTGAAGGCGTGCTGGACATCGTTTATAACCCGGCACGGACCGCTCTGCTATTACAGGCAGAAGAGTTGGGGATTCCCCATGCAGGCGGGCTTTCCATGCTGGTGGCCCAGGCCAAGGAAAGCGCCGAATGGTTCACGGGAAAGGCCATTCCCGATGAACGCATCGGGGAAATTTACGCCAGGCTTCGCCGGGAGACGGAAAATCTCATTATCATCGGAATGCCCGGTTCCGGCAAGACCACCGTGGGCCGGGTCCTGGCCCAGCGGCTGGGCCGCACCCTGGTGGACACCGACGCCCTGGTGGTCCAGGCGGCGGGCTGCCCCATCCCAGAGCTGTTCGCCCGGGAGGGGGAGGAGGCCTTCCGCGCCCTGGAACACCAGGCCCTGTGCCAGGCGGGCCGGGCCTCCGGCACCGTCATCGCCACCGGGGGCGGCATCGTCACCCGGCGGGAGAACTGGGCCCCCATGCGGGAAAATTCCACCGTCATCTTCCTGTGGCGGCCCCTGGACCAGCTGCCCCTGGACGGGCGGCCCGTATCCCAGGCCAATCCCCTGGAGGAGCTGTATGAAAAGCGCCTGCCCCTGTACGAAAAGGCCGCCGACCTGACGGTGGACAACGACCAGGTGGACCGGGCGGTGGACGAGATCATAAGGAGGCTGAAGCTATGAAGCTGCTGGTGCTGAACGGACCCAACCTGAACATGCTGGGCATCCGGGAGCCGAACATCTATGGCAAAGAGAGCTATCCCCAGCTGGTGAAGCTGGTGGAGGACACCTGCCGACAACTTGGCGTGGAGGTGGAGGTCTATCAGTCCAACCACGAGGGGGACCTGGTGGACAAGATCCAGGCGGCCTATGGGGCCAAGGACGCCATCGTCATCAACCCCGCCGCCTATACCCACACCAGCGTGGCCATTCTGGACGCGCTGAAGGCGGTGGCTTTGCCTGCGGTGGAGGTCCACCTGTCCGACGTGAAGAGCCGGGACGACTTCCGCCAGATCTCCTATGCCCGCCTGGCCTGCGAGAAGACCATCATGGGCCTGGGCTTTCAGGGCTATGTGGAGGCCATCCGGTATCTGGTGGACAAATATCAGAAGTAACATACAGAACCCACAGCAGAGGGCGGGAGATTTTCCACCCTCTGCTGCTTTTTGTGGAAAAACGAAGCGATAACGGGGCGTAAATCGTGTAATGCGCCATTTTCTTTTTGTAAAATGCGTGTTAAACTAGATGCCATCTAAACCAAGCGTTCAAGTATTGTACGAAGGAGGCGGCCCGGGTGGGCAGCAGAAGCGATTTTTCCAAGGGGAGCATCTCCAAAAATATTTTGTCCCTGGCCCTGCCCATGACGGCGGCCCAGCTGGTGAACGTGCTGTACAGCGTGGTGGACCGCATCTATCTGGGCCGCCTGCCGGGGAGCAGCCACCTGGCGCTCACCGGTCTGGGGGTGACCATCCCCATCGTGTCCATCATCATGGGCTTTGCCAACCTGTGCGGCACCGGGGGCGGGCCCATCTTCTCCATCTGCCGGGGCCAGGGGGACCAGGAGGAGGCCGAGCGGGTGATGGGCAACTCCTTCTCCCTGCTGCTCATTTTAGGGGCGGCCTGCACCGCCTTTTTCCTGGCCTTTAAGCAGCCCATTCTCTATTTGTTCGGAGCCAGCGACGCTACCTTCCCCTATGCCGATGACTACATGACCATCTATCTTATGGGCACTCTGTTCGTGATGATAAGCCTTGGCATGAACCCTTTTGTCAACGCCCAGGGCTTTGGCTCGGTGGGCATGATGACGGTGGTGCTGGGGGCGGCGGTGAACATCGTCCTGGACCCCATCTTCATCTTCCTGCTGGACCTGGGGGTGAAGGGGGCGGCCCTGGCCACCGTCATCTCCCAGGCCATCTCGGCGGCCTGGGTGCTGAAATTCCTCACCGGGCGGCGGGCGCTGCTCACCCTAAAGCTGAGATATTTCCCCCTCCAGGCCCGGCGGGTCAAGCGCATCGTGGCCCTTGGCCTGTCCGGCTTCTTTATGAACATGACCAACAGTTTGGTGCAGATCGTGTGCAACGCCACCCTCCAGAGCTATGGCGGGGACCTGTACGTGGGCGTGATGACCATCATCAACTCCCTGCGGGAGGTGTTCTTCATGCCTGTCCACGGTCTGAGCAACGGCGCCCAGCCGGTGATGGGCTTTAACTACGGCGCGGGGCTGTACAGCCGGGTGCGGCAGTCCATTCGCTTCAGCGTGGCGGGGACGGTTGGTTACGCCGCTGTCTTCTGGGCCGCCGCCATGCTGTTCCCCGGACTTTTGATCCGGGTCTTCAACAGTGAGCCGGAGGTGGTGGCTGCCGGCATCCCCGCCCTGCGCATTTACTTCTGCCTGTTTATCCCCATGTCCCTCCAAATGGCGGGGCAGGGTGTGTTCGTGAGCCTGGGGCGCTCCAAGCAGGCGGTTTTCTTCTCTCTGCTGCGCAAAGCCATCATCAATGCGCCGCTGACGGTCGTCCTGCCTATCTGGATGGGCACCACCGGCGTATTCACAGCTGAGGCCATCTCCCAGCTGGTAGGCGGCCTGGCCTGCAGCCTCACCATGTATTTCACCGTGTACCGTCCCCTGGGCCGCCTGCCGGACCGCCCGCCGGAGAACATCTGAGACCCGGTTGCCGCGCCGTTGTTCCCTCTCTTACTCCCACAGACTCGCAAGAAAAAGCGGAGGCGCTTTTGGAGGTTTTTCCAAAAGCGCCTCCTCTGCCTGTTCCGGCCCCCTGCGCGTCTTGACAAACAGTTCCGGCCCGGCTATAATCTTGCCCGCAAGTCCCGGCCGCCCCTCTGCGGGAGGTTGGAAGATCCCGAACCTGTTAGGAGCACCGCCATATCATGAGAGCATCCTCTGCATACAGCCTCTTTGATACAGAGAGCGTCTGGGCCATCCTGATGCGGATCGCGCCTCCGGTCATGCTGGCCCAGCTGATCCAGGCCATGTACAACATCGTGGACAGCTATTTTGTGGGCCAGTTCTCCAGTGACGGCCTCACCGCCCTCTCCATCGTCTACCCTATTCAACTGATCGTCACCGCCATCGCTGTCGGCACCGGCGTGGGCGTCAATACCCTGATGTCCCGGTACGACGGCCAGGGGAACCACCACCTAGCCGACCGGACCGCCGGAACAGGGACGGTCCTGGCGCTGATCAGTTGGCTGATCTTCGCCGTATTGAGCGACCTGCTGATGCGCCCCTTTGCCGCGATCTCCACGGAGTCCTCCTCCGTGACGGACCTTGCCGTGACATACGGTACCATCGTCTGCGTAGGCAGTCCGGGTGTGTTTCTGGAGAGTACCTGGAGCAAGGTCCACCAAGCCCGCGGCAACATGCGCCTGCCCATGTTGGCCCAGATCGCCGGCGCCGCGGCCAATATCGTGCTGGACCCGATTCTGATCTTCGGCCTTGGCCCGGCACCGGCGCTGGGAGTGGCCGGTGCCGTCTTTGCTACGGTGTCAGGCCAGGTGCTGGCGGCGCTCATTGTTGTCTCCGGATTCCGGAAGCCGCCCCCCATCCGGGTGTTCCGCTCCTATGCGGCCAAGATCTACCGGTTGGGATTTCCCTCCATCTTCATGCAGCTTCTGTTCACGGTCTATATCATGGCCCTGAACATGATCCTGGCCGGCTTTTCCGATGACGCCGTGACGGTCCTGGGCCTGTATTACAAGGTGCAGTCCTTCTTCTTCATCCCCCTCTCCGGACTCCAGACCTGCATCGTCCCCCTGCTGAGCTATACATACGCCAAGGGTGCCTACGGCCGCTGCCGCCGGGTGGTGAAGAACTCCGTCCTGCTGGCCATGTCCTTCATGCTGGTGGGGATCGCCTGCTTCGAGCTGATCCCGGAACAGCTGCTGCGCATTTTCACCGCGGAGCCCGCGGTCCTGGAGATCGGCGTCCAAGCCTTCCACATCATCGGCATCAGCTTTCTGCCCGCCGTGCCCTCCCTGATCCTGCCGGTCTTTTTCCAGGCCATCGGGGCGGCGCTGCCCAGCGTCCTGCTCTCCCTGACCAGGCAGATCTTCTGCCTGATTCCCGTATTCTGGCTCTTCTCCAGGATCGATCTGGCCTACACGTGGCTGGCCTTTCCCATTGCGGAAGTCGTGACCGGAACGCTGGGCCTGTGCTTCTATCTCCACCGCATCCACATCTGGGACCGCTGCAAGGGCGCGGCCCCGAAACCCGAACGCAAAGGAGCGACTGCCATGAAACTCATCACCGCCATCGTCAACAGACGGGACACCAGCGAGGTCTGCGCCGCCCTGACAGACGCCGGCTTTTACTTCACCCGCATGGCCTCCACCGGTGGTTTTCTCACCGGCGGCAACTCCACGCTGCTGATCGGCACAGAGGAGGACCGGGTGCCCCAGGCCATCGCCATCATCCGCCAGAACTGCTCCCGCCGGACGGAGAAGATCTCCTCCAACGTGCAGCTGGCCACGCCCTCTGCGGCCTATCCCACGGAGGTGACCGTAGGCGGTGCCACGCTGTTCGTCTCCGATGTGACGCAGTTTGAAAAGATCTGAGCCGCCCGCCATATCCGGCGGCCGGGCACAAGCAGCACGAAGCGATCCCCCTCAGTGTGTGCA
>UQUC01000037.1 GCA_900544105.1 uncultured Oscillibacter sp. | reverse complement strand
CCCGGGGCAGCAGCTTCATAGCCCGGTAGTTGATCTCCTTGTAGCCGGTGATGGCATTGGCCAGGGTTTTCCGGCTTTTTGTAAAGGCCGGGGGATCCAGAATGATGAAGTCGTACTTCATCGGTTCCTTTTCCAACTGGGGCAGCAGATCAAAGACATTGGCTGCCACAAAGTCCATCCGATCAGCTACATGGTTGCGCTCTGCATTGGCCCGGGCCATTTCCACGGCGGATTCCGATACATCTACTGCCGTCACATGGGCCGCACCACACAGGGCGGCGTTTAGGGCGAAGGAGCCGGTGTGGGTGAAGCAGTCCAGAACGGTTTTCCCCGCCGCCAAACGGCCCACCGCCCGCCGGTTGTACTTCTGATCCAAGAAAAAGCCGGTTTTCTGGCCATTTTCTACGTCCACCAGATATTTGATGCCGTTTTCCACGATCTCCACCACAGGGCTGTCCGGTACCGCTTCGCCGGGGAGAGGATACCAGCCCTTACCCTGAGACAGGCCCTCCTTTGCCCGGAGAGCCACGTCGTTCCGCAGAAATACGCCCCGGATGGGCTGGCCATCCTGCCGGAGAATATCCACCAGAGCAGGGAGCAGGAGGTCCTGCAAATTCTCCATGCCAACGGACAGTACCTGCACGCTGAGGAGATCATGGAACTTATCCACCGTCAGGCCGGGGAAGGCGTCCGCTTCTCCAAAGATCACCCGGCAGGCGTCCAGATCCGCCGGGTCCATGACGGACTTCCGGTAGTCCCACGCCCATTGCAGCTTCCGTCGCCAGAAAGCTTCGTCAAAGCGGTCGTTGGCATTTCGGGAGATGAGCCGCACACGGATCTTGGACTGCTGGGACAAAAAGCCGGTGCCCAGATAGCGACCTTTCTTGCTCACCACATCCACCAGCTCGCCATTGGTCGATTCACCTTCTATGTTCAGGATTTCTGCATCATACACCCAGGGATGCCCCTTGACGATGGCGTTTTCCGCCTTGGGGGTGACGGTATAAGTGGGATAGCCACGCTCTATTTTCATAAGCAGTGCTCCTTTTAGGCTTGATTTCCGGGCCAGTATAGCACAATTCCGGGAAAAACACCATACCATGAAACAGACAGAATTTCACCATAATAAAAAACTCTGCACATTCATTATCTGTATGGGAGGGAACTTTGATGCCCATTGTGTTTTTAAGTCCGTCCACCCAGGACTGGAACCCCTATGTTACTGGCAGCGGCAGCGAGGAATACTGGATGAACCGGATCGTGGACGCTATGGAGCCGTATCTGCGGTCCAACGGCATCCGCTACCGCCGCAATGATCCGGACACCTCGGCGGGGGCCGCCATCCGGGAGGCCAACAGCGGCTATTATGACTTCTATCTGGCATTACACTCCAACGCCATCGGAAACGGCTCCGCCCAGACCTCCGCCCGGGGCATTATCGCCTTTTACTATCCCGGCAGCGCCGGTGGGCAGCGGGGAGCGGAGCTGATCGCGAAGAATCTACGGGAGATTTACCCGCTGCCCGACAAGGTCACCACTCGCCCTACCACCGCACTGGGAGAGGTGTCCCGGTCCCGGTTCCCGGCTGTACTGGTGGAGATCGGCTACCATGACAACTATTCCGATGCCCTCTGGCTGGAGAGCCATGTGGAGGATGTGGCCCGGCAGCTTGTCAAGGCATTGACGGAGTATTTCGGCCTGCCTTTCATTCAGCCCATGGACCCGAAACGGGGGACGGTCCGCCTGAGCTACGGCACGCTGAATCTCCGCAGCACGCCATCCTCCTCCGGCACGGTGATCGCCCACCTGCCAAATGGCGCGGAGGTAACGGTTTACGGCGAGTGGAATGGATGGTATGTGGTGCAATACGGAGATCAGGTGGGATACGCCGCCGCAGCCTATATCGACGTATAGGGAGAAAAGCGGACCGGCTGCGGGGGAAAAGCTGGCCCGGCCAAAATTTGCAGCAAATGACTTGACATAACTACGCCTTCTGATTAAACTATATAGGGATCATTATAGGCGGCAAAAGGGGTGTCCGCCTGTTTGTGTTCTGAACCGTACCGGCCCGCTGACTGGTGGGACGGACGGTGAATTTTATGGCATTTTTCGCCAAAGTCAAAGAAAGGAGTCACAGTTTATGCTGACCGTGATCATAGGCGTTGTTGCCTTAGCCGGCGGCTTTGCGGGTGGCTTCCTTTATCGCAAAAAAGTATCTGAAAAAGAGATCTCCAGCGCCGAAGAAGAAGGCCGGCGCATCGTCAACGAAGCGATCCGCAACGCAGAGAGCAAAAAGAAGGAAGCGCTGCTGGAAGCCAAGGAGGAGATCCTGAAAAGCCGTACTGATTACGAGAAGGAAGAAAAGTCCCGCAGAGCTGATTTGCAGCGGCAGGAAAACCGTTTGCAGCAGAAGGAAGAAAATCTGGACCGCAAGCTGGAGACCATTGAGAAGAAGGAAGAATCTCTGGCCCAGAAGCACGCGGCCATGGAGAAGGAACAGGAGGAGATCCGCACCATCAAGCAGAGCCAGACGGCTATGCTGGAAAAGATCTCCGGCTTCACCGCTGACGAGGCCAAGGAATACCTCATTCAGCAGGTGGAGAGCGAAGTGACCCACGAGACTGCCCTCAAGATCAAAGAGGTGGAGTCCCGGATGAAAGAGGAATGTGAGACACGCGCCCGCGAAGTGGTGGCTCAGGCCATCCAGCGCTGCGCGGCGGACTCTGTGGCCGAGTTGACCGTCAGTGTGGTTCCCCTGCCCAATGACGAGATGAAGGGCCGTATCATCGGCCGCGAGGGCCGCAACATCCGCACCATCGAGACGCTGACCGGTGTGGATCTCATCATCGACGATACACCGGAGGCCATCACCGTCTCCTGCTTCGAGCCGGTCCGCCGGGAGATCGCCCGGCTGGCACTGGAAAAGCTGATCGCTGACGGCCGCATCCATCCCACCCATATCGAGGAAATGGTGGAGAAGGCCCGCCGCGAGGTGGAGGCCACCATCAAGGCCGAGGGCGAGCGCGCTATGTTCGAGTGCGGCATCCGCAACCTCCACCCCGAGCTGGTGAAGATGCTGGGTCGCCTCCATTATCGTACCAGCTACGGCCAGAATGTTTTGCAGCACTCCATTGAGGTGTCCCACATTGCCGGCATGATGGCCGCCGAACTGGGCGCCGATGTGCAGACTGCCAAGCGAGCCGGTCTGCTTCACGATCTGGGCAAGTCCATCGATCACGAGATGGAGGGCACCCATGTGCAGCTGGGCGTGGAATTTGCCCGTAAGTACAAGGAGAAGGAAGAGATTATCCACGCTATCGAAGCCCACCACAACGATGTGGAGCCCCGGACTATCGTGGCTTGTCTGGTGCAGGCGGCGGACGCTATTTCCGCGGCCCGTCCCGGCGCCCGGCGCGAGAATCTGGAGAACTACATCAAGCGGCTGGAGCAGCTTGAGAGCATCGCCACCTCCTTCCAGGGCGTTGAGAAGGCTTACGCTATTCAGGCCGGCCGTGAGGTCCGTGTCATGGTGAAGCCCGAACAGGTCAACGAGGATCAAATGGTGATCCTGGCCCGAGACCTGGCCAAGAAGATCGAGGAAGAGATGGAATATCCCGGCCAGATCAAGGTCAATCTCATCCGCGAGACGAAGTGCGTCGAATACGCAAAGTAATAAACCGTCGAAAAACTCCCCCAAGGAATCGTTCCTTGGGGGAGTTTTATTGTTCCAAGTGAGATCTGCGGCGGTGTGGTCAGTTGGCGCAACGGCGGAGGATCGCTTCCATATCCGCCTCCTGAATTTTGACAAAGCCGCCGAAGGGAAACCCGTTGGGTTTCTCACGCCGATGGGCTACCATGGCAGGAATATCCTCCGCCTTGCCGCCTACCTCCACCAGCGTGGCGGGCATACCCAGAGCGCAGAAGAAGTCCCGCAGACGGCGGATGCCGGCCTGAGCCGTGCATTCCGGATGGGCAAAATCCATTTCACAGCCGAATACATGGACGGCGAACCGGGCAAAACGCATGACATCATGGCCGCAGACATATTCCATCCAAGCGGGCATCACCACAGCCAGCCCCGCGCCGTGGGCGCAGTCATAGAAGGCGGACAACTCGTGCTCGATCTGGTGGCTGGCCCAGTCCTGATCCCGGCCAACGCCGCAGGAATTGTTGTGGGCCAGCATTCCCGCCCACATGAGGTCCGCATGGGAGGCGTAGTCACTGTGATCCGCCAGCGCCTTGGGGGCGGCGTCCACAATGGTTTTCATCACGGCCTCGCACAGCCGGTCGGTGAGGGCTACGTCCGGCGTGTTGGTGAAATAGCGCTCGCACAGGTGGGCCAGCATATCCACCGCACCGCAGGCCAGCTGATAATCCGGCAGGGAATAGGTGTAGGTGGGGTCCAGCACGGAGAATTTGGGCCGGATGAGGTCTGTTTTGGGGCAGCCCCATTTCAGATTGCCGTCTTCCTGGGTGATGACGCAACTGTCGGAGCCTTCGCTGCCGGCGGCGGAGATGGTCAGCACCGTGCCGATCGGCAGGGTGTGTTCAATTTTGGCTTTTCCGGTGAAGAAATCCCAGAAATCGCCGTCATAGGGGATGCCCATGCCGATGGCCTTGGCGGTGTCGATGACGCTGCCGCCGCCGAGGGCAAGCAGGAAATCTACTCCCTCTGTCCGCGCAAGCTCGATACCCTCATACACCTTACCGCTGCGGGGATTGGCCTGAACGCCCCACAGCTCGCACCAGGGAAGTCCGGTCTCCCGCAGAGAGGCGGCAACAGCGTCGTAGGCTCCGTTTTTCTTTACGGAACCGCCACCTGCCACCAGAAGGACCTTGCTACCGCCGAACTGACGGACCAGCGCACCCACGCGGCTGGCTTCCCCCTGGCCAAAGGCAAACATGGTCGGGGCATAAAAAGTGAAATTGTTCATGGCTGACCTCCTGATCCTGTTATAGAGTTATACTTTACAGAAGCTTGCAGATCTCTTCTCCGCAGCGCATCCCGTCCGCGGCGGCGGAGAGGATGCCACCGGCCCAGCCGCCGCCCTCGCCGCAGGGGTAAAGACCCTGAATGGGGGACTGGCGATCGTCGTTCCGCAGCAGACGCACCGGAGAGGAACTGCGGCTCTCCACGGCGGTGAGCACCGCGTCGCTCTGGTCATAGCCCTTCAGCTTCCGGCCCAGGATAGGCAGCGCCTCCGCAATGGACGCCGCCACAAAGTCCGGCAGACAGTCCCAGAGGTTCGTCCATGTGACGCTGGGGCGGTAACTGGGAATGACCCGGCCCGGCCCAGTGGAGGGACGCTTGGCAAGGAAGTCCTCTACCCGCTGGGCGGGAGCAAGGTAATTCCCTTGTCCTGCCCGATAAGCGGCGGCCTCCAAATCCCGCTGAAATGCGATACCCGCCAAGGGGCTGTTCCCACCGAAATCCTCCGGGGTGACGTTCACCAGCAGGGCGCCGTTGATGTTCTCTTTGTCACGGGCAAATTCGCTCATGCCGTTGGTCACTACCCGGTGCTCCTCCGACGCGGCGGCTACCACCTGTCCGCCGGGGCAGACGCAAAAGGAGAACACCCCCCGTCCGTTGGGCAGATGGCAGCTCAGTTTATAGGTGGAGGCAGGCAGACCGGGGTGTCCGGCATACTGTTTGTATTGGGCAGCATCGCAATCGGACTGCCGCTGCTCGATGCGGACGCCCACGGCAAAGGGCTTGGCCTCCATGGGGACGCCCCGGCGGTGGAGCATTTCAAAGGTATCACGGGCGGAGTGGCCGGGGCAGAGGACCAACTGGCGGCAGGACAGGGGATAGGTCCCCTCCGGGCCGGTGACGGTGATACCGTGCAAGGACCCGTCCTGAATGTCTACGTCAGTCAGTTGGTGCTCAAACCGGATGTCCGTCCCCAAGTCCAGCAGTTCCCGCCGTAGATTTTTCAGAGCAATGTGGAGATAGTCAGTACCAACATGGGGCTTGGCGGCGTAGAGAATTTCCTCCGGCGCGCCGCAGCGGACCAGCTCCTCCAGAATAAAGCGGTGTCGGAGATCCTTGGTGCCGGTGTTCAGCTTGCCGTCGGAAAAGGCCCCGGCACCACCCTCTCCGAACTGAACGTTGCTGGTGAGGTCCAGTTCTCCGGTGGACCAGAAGCGCTCCACATCGGTCGTGCGATCCTCTACACGGCGCCCCCGCTCCAACAGAATGGGCCGTGCGCCTGCTCGTGCCAGTACCAGCGCGGCAAACAGGCCCGCAGGCCCCGCACCCACAACCACCGGCGGTACCTCCGGCGGGGTCACGGGCTCCGGGAGCTGATAGACGGGCCGGGGGGCTGCCTTGGAAACGTGCTTGTCCCGGCAGCGGCGGAGCACGGCAGCTTCGTCCGCCGCCTCAACCTCCACGGTGTAGACCATGCGGACGCCCTCACGGGCATCGATGCTGCGGCGGAGAATGTGCAGCGCCAACAGGTCCTTTTCGGGGATCCGTAAAATGTGAAGAACGGCATTGTGCAGGGCGGAAGGACCGCCGCCGGGGGAAAGTTTCAGATTTTCGATGCGCAGCATGGCGGCACCTCCTGTTTTGATAGCTGTATTGTACCACAGGGACGGAAAAAGAAAAATGTATAAGGTTCACATTTGCTTAAAAAATTTTTCAGACAGTTTTAAGTTTTCGGTCCTATACTACAATCAAAGTTAAGGAAGTTCCCAGCGGAACGCAGATCAGCGCCCGCTTTTCAAGGAGGTTTGACTTATGTATAATGACGAACAGAACCTGTATCACTACACCTATCGCAAGGATGGCACAGAGCCGGGCCAGCGCTATGACGCCAAGCAGCCCACCGTGGACGAGCAGCTGGGCAGCTACCGTCAGCAGCAGGAGCAGCAGACTCAGAACTCCCAGCCAGTGTATCAGTCCCAGCCTCAGGGCGGGCAGACGCCCCACAAGAACGGCAAGAACCGTCTGGGTCTGAAGATCACCTCTCTGGCGCTGGTGTGCGCTCTGCTGGGCGGTCTGGTAGGCGGCGGCACCGCTTATCTGGTAAACAACAGTTCCAACAGCGACACCACGGAGGTGAACGTCTCCAACCGCAAGCCCACGGAGATCCAGCTGAAAACCGTGGACGGCAAGAATTCCATGACGGACGCGGAGCTGTACGCCGCCAACGTCAACAGCGTGGTGTCCATCAACATCACAGCCACCTCTGACCCCAATTTCTTCGGCCAGACCACACAGACTGCCGGGGCCGGCTCCGGCTTCATCCTGACGCCGGACGGCTACATCGTCACCAACTACCATGTGGTAGGTGACGCGGACACCGTGAAGGTCACGCTGTATAATGGCGACAGCTATGACGCCCAGTATATCGGCGGCGACGAGGATTACGATATTGCCGTCATCAAGATCAATGCATCAGACCTACCCAACGTGACTCTCGGCAACAGTGACAGCCTGAACGTGGGCGATCACGTGCTGGCCATCGGCAACCCGCTGGGTGAGCTGACCTTCTCCATGAGCGAGGGTATCGCTTCCTCCGTGAACCGGGCCATTGACGTGGACGGCACCCCCTTTAACATGATCCAGGTCACCGCCGCTATCAACCCCGGCAACTCCGGCGGCCCGCTGTTCAACGAGTACGGCGAGGTGGTGGGCATCGTGTCCGCCAAGTATTCCAGCTACGCCAGTCAGAGCGTGGAGGGTCTGGGCTTCGCCATCCCCATCAACGATGTGGCGGCGATGATCCAGGACATCATGACCAACGGCTACGTCAGCAATAAGGCATATCTGGGTATCACCCCCGGCACCATGAATGAGCAGATGGCCGCCCAGTATCGCTACGATGTGACCAAGGGTGTGTTTATCTACTCCGTGGAGGAGGGTAGCGCCGCTGACAAGGCCGGGTTGAAGATGGGCGACGTCATTATGAAGATCGACGGTACGGATGTGGACTCTTATCAGGAGCTGGTGGCCCTGAAGAAGAAGTATTCCGCAGGTGACGAATCCACCTTCACCATCTACCGGGGCGGCCAGCAGCAGGAGGTCTCCGTGACCTGGGGCGCTGTGCCAGCTGATCAGGCGACCAAGAGCAATGATAGCAGCCAGTCCCAGCAGAACCAGAATAACAACAATTATAACAACGGCAGCAATGGCTACTACACCAATCCCTGGGATATTTTCAACTACTTCTTCAATAACCAGCGGTAACGAACAAGTACCTTACAACAGTTAGGTCATAGAAGCTGAAAAACTCCGGCATATCCGTAAAGGATATGCCGGAGTTGTGCTGCTTTTAGGGGATCAATTTCCCTGCGGTAAAAAGGTGCTGTCAAAGCCGTAGGGCAGCAGATCGCGGAGAGTCAGCTCCAGCGCGTCCCCTTTGCCGTTCAAGCAGATCACCTGCATATCCGGGGCAAATTCCTTCATGAACTGGCGGCACATACCGCAGGGATAGCAATAATCCTCGCTGCGGCCAGCGATCACGATGCGGACAAAATCGGTGTGTCCCTCGCTGACGGCCTTGCTCATGGCGGTGCGCTCGGCGCAGGTACCAACGGGATACACGGCGTTTTCAATGTTGCAGCCGGTGAACACCGTGCCGTCGGCACATTCCAGCGCCGCCCCTACCGGGAAATGGGAATAGGGGCAGTAGGCCCGGTCCAGCATGGCCACCGCTGCGGCCTTCAGTTCGTCAAGACTCATGGAAAAACCTCCCTTTTCGCTGTCAGGACGCGGATTTTGGCGTCCATTTCACACCCCGGTCCGGGCGCACGTCCAGATTGATGATGTCCCGCGCATCGTAGAACTGGCTGTACCAGCCGATGACCTTATCGCTGCCCCGGAGGGTGGTTCCGTCGGGATGGAGCCGGTCGCAGATCACCGCGCAGATGTCGGTTTTGATTTTGGAGTAGGAGCTGATGCCCACAGAGGCGAATACTCGGAAGCCCTGCTCCTGCAAATATTTGAAGATGGGGCCGGTCTGCTGAACGTCGTCGCCGTCCGGCCGGGCACCGTGGGGATAATAGAGAATGGTGGTGGGGCCAACCAGACTGCCCACCTCATCCATCCAGCGTTTCGTGTCCGCCTGCACCCGCTCCAGAGAGGAGGATGAGAGGTTGATATGCCCCCAGGTATGGCTGCCGAAGGTCCAGCCTGTCCGCTTCAGCTCTGCAATGATGGGCTTCACCGCCTCCCGCTCCTTCTGGCGGTTGGCTTCCAGCTCGTCATTCCACTCCTTGGTATCCGTGTTGGTGCGGTAGCCCAGAATCCCCTGATAGCCGGTAAGACTCAGGCTGCCCTTGGCTCCGAAGGGGGAGAAGTCCGGGTGTTCCCGAACGAACTTGTCCAGAATGGTGATGGCGTCCAGATCCTGAGAGATCACCTCGTTGCCCTGGGGGTCCAGGCCGTAGCTCCAGATCAGGCCGTCGTCCCCGATAATGAGCTTATAGGTAAACCCATCCTCGATCATGTAATCGTAATAGTTCACATCGTCGTAGGAGATAATGAGGGGCTTTTTGCCCTCCGGGATGTAAAGGGTGTTCCGCACCATCACCGGCTGGCCATTGGCGTCGGTGCTTTCGCTCCAGACGTCGTTGATATCCACCAGCACATAGTCGTGGTCGTAGACGCTTTGGAGGATCTTGTCGTACTCATCCACCGTCACCATCCAGTCGTCAATGCCGTCGGACTGCGCGTCACCGTCAAAAGCCAGCTCCGGATAGGCCACGATGGGGTGGAAGAACAGATGCTCCACCACGCCGTCCCACGGTACATAGGTCACGCCGTCCACGGTGCCCCGGTCAACGGTGGGGGAGGAGATGACGTATGGCTCCTGCTGTGGCTCCTCCGGCTCCTCAGCAGGCTCCGGGGCGGTATCAGGGGTTTCGGTCTGAGAAACGTCATCATCCTGAGCCGGAGGCGTCGGCTGTGCTTGGCCGCCGCAGGCGGTGAGGGAACAGGTCAGCAAAAGGGCTAAGAAAAGCGTGGTGATACGCCGCATAGAAACCAGATCCTTTCTGTCGAATCGTAGATGTATTTTTTATTATATCAGTTTTTTGACAGAAAAAGAAGAACAATTCGGTGACAATTTGCGGACAATGCGGGAAAAACCGGGAGTGGCTGTGCCGCTCCCGGTCCGTTTATCGCTTGTCTCCCGGCTTGAAGATCAGGGCCATTACCACGGCGGAGGCCACAGCAGTGGCGATGCCGCCTGCCGTGGCAGACAGACCACCTGTGAGGACACCCAGCCAGCCCTGCTCCGCCACCGCCTTTTCAACGCCCTTGGCCAGCGCGTGGCCAAAGCCCGTCAGGGGCACCGTGGCCCCGGCTCCGCCCCAATCTGCCAATGGCTGATACAGACCCACGGCGCTGAGGAACACGCCGGCGACCACATAGCCCGTCAGAATACGGGCGGGGGTCAGCCGGGTGCGATCGATCAGAATTTGACCCACGGCACAGAGAAGTCCGCCGCAGAGAAATGCGTTGAAATATGCCATACGCCCTACCTTTCCGTGCTGACGCACACCAGATGGCAGATGCCGGGAATGGATTCCCCCTGAAAACTGGAGGTGGGAGACAGGAGCGCCCCGGTGGGGGCGAACAGAATACGATGCCAGCGGCCCTGCTTCAGGCCGGTGAGAAGATAGCCATTGAATACCGCCGCGGAGCAGCCGCAGCCGGAACCGCCAGCGTGCATATCCTGTCGGACCCGGTCATAGAGAAGCATCCCGCAGTCCTCATAGTTTCGGGTCATGTCCACGCCGTCTTGCCGAAACAGGTCCATTACGATCTCATGGCCCAGTTCTCCTAAGTCCCCGGTGAAAATGGCGTCATGATCCGCCGGGCTGGTGTGCGTGTCGGCAAAGTAGGCCCGGAGGGTGTCATAGGCGGCGGGGGCCATAGCAGCCCCCATGTTGTTGGGATCGGTGATGCCCTGATCCACGATTTTTCCGCAGGTGACGTGGGTGATATAAGGCCCAGGCCCTTGGGCGGAGAGAAGGGTACAGCCGGCGGCGGTGGCGGTCCACTGGGCGGTAGGGGAGCGCTGATTGCCATAGGGGACCGGCATCCGGTACTGTCGCTCGGCGGTGCAGAAATGGGAGCTTGCTTGGGCAGCGACGGTTTCCGCGAAGCCGCCGTCAATGAGCAGCGACGCCAACGCCAGTGCCTCTCCCATGGTGGAACAGGCCCCGTACAGACCGAAAAAAGGGATACCTAACTCCCGCAGACCGAAGGAGGAGCCGATACACTGGTTCAACAGGTCCCCTGCCAGTACATAGTCCACTTCGTCCGGCTTCAGCCCCGCCTGCTCCAACGCCCGCCGCAAAACCCGGCGCTGCATGGTGGCCTCCGCCTTTTCCCACGTTTTTTCTCCCAAAAAGGAATCGTCGCACAGCTCGTCGAAATATTTAGCCAAAGGTCCCTGGCCCTCCATCCGTCCGCCGATGTTGGCAAAGGAGAGGACTGAGGGCGGCGTCTGGAGCGCCACCGTCTGCTTGCCGATCCGTTTGCTGTTCATACCGTGCCTCCCCGCTGAAAGTCATGCAAACAGTATGCCCCATTTGGCGGGATCTATGAGAGGGAGACGAGAAAAACCGAACTGCGCACCGCACAGTCCGGTTTTTTCTTGCTTATGATATTTACGATTTTTTCTGGCGGGCCTTCCGCAGACGGCTCCGCATGGCTTGCCGGCCCCGCTTTTTGCGGATCCGTATCACCAGCAGTACCAGAGCCAAAAGGATCAGAACTGCCAGTAAGACCCACAGCAGAGGGCTGGCGGTCCGCTCCTGCACACAGAAGGTGACGGTTTCCTGGTCGGAGGTGAACAGAAGATAGCTGCCGTCCACGGTGCTGTCCTGCGTTTCCCAGCCGTTTTCCGTCTTGACCCAGAGGTCGTAGCGCTTGCCGTCCTCCGGGAGCCGGTAATGGACCGTATAGGAGATAGCGGCCATATCCGGATCGTCCACCGTGACGGTAACGGCTGTGCCGGTGCGGGCGGTGCCCTTCACATCTGTCCAGGAGACGGGCTCCGAAGTGTGGCTGACGGTGGCCCGGCTGCTGAAGCTGCCGTCCACCAGGATTTGGGGAAGGGTCTGGGTGTCATCCGTCAGGGAGGAGCTGTAAGGCGTATAGATGGCGTCCAATGTCTGACTGGCGGTGAGATGGGTATAGTCCAGATCCGGCCAGACAGCGGAGAAACCCTTTTTCGCCGGGATCTCCGGCAGGCTGTCGATCCCCCGTCCGTACTGGAAGGGGACTACCGCTACCGCCTTGCCGTCCGCACGGAAGGTTAGTTCCATCTGGGAGAAGGTCTTGGGAACAGTGTCTCCTGCGCAGAGAACGTCGAAGGCGGCGGGCTCTGCCTTCCCAGCGTAGCTGATGCCGTCAATCGCACCCAGCGTTTCGTGGGTGAACAGGCAGCCGGTCACGGAGCCATCCTCGTCCACATCTCCCGCGATAGCACCGGTGTAAGCGCCGCCGTCCACGGTGACGAGACTGCGGCAGTCGGAGAGCGTTTTACCATAACCGGCGATGCCGCCCACATAATCCTCACCGGAAAGGGCGCATTTGGCCCAGCTCAGGCGGATGCTGCTGTCGGACCGGCCTGCAATACCGCCGACATAGCTGCCGTCGGTGGAGACAGCGCCGTAGCTCTGGCAGTCGGTGATCTGACCGATGTACGCCTGTCCCACGATGCCGCCGGCATAGTCATTCCGTCCTCTGACAGCGCCGCTGTTGACGCAGCCGGACAGAAGGGCACGGGTCTGATAGTGAAAATTCAGGGAGTAGTCTCCCACCTTGGTCGCGTCACCGTCGGGGTCGAAGTCGATTTCGATCCCCATGGAACCCACAATGCCGCCTAAATTTGTGTTACCGGTGATCTCACCTTTATTTTCTGAGGCGGAGATCCGGCCATCATGCTGCCTGGCCGGGTCGCAGGAATCGGACAGGTCCTGGAAATGATCACGGATCTGATCTTCCTTACTCTTACTCTGATCCTGATCCCAGTCGCCTTTTTCACTGCGGATCAAATTCGTAATGGAACGGAACTGATTGTTGATGGCCCGAATGTCACCGATCAGGATGTCGGCAGAGTCACTGAGCAGTTGGTTCAGAGCTTCACCGCTGTCCAGAAGGGCATCCATGGCATCGTTCAGGGCATCCCCCTTGTCGGTGATGTCCGGGCCGATGGGGTCGATCCTGATGTCCGGCTTTTCGGAAAGCTCGTGGATCATGTCATCCAAACCCGCGGCGACGTCTTTCAGCTTACCGTTGACGGCATCCAGCGCATCGTTGACATGTTTTAATTGTCCAAGAGCTTTATCAACAGAATCGCCCAGCGCACCGAGGCTGTCCAGCAGCTTTTTTAGGGAGCCTGCCGCATCCTCCAGAGAACCGAAGGCGTCGCTGAGGTCATTCAGAGCTGCTGCCAGATCGTTCAGCGCTGCCATCAGGTCTCCGCTGCCCTGCAAGGCGTTTAACACATCCTCCATTGCGGAGGAAATTTCCGGCAGGACTTTTGCCAGCTTTCCAGCAGCGGATTGCAGATCGTTCACCACAATTTTCAGGTCGGCTGCGGCGTCGGACCCGGCACTGGAGGCAGTGGCCAACTGCTTGCGTACTTTTTCCAGTTCGCGGATCAGCGTATCCAGTTCCTTTGTCAGATCCACAGCGTCATCCATGATGTCATCCAACTGGTCCAAAGCCCAGGAGATGCGAGCAGACAGCTCATTGATCTGGTCAATGCCGCCGTTGGCCCAGTCCGTCATGGCGTCGGTCAGGTCCTTAGCGATGTTCTTGGTGTCCCGGACCTTACCAGTGAGGTCATCCATCTGGGTATGGACGGAATCGGAAATGCTGTCAGCGTGGTTGGCGGTACGGTCCATGATATCCTGAAGCGTATCCAGTTGAGCCAGCAGCTTGTCGAGAAAATCCTCACTGAAGGTCTGCAAAACCTCTGGCTCCAGCTGGCCCACGATGCCGCCCACATCCTTCCGCCCGCTGACAGCGCCGGTGTTGACACAGCCATCCAGCCAGCCGATGCTGCGGCCGGCGATGCCGCCAATGTTATAGCCGATCTGGTCGTAACCCACAGTGCCGCTGTTGGAGCAGCTTTGGATGGTGCCCTTGGAATAGCCTGCCACACCGCCGACGTCCGTATAAGCCGGGACGTTTTCCATGGAGTTCAGCTGGGCCAGATTTGTGTAGTCCGTCTTGGGGTCATCCTCAAGATCCTGGGTGTTGATGCTGCCGCTGTTGGAACAGCGGGTCAGGGTCCCGCGGTTTTCTCCCACCACGCCGGCGGTGGAATGTTTACCGGTAATACTGCCGGAGAAGGTGCAGCCCACCAACTCTCCGCCGACTTCATTGATACCTACCAGACCACCGATACGGTTATCACCCATGACGGTGCCGGAAGCGATGCAATTCAAGATCCGTCCGGCGTTACTGCCAGCCAGCAGGCCCAGATCATCCTGATGCCCATTGGGGTGGATGGTGCCCATGACCGTCAGATCCTGAACGGTGGCGCCGTTTTGAATGTAGCGGAACAAGCCCCGGACGTTGCCGCTGCCGGTGAGGGTCAGGCCGGAGATGGTGTGTCCATTGCCCTGGAACGAGCCGCTGAAGGTGGGGATCGGGGTGAAGTCAACACCGTGGAGGTCCAGATCGTTTTCCAGGATCACGGTCTTACCCTGGGACCAGGTATCCAGCGTGCAGTTCCGGGACAATTCCATGAGGTCTCCGGCGGTTTTGATGGTGATGGTGCTCTCGGCCGCCAGCGCAGCGGGAGCAGCCAGGGTAAACAGCAGGGTCACAGCCATGAGAAGGGCGGACCATTTTTGGATACGTTTCATTGGGTGTCCCCCTCCTTTCCAGTGGCAGGATCCGCAGGCGGCGTGTTCGGTGTATCCTCCGGGGACGGTCCTGCTTCGGGTGGTTGGCTGCTGCCTTCCGGCAGATCATAGCTGCCGGAGGACATAATGGCGGAAATGTCGCCCTTGACTACGCCATGGATCTCCGCGTCCACAAAACCGGAGATCCGCCCCCGGACACGGCCATTGACAAAGGTAGTGCCGGAGAAACGCTGAGAAGCGATGGGCGTTGCTGGGAGCTTTACCTGGAAGCTGGTCCTTTCCACGATCCGGTCGCCCAACACCAGGATCTGAGGCAGGACGAACATGACCAGGAACATGGAGATCAGCGTGCCCCGGCTGAGGCACTGGCCGATGCCTACAATGGATGGCTCCGTGGTGATCTGCCCGATGAGGAAGCCCGCAGCGGACAGGATGGAGCCGGAGGTCAGCACCGTGGGGAAGGACAGGTCCAGCGCCTTGATGAGGGCTTCTCTGGGGGTCATCCGGGTTTTGAGGTCGGAATACCAGGTAGAAATGACGATGGCGTAGTCGATATTGGCGCCCATCTGGATAGAGGTAACGATCAGATAGCTCATAAAGAAGATATTGGTGTGCAGCACCGTGGGGAAGGTGAAGTTGATCCAGATACTGCCCTGAATGACCAAAATCAGCAGAATGGGCAGACCCACGGACATAAAGGTGAACACCAGCACCAGAACCACGAATACCACGGACAGTACGCTGATCATCACATTGTCTCTGGCGAAGGAAACGGACTGGTCGTAGTCACTGGTGGAGTTGCCCACTAAGTACACATCGTCGGCGTTGTAGTATTTCTCCACGATGCCGTGGACGGTTTTCAGGAAGGCGAAGGTGTCGGTTCCCTCCTCCGGGAGATTCAGGTTCATGACCATGCGGGTGTAGTTGGGGCCAAGCATCTGGGCCTGGGCGTCGGTGATCTGCGCATAGGCATCGTTGATCTCCTGTTCGTCCTCGTCGTCCAGTGTCACATAGCCCTTTTCCTTCTCCTGATAGATAAAGAGGATCATATCCATGGCGGACACGGTATAGCTGTCGATGCCGCCCACGATGGGACCGTAGTTATCCTCCTGATCCGCTGTATAGGCGGCGTAGAGGATGCAGGCTTCCTCGTAGGAAAGACCCATCATCTCCGAGAACTGCCGGGGCGTCAGCTTGTCGGTGAGGAAGTAGCCGGGCTTGGCCTCCACATTGGAAAGGCCCATGGCATAATCTACCTCATCCAGTCCGCCCAGTTCCTTCAAAACGGCCTTTTCACTGGCGGTGTCCCCCTTGGGGACTACCAGCGCCATGATGTTCTGGGTGCCGAATTCCTTTTCCACCCGGTCCGTCGCCGCCTGATGCTCATTGCGGCGAACGGTCATGACGGCGTTGTCACCATACACATAGGGGCACTGGTTGGAGAGAAAGAAGCCTCCCACCACGCACACGATGAATACGGGCACGCCTACATGACGCAGGGCGTAGACCAGCTTACCCCAGCGGTTGATCTGGGGGATGAAGTTCTTGTGGCGGGTCCGCTCCATCGCCTTGGAGAACAGCATCAGCAGTCCGGGCATCAGGGTGAACACGGCCAGCATACTCAGCAGGATGGCCTTGATGAGCACCAGACCCAGGTCAAAGCCGATGCGGAACTGCATGAACATCATGGCGGCCAGACCGGAAATGGTGGTCAGGCTGCTGGCGGAGATGGAGGGAATGGCGGCGCTGACGGCGATGATGCAGGCCGTCCGGTCATCCGGGGCGTGTTCCCGCTCCTCCAGAAAGCGATGAAGCAGGATGATGGAGTAGTCAATGGCCAGCGCAAGCTGAAGTACCACTGTCACGGAATCGGACACGAAGGAGATCTCCCCGAATATGAAGTTGGTACCCTTGTTCAGCAGCGCCGCCGCCACAAAGGTCAGCAGCAGCACCGGCACCTCGGCGTAGGAACGGGAAGTCAGCAGCAGCACCAGCACGATGACCAGCGCGGCCACCACTAAGATAATGCCCATTTCCTCATTCAATGTTTCGGATTTGGAGTAGCCTACATCGGTAGAGATGTAAGTGTCATAGGGGGCCAGCAGGTCCTTCACAGCGGCCAGACCGTCCTTGGCGGACTGGTCGTCGTTTTCACCCTGGAAGGTGACGGTGATGAGGGCGTCGGCTCCCTGCATGTAATCCTCATAGGACTTGTTGGCAGCGGAGGGCAGGGTGGTATCATCCGCCGACTTGTCTGCGTCCCAGAAGTCCACGGAGGAGATGTTGTCCAGATCTTCGATCTGATCCGCCAGATCCCGTGCGATCTCATATGTCACATGAGATACGATGATCCGGGCGGTGCCATAGGTCTTCATCTCATCCTCCATCAGCGTCAGGCCCCGGCGGGTCTCCGTGGTCTCCGGCAGATATTGGGTCAGATCGTCGCAGACCTTTACCCAGCTCTGGGTGATCAGGCTGGCGATGATGGCGATGGCGTACAGAAAAAAGATCAGGTTTCGTTTATCCACGATAAACGTGGCCAACTTTTCAAAAAAATTGTTTTTTTTCGGCTGGTCGCTCATGAGAGACCCCTTTCTATGGCGCGTTTCAACAGCACATTTACATGAAATCACTTGTATCATATCCGCGGACATATGGAATTGCAACAGTCAAATTCGGTCATTTGTCAGAATTCTGCGATTTTCCAGTTTTTGACTGGACAGGTCCTGAAAAAACTCTTAAAATCTATGCAAACCGCCTGCAAATGAACAATGACAGCCCCCTTGACCTGTGCTATACTCTTAACAGAACTTAACGGAATGGGGCTGTAAGATGGGAAAAAGGTATAAAACCTCCGAGACCACTTGCCAAGCCATCAGCGGTGCGCTGAAGCAGCTCATGATCCAAAAGCCGCTGGAGCGGATCACCGTGGCGGAGATCATGGATACCTGCGGGATGCGGCGACAGCATTTTTACTATTATTTTACGGATATTTACGATCTGCTGCGCTGGACCTTTGAAAAGGAAGCGCTGGAGCTTTTGCAGCAGCAACAGGGCGTGTCCCCCTGGCAGGACGGCTTTCTGCATCTGTTCCAATATATCAATCAGAATCGGGCGGTCTGCCTCTGCGCGCTGGACTCTCTGGGCAAGGAATCTTTGAAACGGCTGCTGGAGGCTGATGCCAGCAGCATCGTGGATCGGGCCGTCCGGCAGACGGCGGAGGAAAACGGCCTGTCGGCCTATTCGCCGGAGGTGGAAGTGGTGATCTGCCTGGTGACCATTATGATGGCGGGAGCGGTGGAAAGCTGGCTCCGGGGTGAGCTGACCCAGACGCCGGAGGAGCTGACCCGGCGGATCGATATGATGTTTCAGGACTATATTCGCGGCGTGGCCCTTCGGCTGAAGGCTTCTGCCGCTGTATACGCATAGAAAACGAGGAGGGTGTGTTCCTATGAGAAAGCATGTGATCGCATTGGGCCGACAGTTTGGCAGCGGCGGCCGCGAGATCGGACGGAAGCTCAGCAAGTCTCTGGGTTTTGCCTATTATGACCGGGAACTGCTGAAGCTGGCGGCGGAGCGGGCCGAGGTAGGGGAGGAGCTGTTCGCCGATAAGGATGAAAAGGCTGGCAACCCCTGGCTGTTCAAGGCGTTCTATCAGGGCGGACCCAAGGTCAAGCAGGGGCAGTCGGCGGAGGATGTGCTCTTTCAGATGCAGAGCGAGATCATCCGGGAACTGGCGGAGAAGGAGGACTGCATCATCGTGGGCCGCTGCGCGGATCTTGCGCTGGCCGGGCAGGATGTGGATTGCCTGAGCCTGTTTATCTGCGCCCCCTTTGAGTGGCGGGTCCATCACAGGATGGAACTGGAAAATCTGGATGAAAAGGCCGCCCGGACACTGGTGGAAAAAACCGATGCCCAGCGGGAGAAGTATTATACGCATTATACCGGTCGTCCCTGGGGCCTGCCGGAGAATTATGACATCTGTATCAACAGCGCACGGTTGGGGATTGACCGCACGGCGGCGCTGCTGGCAGAACACTGCCGGGAGCTGTTCAGCAACCCCTGCTGAAAGCAAAATGAACCCCGTCAGCCGCATTGCGGCTGACGGGGTGTTTTCGTCATTCAGGTATTCAGCAGGCGGAGCATTTCCTCTGCGGGGTCGATGAGTGGAAGGGCGATCTGTCGGAGGAGAGCTTCTTTGAAATAAGGAAAGTGGGTGCAGCCAAGCACCAGTGCTTCTGCGCCCAGGGCCTGATACCAGTTCACAAGCTCCGGCAGACGGTTCCGTTTCACCAGTGTATCGGGGTCCTCTCCGGCCTCGATCCCCAACACCACCGGCAAAAGTCCGGTAGAGCGCAGGGTCAGGTCCGGGTTGGCGCTGAGCAGGGCCCGCTCGATTCCGGCAGTGCCCTGAGCGTTGGCGGCAATCACGGCCAGAGAGTGATATTTAGGCGCCAGCAGCCGGTAAACGTCCAACGGCGTGACGATTTTCAAGCCGGTTTCCCGGGCGACGAACTGAAAATCCAGCGCACCGGAAAGGGAATTGCAGTAAATGAAGGCTCTTTCGCAGCCATGCTCCCGCTGCGCCGCGCACAGAAGGGAGACTACGGTGTCGATTTTTTCCTCCGTGGAGGAGATCTGAAAAGCCGTCTGCTGGTTGGGATCCTCTGATACCGGACAAAAGACGCCGGGCAATCCCTGAGTGCTGAGGCAGTCCATGCCCATCTGGGTATCTACCGGTGTTCCGGCCATGACAATGATTGGTTTCATATCCGTTGTTGTCTCCTTTTCAGATCGATTTTTAGAAAACTGCCGCAGATCCGGACACTTTCCTACGGAGAAATCGAGCGTCCGTGACATGGATCGCTTGAAAAAGTGCATTCTTCGCCAAATTTTAGATGCGTAGATAGGCGTGTGTTATGTAAAACCAACGATTCTGTCCCTATTATACGGGCTTTTCTCACGGACCGCAAGACGAACCGCCTATAAGATTAACTGAACTGTTCTTATAAGGTATATCGCAGACACGCATAAAGCCGTTCTCTGGCTCGCTGAAGTGTGCGGCAGACGGTGGAGCGGTTCAGGTGGAGCTTGGCGGCGATCTGCCCCATGGTGAGGCCCTGATCGTAGTAAAGGTCCAACATTTGCTGCTGCCGCTTTGTGAGCACCTGCTGGCGGGCAAAGCGCAGATTCCGCCGCAGTCGTTCCAGATCTGCGGAGTTATCCGGGGCGCTTTCCCGCTGCCAAATGGCCAGATCCGCCAGAAATTGACCGCCCTTGGCGTCCAGACTGATCTGATTCATCGGTGAGCCTCCTTATCATAATAATGAGCGGTAAGTTTAGCCAGATCCCGGGCCTCCTGCCACAGGGGCAGCAGCGCCGCCACCCGGCGCTTGAGAGCCTGGACGGTTTCCGGATCCGTTTCCTGCCGGGTCAAGCCACGTAGCTCCACGATCCGACTCCGGATCACAGCTGCGTGTTCCGCATAGACAACAGACATTTCCAACAGCGTCATAGTCCATCCTCCTTTCCGCGGAGCACCCGGCAGGGCAGGAGCTCCTGCCGGGCCAGATCAGATAGACAGTCGGCGCAGGCCAAGGTGCCGTTACAGATCCAATATTCCTCTCCCAATGCGATCTCCCGCCCACAAATGGAGCAGCGTACCACGGCGGAAACGGAGTGCTTTTTTGTGCTCAAACAGATCCCTCCTAAAAAGAAATACGAAAATGAAAAAAAGTTGTTGACAAATCGGTAATGTTCTGCTAAGATAATCCTTGCTGTTGGGAACTGCTGGTGTAGCTCAGCTGGTAGAGCAGCTGATTTGTAATCAGCAGGTCGGGGGTT
>UQUC01000036.1 GCA_900544105.1 uncultured Oscillibacter sp. | reverse complement strand
GATGCGGACATGCAGATTTTTCTCTTCCATCGTATGTTACTCCTTATCCCTTGGCTTCCAGCCAGTTGCGGCCCCAGTGGGCCTCCGCCGTCAGAGGGACGGACAGCTGCACCACATTTTCCACATATTTTTCATTTACGTTCAGTTCTTGCGCAAGGGTATAAATAATATCCATTACCGTTTCTTTCCTCTCGTCTTACAAAAATGATCCCCCTCATTATACAGGGCAAAGCCCTTTTGCGCAATAGTCCGGAGCGGTGCTTTTGACGCAGAAAAAACGCCCCATTTATCAGGCCGCATGCCGCGTAGGCCGATAAATGGGGCGCCATTCAGTTGGTGTGCTGAGAGATTTTGCTCGCTTTACGGCTGGGCCTGCTCCAGCTCCATCACCGCGTCAATGAGCATCTGCTGGGTGACGGGATAGGGCCACACCCGTACATCGATGCCGGCCAGAGCCTTCTCCGTGACGGCAGGCAGATCCTCGGGCCTCGCGTGGATATCCGCCAGACAGGTGGGCAGGCCGATGGATTTATTAAAGCGCAGAAGCCGATCCCGTTCCTCGTACTGCTTGTCCGCCGTCAGCATCACCAGGATGCCGTAGGACACCACCTCGCCGTGGAGGTGATGGTTCTTCTCCGTGGAGGGCAGGATGGTAAAGCCGTTATACATGGCGTGAGCCATGCCGGTGGTGTAGTCCACCTGAACGAAGTTGGAGACAAAGCCGGTGGAGATGATGATGGCCTCGATGATCTCCGTCAGCTCCGGGGTGATGCGGTGCCGGCGGCAATCCTCCATGGCCTGCCGGCCCCAGCGGACGATGGGTTCGGCGCACATGCTGCTCAGGGCGATGCCCATGGCATCGGAGTGGACGGGGATGTCATTGCGGGAGGAGATGGTACACTCGTAGTGCTTGGCCATGGTGTCGCCCATGCCGGCCCACAGGTAGCGCACCGGGGCATTGGCGATGATCTCCGTGTTGATGAAAATGTGGTTGGGCGGGATCTTGGAGAAGGAGTACTCCCGCAGGCTGCCGTCAGGATGGTACACGATGCCCAAACTGGTGCAGGAGGCGCAGGTGGAGGCGATGGTGGGGAAGGTGAAGAAGGGCCGGTTGGTCTCGTGGGCCAGCACCTTGCAGGTGTCAATGGCCTTGCCGCCGCCCACCGCGAAGATCATGTCGGCGTCCGCCACCTGAGGCCGGAGCATATCCATGTTTTCGCGGGAGGCCTCGCCGCCGTACCAGAAGGTGCCGGTGATCTCGATTCCGGAGCCTTCCACAGCCTTGCGGATCTGAGGCTCCGCGGCGGCCAGCGCCTTCCTGCCGCCGATGATGGCGGCCTTTTTGCCATAGGCAGAGCAGATATTGACAATATCCTCATAGGCGTCAGGGCCTACGGTATATCCCGGAAAAAGAGCTTTTTGCATAATAAACACCTCTTAAAAAACGCTTGGTTGGTGGGGACGGGTTCAGTCGGCGGTCACCGGATTGACACGGACGCTGCCGCGAACGGCGGGAGCGGCTTCCTCCTCGGCGTTGGCATTGGCGAAGGCGTGCTCCTTGCAGTATTTACGGTTCTTGTATACGCCAACGGTCAGGAAGGGGACCACCACAACGGCGATGCCCAGATAGCCGCAGTAGCCGTAGCCGTACTTGATGATGTTGGTGAGGCCAGCCATGGAGATGGTCATGGAGAGGACGATGATGAACGCGGAAACGATGGCGCTGCGGACGGGGGCGGACTGGATGCCGCTGAACATGGGGAGCTTTTCAAACCGGGCCACGAAGCCGAAGATGGTGGTCACGCCGGTGGAGATGAGGCAGAGGAGCAGGCAGGTGCCGTAAACGGCCACCATAGCGGGGATGCCGATGATCTTGCAGACGGTGAGGGTGGGGATGGTGGAGCCGCCCTCCACGGCGGTGTAAACGCTCTGCCAGCTCATGAGCATGAACACGGAGAGGACCAGAGCGACGGCGTTCATCACAAAGGAGATCCACATGGCCTTGGCGCAGCCAGCCTTGTTCTTCATGGTGGTGCCGCAGGCGATCATGGTGGGGAGGGTCACGCACTGGAAACCGGCGTAGGTAAAGGCGTTGAGGATGGCCTTGGGCATATTCATGAAGCCGGTGGTCTCAAAGTCGGCGGCGAGGACGGAGAAGATGCTGCTGTCGCTCTTGAAGATGCCGATGACATAGATGCTGATGGCGGTGACCAGAATGGCCATGCCCATGTAGGTGGAGGCGGCCCGGACGATGCCTGCGCCGAAGATGGTGAGCATCAGGACGATGACGCCGACGATGGCAACGCCGATGTAGTAGTTGACGGTGAAGTAGTTATTCAGGGCGGAGGCTGCGCCGGAGATGGCGGCGGCGACGGCCATCAGCACCATGATGTAGAAGAATACCTCGAAGGCCCATTCGATCTTGTCAAAGGGATGATACAGCGTTTCAAAAAGCTGCTTGTAGCTCGTCAGACCACGGGAGTTGTACATAATCATGGCCTCCCGCATGGTGAGGGTCAAAAGCAGCATGGCTGCGATGGCGGAGATGATGCCGGTCCAGCCCAGACCCACGTAGTAGGTGTTGGCCTGGTTGCCGGTGGCGAAGCCGCCGCCTGCGTGAGCGGAGAACAGGACCGCGCCCACGGAAAAAGCGGCAAAGAAGGGCGTCTTGGGGACTTTGGTGTTGGTTTTCATGATTTCTACCTCCTGCAAATGTTGTCCGATGGTTGGCAGGAAAAACAAAAAACCTTTCGTCGCTCCTGCCGGTTGGCAGAAGAGACGAAAGGTAGAAAACCCTCCGCGGTACCACTCTTCTTTGTTCCCTGTATTGGAAACACACTCAACGGGATACCATCATATCCCTGCTACTGTAACGGGAGCTCCCGTCTGCATCTACTTTCAATTCGACGCAGCCGCTATACAGCCAGTTCGGCAGCTTGATCGCGCTGTGCCTCGCACCAACCGGCACTTCTCTGAGAGGATCGCCCTGCTTACTACTCTGTGTCATTGCGTTTTTGTTGGTTGAATCATAGCAGGGTGAACGCCAAATGTCAACAGCTTTTTTGCCCGCTTCCAACTTTTGTAAAAGTTGCAGCAGAAAAAAGAGTGGGAGGTTTTTCAATTTCGTGCAAAAATAAATACGGGGAAAATGCTCCGTCCCGCCCCGGCCGGAGCAGACGTTCGGATATGCAAAAAATCGGGATCACGTCCGGCGGGATCCGCACTTTTTTTGCGCAGATCCGATACAGGGGCCGGCGGTTTTGAACCGCCGGCCCCTGCGAAAATCAATTTTTGCAGCGCCCACCGGGAGACCTGCGTTACAGCCGGGTAGAGATGGTGTAGCCGCCCTCGGGGGCGTCAAAGAGGTTGACGCCGGAGATGGGCGTAATGGTCAGCTCACCGTAGTCCGTGTTGTAGAGGTCAAGGGCGAAGATGCCCTCCCGGAGCTGGTCGCCGCTGTAAAGGCCGAACTGGTAGACCATGCCCAGCTCCGTGGTGCCTAAATAGGTGCAGTAGCCGGCGATCTGAAGGGGCGCGTCGATGCTCACGATAACGTCGTTGATCTCCACGAGACCGTTTTCGTGGATGCTCAGATAGTAGACGCTCTCATAGGAGGCGCCGCTGGCCACGCTGTGATACACATTGGCACACCACTTTCCGGCGGCGTAGCTGGGTATGGCGTTCCCCTGCGCCGTGATACAGGAGGGCATGTCGTATTTCCTGCCGTTTTTGTCCACGGCGTACACGGTCTCGTAGCCGCCGCCGAAGCCGTCCTCATAGACGCCGAACTCAAAGCCCACGATGTCCCGGAAACCGTAGAGCGGGCCGCCGGAGCAGAGGCATCCGTGCCAGAGACCGCCGAAGATGTCGATGTACTCCACCGTGCCCTCCGTGGTGAGGAGGAACACGTAGGGGCAGAAATCCTGTCCGCTGGCACCCACGAAAATGTCCTGATAGTCGCCGTAGCACCCGGCCACGGGGTACTCCGTATCATACGCGAAACCGTAGGATCGGCGGTAGGTCTCGCTGTCCGGGAATTCGTTCGACTGGCTCTTGGTAAAGGAGACCGATACGCCGTCGTCGGTGAGCCAGGCGGACACGAAAGCGTCCTCGGCCTGAGGGCCGCCGTCCGCCCAGTTGCCGGGGCCGGGCTTCACAGTCACCGGCTCATAATACCACCCGCTGCCCCCCGCGATGGAGGCGACAGGCTGGAAGGCGGTGAAGGTGCCGTCCCCGTTGGGGCAGAACCTGGCGAGATTCAGAGAGAAGTTTTCCTCCGCCACCGTCCAGGCCCGGAGTGCCGCCAGATCAATGGCGATGCCGCCGTAGTTTTCATCCTCCGGCGAAAGGCCTCCCGTGCCCCAGGGGGCGTAATGGGAATCGAACTGCCGGGCCGCGCCCCGGCGCAGGGCGGCGATAAAGTCACCCTTGTCCATGTGGAAGCGGTCCAGAAGCTCCAGGTTGTCCGGCCGCTGGCCGGTCTCAAAATCGTAGTGATACACCGCGTAGTCGATGAGGTCGCTGGTCCAGCCCAGAACACGGATAGAAAGGCTCAGCAGGCTGTCGTTCCAATAGCTCTGCCATGTGACCTCCATGTACTGAGAGTTGGGGGTTTCTCCCGATTCGGCGGCGTCCAGCGTGGCCTGTACGTCATTTCCGAAGCTCTCCATGATCTCCCTGTTGATGGCCTTGGCCTCCGGCGTGTCGGCCTCCAGCTGCGGAACGTGACAGATGTAGGAGTATTCCGCGCCGTATTCGTCGGTAAAGGAGTCCTCCTCGTCATAGACCTCGGTGATGAGGCTGTCGTCATAGATCTTCGCCGACGTGGACGGCGCAGACGGCCCGGAGGAGCCGGGCTTGGGAACGGGTTTCTTGCCGCAGGCGGTCAGCTGGGCGCAGAGTCCAAGGCAAAGGAGCGCGCTCAGCGCCCGGTAAAGGATGCGATGGTGCTTCATGTCTGATCCCTCCCTTTTTGATAATTAGTTTCCCATTATGATTTCTGTTCATTATCATCATAACACGGCTCTTTGCTACAAGTCAAATAGTATATATTGAAAAAAACCTGCTTTTAGATCGAAATTATGAACTTTTGAACAGATATTGTTTTGAAAACTGCTGGGATGAGGGAAGGATAAGCCTTGACTTCAAGCGGCAGTTGCTCAAAGCAAAACTGCCATCTCCGGCTGAACCGAAGAAGGCAGTTTTGCTTGTATTTACTTTCCCAGCATAATGTTGAGGATCTCGATATCTGTCTCGTGCATTCCGACACGTCCCATACGTCCGATACTCTGGATGGTGCTTTCTACATCGTCTTTCACAAGCCCTTCACCAGGCTGGAATGTCTGCTCATCACAGGCCATGTCAAGGCCCACCAGGGCACATTCAACTGCGGCAGCGATCTTGGCGGCACAGGAAGACTTGGCGCCGTCACAGACCATACCGCCGATGGTGGCGATCGTGTTGGTGATGGTGCGGCAGATCACATCATAGGGCTTATCCAACATATACGCGATGCCCACAGCGGAACCGCAAGCTGCACTCGTTGCCCCACAATAGGCAGAGAGACTGCCAATGTATTTTTTCTGATGGACGGAAGTGAGGTTTGCAACAATAAGCGCCCGCAGCATTTTCTCTTCGGAAATGTGATACTCCCGAGCGTATTCGACGATGGGCAAGGTGATGGTCAATCCTTGATTGCCGCTGCCGGAGTTGATCACCACAGGCAGCGGGCAGCCGCCCATGCGGGCATCACTGCCAGCTGCTGCCGCAGCTTTTGCGCGGGTTCGCAGATCATTGCCGCAGTGAGCTAACAGTGTTCTTCCGACCTGCGCACCATAGGGATTCTGAAGCCCTTCCTGAGAAATGGCGCAGTTGTAACGCACCTGACGGTTCAGAAGGTCCCGGACATCGTCCAGATTTGCGCAGTCAGCAAATTCCAGGATGTTCTTCACGGAAAGCAGGGAGCGGTCTGCGCGGCTCTGCGCAGGGCTGGAAACGGCCTGCGCGGAAATCAGCACGGTGTCGTCCTTTTGAAGGAGCGTTACGTTATCAGGATGAGTGCGAGCGCGTGGAAGTGGAGCGCAGATTCAGTTTGGCGAAGCGTAAATGTGGCATGGGGCTGGTCACCGCAAAGCTGCGGGAAACTGCGGCCCATGTGATCGCCATGTCCGTTCTGGTGCTGAATCTCCGCAAGATTCAGCGCGCTCTTTTGAGAATGCTCGCATATCTTCTGGAGATTCTCGCTCAGAACAAAAATTGGGCACTTGCTTAGTAGACATTATTTACGCCCAACGTGAATAGCGCACAGCCGCGCCATGTGGCGGGCACCCAGTGGGGCAACAAGAAATATATGAATATGAAGCATTAGGAGGTGGCTCTGGACGATGCCTTCATTGCCGGCTGGCTTCACTCAGACGAAACCTGCAAACAATTTTGCGCATAAATCTTGACAGGAGCGGGTCAGGGACAGGGGACTCCAATTTTTCTGGCATGACGCCCCAAATTTTTCTTGCGTGGTGGAATGGCTCATGGTATTATAAAAGTGCAATCGCAAGAAAAGTTATAAAGGGGGGCGTTGACTTGCCAAGAGGAAAACTGTTAAACGGTCTGGTAACGCAGCAAAAGGTATTACGGGCGGCGGTGGCGTTGTTCCTGGAAAAGGGCTACACGAAAACCACCACCGGCGAGATCGCAAAGGCGGCGGGCATCGGACAGAGCTCGTTCTTCCATGTTTTTCCCAGTAAGGAGGCGCTGCTGCTGGAGCTGGTAAAGCGGATGTTCAGCGGGCAATTCGCTCTGGCGGGACAGCACAGCGGGGAACAGGACCCTGTGCTCCTGTACGCTGTGGAAACAGCCCTCCAGCTCCACATCGCCGAGTTGACCGAACCGCTGCGGGAACTGTATGTGACCGGCTACTCGCTGCCGACCACATCGGCGTACATTTACCATAGCACGGCCAAGCGGCTGCAAGTTATTTTCGGGCCTTATCTGCCGGAGGCGCAGCCAAAGGACTTCTACGAAATGGAGATCGCATCCGCCAACATTATGCGGGGGTTCATGTCGGTTCCCTGTGACGTGTATTTCATGATGGAGGCTAAGATCTCCCGCTTTCTGGACTGCTCGCTCAAGCTCTATGACGTACCAAAGGAGAAGCGGGCGGCGATCACGGCGGCAGTCTTGCGGATGGACCTTCACACAATGGCTTTGAGCATCATCCAAAAGACCGTCCAACAGGCGGAAAAAGGCTTTGAGGCCCTGACGGAAAAACAAATTTAGGCAAGGGGATATCCCCTTAGTTTCTCCACCGGAGAAACTAAATGACTTTCATAACGGAGGGATTACGATGAAGAAACGATTTTTGAGTATTCTGGCAACTCTGTGTCTGTGCCTGACACTGCTGCCGTCGACGGCGTTGGCGGAATCCGGCTCTATCGATCAAGCTACGTTCGTTGTAACCAATTGGGGCGCTCTTCAGACCCAATTAGAGGATCCGACAAAAGATGTTATCAACGCAACGCTTGAAAGCGACATTGAATGGGGTGGCAGTTCCCTTACGGTTCCGGAAGGGAAAAATGTTACTATCAACCTCAATGCTCACTCCATTGATGCGCAAAATCAAGGTACCGTTATCAAGGTATATGGCACCTTGACGCTTGAAAACACTGGCGATATAGGCTGGGGCGGAGGTCCCGGCTCTGGTTCTGACAGCGGTCGCCTAATGAACGGAACGTCCGGTGATAAGGGCGGTGCAGGCGGCATTCTGATTGCTGACGGCGGTACGCTGATTATGAATGGCGGTTGGATTTATAATTGCACATCAACAAATTCAAGTGATGGTGCCGGTGGTGTGTATGTTTCTGAGGGCGCAACCTTTGAAATGAGTGCCGGTGTCATTCGCCAATGCAACGGACACCCCTCGGAAGGTCTACTATCCACAGCCAGTGGTGTTGTCAACCGTGGTACTTTTACTATGACCAAATTTCCTATTTTATACTCTGGTAATGCCACTTCCACCAACACATCTGACACCATTGTTTACAATTCAGGAACTTTTAACGCGAATGCATATAGTAGTAGCCCCATATGCAGCAGCGCAGAGAGTAACAAATCAAATGTTGTTAACATGGGTACTATTCAAAGTGCGCCTAACACTTATGGACCCAAGTTTCAGGTTCCTGTAATCAACATGGGTTTCGGTACAATCTCTGGCGGCGTCTATGAGAGTACCGTAAGCAACAGCGGCACCATATCCGGAGGTACCTTTAAGGGCACCGTTAACAATTGTGATGATCGCGGACAACTGGTAGGCAGGATTTCCGGCGGTGATTTTCAATCTGCTACTGTAAACGGCAAATATACCGTCAATGTCACGGCAGGTGCAAATATGACAGTCGCCTCCGGCAGTACTACCCAGAGTGATTTGTTGGTCAAAGATATGACCCCGGTTGTTGTAACAGCCGAAAACGGCTACTACTTCCCCACCGATTACCCCGTAGCCGAGAAGGATGGCGTTACAGTTAAACGCGACAGTGCCTCTCAGGTCACGGTTTCCGGTATGCCGTATTTCAATGTAGACATCACGCTCCCGGACGCTACGGCTAAAACCCCGGCAGCAACGCCGAGCGCAGTCTTTACCGCCACCGGCTCTGACACGGGTACCCTTACCAATGTAGATTCCGGTATGCAGTACCGTCTTGACAAGGGCGCTACTTGGGAGAATATCAATGGTTCTTCCGCCGAACTGACAGGACTGACGAGCAGCACCGAAATCCGGATTATCAAAAGAGGCGGAGAAACCGCGACGGATTCTGACATTCAGCATATTACGCTCACGCAGGCAGAAAAACCGAATGCGACTTTCGCCGCAACCGGAACAAACACCGGTACACTGACCGGCGTAACGTCCGGTATGCAGTATCGAATCGATAATGGTGCATGGAATGATATCTCTGGCGAAAGTGTGGATCTCACCGGACTGTCCAAAGGCACCGTTATCTGCGTCAGAACGAAAGGCACCGGAACCACTCTGTTTTCTCAGCCGCAGGACATTACCTTAGAGCAGGCAGACGCGCCGAATACGACCTTCACCGCAACCGATGCAAGCACCGGTACGCTTTCCGGTGTAACGTCCGGTATGAAATACAAAATCGGTGACGGTGAATGGAACGAAATTTCTTCTGATGCGGATATTTCTCTGAATGATCTTTCTGCCTGCACCATCTCGGTTATGCAGTGCGATGGAAAGAAACTTGACTCCGAAACCCAGACCATTTCGGTCACCAAGCCCAATGTGCCTGCGGCTACCGCTCAAAACTGCGTCAACGGCAATGACGGCAAGCTGACCGGTGTGGATGATACCATGGAATACCGCAGTTCCGGTGCGGGAAGTTGGATTGCTATTGACGGCAGCGAGGTACCCGGTCTGGCGGCTGGCAGCTATGAAGTCCGCTGCAAAGCAAGCGGCACTGCGCTTGCCTCTGCGCCGCAGGCGGTTACGATTGGCAGCTATGCCGCACAGCTGACCAAATCCAACAACGATGTCAGCTATTATGATTCGCTGAAAGCGGCTGTCGATGCAGCAAAGAACAATTCCAACAGTACCGTTAAGCTGTTGCAGGACATCAATGTTAAAGCATATTCGCTTGGTATTGAAGGCTGTAAAAATCCCTTTACCATTGATCTGAACGGTAAAACGCTCAGCACCGATAGTTCCGATGAAACTCCCGGCAACCTTGTTTTCTATTTGAAAAACAACGACGCACCTCTCACGCTGATCAATTCGGCATCTACGCAGGCTGTCATCAAAAGCCAGCGAGCCTTTCACATTCAGTACAGTGGCAGTGTGATCATCGGCAAGCCGGACGGCAGCGACAGCAATATCAAATTCGATCTTAGCACGATGCTCGCGACCAGCAGTGAAAATACCGGCAGTATCACCATCTACGGCGGTACGTTTGGATGTCCGGTGAATGTCAGCACAGCTGCAAATGCGGGTGTATCCAAGGTAACACTTTACGGCGGTACCTTTAGCAAAATTGGTGTTGCAGCGCCTGCCACTCTGGTCGGTACGTTAGCCGAGGGCTACGGTTTCCGGAAAGAAAACGCATGGGTAAATCAACTTGACGGCACTGAGCTGACTGGCGTTACAGTTCAGCAGGCTCCGATCAAAACCTTCGCCCTCACAGCAGACAAGACGACCGCCAACTACGGCGATGCAATCACGCTCACAACTTCCGCTGATCTGCGGGGAGAAGAAAAAGTAGCTACCTATCAGTGGTTCAAAGACGGTGAACCGGTAAACACAACAGAAAGCAGCTATGTTATCAAAGACTTGACTACCGGAGACCACAAGATCACCTGTACCGTTTCCTGCGACGGCTATATCACCTCGCAAAGCGTTGATTTGAAGGTAAACAAGGCCGATTGTCAGATCACGCCGCCTACCGCAAAGGAAAACCTTGTGTATACCGGCAAGGAGCAAGCACTTATCACCGCAGGTACAGCCATCGGCGGCACGATGCGGTATTGCCTCACGCAGGACGGCACTTACAGCGAAAACGTCCCCACCGGTAAGAACACTGGTAGCTACACCGTCTGGTATCAGGCCATCGGTGACGGCAACCACAATGACAGCGCACCCGCATCGGTCTCTGTGACCATCGCCCGGCAGCCGGTTAACGTACCGAAGGCAGACGCGACGGTATTCACCTATGACGGCGAAAAGAAAACCTACACCATCGCCGCAAATGACAACTATACGGTCGCCAATGCGGAGAAGACGAACGCCGGCACTTACACCGTTACCGTTACGCTGAAAGATACGGAGAATTTCGTCTGGAACGATAAGACGGATGCTGCGAAGGGATACACCTTCGTAATTGCCCCGGCGAAAGTCACCGTCACGATCAAGGACAAGAGCGTCTATGTGGGCAGTAAAACAGCCCCCGACCTGAGCAATCCGGAAAAGGATAAGGATTACACGATTTCCGGTCTGATTGGCGAGGATACGCTGACCGGAAGTGTCAAGCTGAAGTACAACCCCGCAACACCGGATCTGACTAAAGTCAGCGACATGACCCAGATCACGGACAACGGCAGCACCCTGGCAAACAGCAACTATGATGTGACGTATGTGGACGGCAAGTTGACCGTCACCTATCGCCCGTCCTCTGGCGGTTCTTCCTCCGGCAGCAGCACAGTGAAGACCGAGACCACGAAGAACGATGACGGCTCCACCACCAAGACCGAGACTAAGAAGGACGGTACCGTGATCGAGACCACCACTGGCAAGGACGGCTCCGTGACCAAGACCGAGACGAAAGCGGAGACGAAACCGGACGGAACGAAGGTCGAGACCAAGAACGAGACCGAGACCAACAAGGACGGCTCGAAGGTCGAAAGCGAGACCCGGACCGAGACCAAGAAGGACGGCACGGTGACGGAAAGCAAGACCGAGACCGTCACCTCCAAGGACGGTACGAAGTCTGAAACGAAGTTGGAGACCAAAACCGACAAAAACGGCGTGACCTCCGGTACGGAGACCACCAAAACCACCACGGCCAACGGCTCCACCGGAATGACTATCACCACCATCGAGAACGGTGAAAGCAAGACGGCGGCGGAGGCGAAAGTCAGCGAAAAGGCCGTGGAGGACGCCAAGAAGAACGGCGAGGCGGTGAAGGCCCCCGTGGAGGTCGAGACTTCCCGCAATTCCAGCACCGCGCCCACCGTCAAGATCGAGCTGCCCAGAAACTCCGGCGACACCAAGGTGGAAATTCCCGTTTCCAACGCGACCCCCGGCACGGTGGCCGTCCTCGTCCACCCCGACGGTACGGAGGAACTTTTGAAGGATTCCATTCCCACGGAGAACGGCATCCAACTCACCGTGAACGACGGCGCAACGGTGAAGATCGTTGATAACTCCAAGGATTTCATCGACACGCAAGACCACTGGGCCAAGGATGCCATCGACTTTGTGAGCGCCCGTGGCCTGGTGAACGGCATGAGCGCCACGATCTACGCCCCCAACAATTCCACCACCCGGGCGCAGCTGTGGACGATCCTCGCCCGCCAGAACGACGCGGACTTGACCGGCGGCGCTACCTGGTACGAAAAGGCCCAGAATTGGGCCAAGGCCAAGGGCGTTTCCGACGGCGCGAACCCCAACGGCACCATCAACCGCGCCCAGATGGTGACGATGCTGTGGCGGGCCATGGGCCAGCCTGCGGTGGGCGGTGCGGCGAACTTTACCGACGTCCCCGCTGACAGCTACTACGCGGGCGCGGTGTCCTGGGCCGTGGAGAACGGCATCACCGCCGGCGTGGGCGGCGGCCGCTTCAACCCCACCGGTACCTGCACCCGTGCGCAGATCGCCGCGTTCCTGGCGCGCTCCATGAAGTGACGCAAAAAACAGCTCCGGTTCCTTTCGCAGGGAACCGGGGCTGTTTGCTGTGAACTGCTACTATTCCAGAAAAAACGGGGTAAATTTTGCGCTGCTGAAATCAATGATAATCACCTGACCTCGGAAAATGGCAAATAAGCCCTTTTGACAAGTGGGTGCCGAGAACTTCGGCAGCACGCGGAGCGCGCCGAGGGTAGTGATATTCATGCGAGGAGATCCCGCCGGGGCAGGTCACTCCGCCGTGCGGTCCGGCAGGGGGACCTCCGGCATCAGCTCCTGGCTGACCACGGAGAGGATCTCCTCCAGCTTGGCACAGTCCTCCGGGGAGAAGCGGGCCATGATGCGGTCCATGACCTCCGACATATAGTTGGAGGAGATGTTGTAGTAATCGATATACTTCTGGGTGACTTCCAGATGGAATTCCCGGCGGTCCGAGGGGGACTGGATCTTGCGGATGTAGCCCTTTTTCACCAGACTGTTCACCTTATAGGCGGCGTTGGGAGGGGAGATGCACATGAAGGTGGCGAACTCGTTCACCGTAGGCCGCCCCAGCGCCATGATGCTCTCCATGCAAAAGGTCTCCACCGTGGTGAGACTGGCTTCCCGGTCCTGAAACCGGCGGAAGATCTCCTGATAAAAGTGGAGCTTGAATTTGGTGTATACTTCGTTAAAAGCCTGATGCAGCATGGCGTTTCCCCTTCCCGCGGAATGAAAAATCTGAGTTTAGTATACCAATCCTGACGGAAAAAGGCAAGCCGCCACAGGATGGCGGGGGGCGGTTTTCCCATACAGGCTGTTGTGGATGTTTTCAGCGTTTGCCCAGAATCCACAGGCAGGGAATTTGGGCAAAGGGTATCGTAGGACTTTAGTGGCGGCAGTATCCCGGCCTTCATGCGGGAACTCTGCCGGAAACCCATCTGAATTTTATAGGGGACTTTCGCACTGCATAAAGCGGCAGAAGTCCCCTAAAAGCGAATCTGCTTATTGACGGCCTTCTCAGCCCAGAAGGGACATGGCAGCCAGAAGAACTGCCAGAAAAGCGAAGCTGATGGCGGAAAAGAGGATGAGAAAGCGTTTGGCGCCGCCGGGAACGCGGCGGGTGTATTCCCGGAAAGTGATGAGACTGGCCAGAGATGCCACCAGCGTTCCGGCACCGCCAACATTGACGCCCACCAGAAGGCCGCGGGCATCCTGCGTAAAACGGCTGAGGAGGATCGCGGCGGGGACGTTGCTGATGATCTGGCAGGTGAGGGCGGAGATCAGCATGGTCCCGTGGGATAAGAGCCGGACAAACAGCATCCGGACAGGCTCCATCCGGGCAAGGTTGCCCGAAAAGGTGAAGAAAGCGGCAAAGGTGGCCAGAAGCCCCCAGTCCACGGACTTCAGCGCATGCCGGTCCAGAAACCAGAGCGCCAGAACGATGATGGCCAGACCGGGACCATAGGGGATCAGCCGCAGCACCATAGCGACGGCCAGACAGAAGAGCCCGCCGTAGACCGCGGCCCGGCGGCGGTCTACGACGACCTGCGCCTCCGGCACCGTAAGCCGGTCCTTGGGGAACAGCAGGCAGCACAGGAGAATGAGGACGGTGGACAGGATGAAGGGCGGCAGCATCACGGAAAAGAACGTCCCGGCGGGGATGCCGTAATAGCTGAAGAGATAGAGGTTCTGCGGATTGCCGAAGGGGGTGATCATTCCGCAGAGGTTGGCGGCGCAGTTCTGGAGAATGAACAGCAGCGCGGCGTGCTTTTCCTGCCCGGTGACGGAAAGGACGAACCAGCCCAGCGGGAGAAAGGTCAGCAGGGCGGTATCGTTGGTCAGGAGCATGGAGCCGAACATGGTGATGGTCACCAGCGCCGTGCATACGCCCCGGACGGTGGAAAAGGTGTGTACCATCCGCTGGGAAAGAGCGGAAAAGACATCCAGATCCCGCAGCGCGCCCACCACCGCCAGAACACTGAACAGGCAGGAGAGGGTCTTGAGGTCATAATACCCCAGATATGCGCTGTCGGGAGGAACGAAGAAAGCGGTCGCTGCCGCTGCCAGCAGGGAGATGACCAGCATGGCGTTGGCGCGGCACCAGGATCGGATCGTGTGCATAAAAAGCTCCTTTATTTAGAATCGTCAGGAATCCTGCGCGGATACTTGCCTAAAGAAGATAGCACATTTCTTCCTGATTTACAACGGATTCCCTTTACCGGTTTTACCGGGCAGGAGCATACAGCACAGCCCGCTGCCGGAAAACAGCGGGCTGATGATCCCCGATGCAGCATAGCGGAAGGCGTTTTCCGTCCAAAAGCGCCCGAAGGGGGAGACCTTCGAGCGCCTGCTATGATCTGCTTTGGCTTATTCGCCGCAGCCGGGGCAGCCCTCGCAATCCGTGCAGGCTGCCTGCTTTTTCTCATATTCGTACAGCGTTCCCTCGGTCATGTGTGACAGCGCCGCAATGCGCTCATTCAGCATATCCCACATACACATGGGCAGATGGTCACGATGCCCGCGATGGAGCGTTACACATTCAAAGCAGCTGCCATGGTACGGGCACTTCTCCTGGCAGGGACAGTGATCCCCGCTCTCCCGGACCTGCTTCAGAAACTCCTGTTTGACCTTCCATGCCTCCTGCTTTTGCCCGCGGCGATCAAGATCGTTTTGCAGAATGGCCAGTTCATTTCCATCAATTTTCATCATTGGTCCCCTCTTTTACTCATTTACTCTTTTGCTCGGGTAAAATGATTGTAGCAGAGCTTTACAGGATCCGCAAGCCATACCTGCTTTGCTTTCCGGAAAGTCATCTGCCGGCGTTTCAGGGATCGCTGCGGAATGATCCTGTGATTTGGACTGCCGGGTTCGGGCGCTGTGTGTCCGAAAGGGGAGAGGCCGTCACTGGATGGCGAAGATCAGCTCCGCGGTGCAGGCGGTCTCGCCATTCACCGTGGCGGTGCAGACGCCGATGCCCACCGGACCCCGGCGCTTGGTGAGGGTACATTCCAGCTCCAAAACGTCCCCGGGGATGACCTGCCGCTTGAAGCGGGCGTTTTTCACGCCGCCGAACAGGGCGATCTTCCCCCGGTTCTCCGGCAGAGACAGGATCGCCACGGCCCCCACCTGGGCCAGCGCCTCCAAGATCAGCACGCCGGGCATGACGTGCTTTTGGGGGAAGTGGCCGCAGAAAAACGGCTCCCCCACGCTGACGCACTTGATGCCCTTGGCCCACACGCCGGATTCCCCGTCGGTGATGCGGTCCACCAGCGCGAAGGGGTAGCGGTGGGGCAGGATCTCGGCGATCTCATTGGAATTTAACTGTAAGCCCATGTCAGTCCTCCCATTTTTTCAGCAGCAGGCTGCCGTTGTGTCCGCCGAAGCCCAGAGAGTTGCTCAGGGCGTACCGGATGTCCGCCGGACGGCCCTCGTTGGGCACCACGTCCAGATCACAGTCCGGGTCCGGGGTCTGATAGTGGATGGTGGCGGGGAGGAAGCCGTCCCGCAGGCTCAGGGCGGTGAAGATGGCTTCCACGGCGCCGGCGGCTCCCAGCATATGTCCGGTCATGGACTTGGTGGAGCTCATGGCCAGCTGATAGGCGTGAGGGCCGAACACGGTTTTCACCGCGGCGGTTTCCCCGGCGTCGTTGAGATGGGTAGAGGTGCCGTGGGCGTTGATGTAGCCCACCTGCTCCGGAGAAACGCCGCCGTCGGTCAGCGCCATGGCCATGGCCTTGGCGCCGCCGCTGCCGTCCGCAAGGGGGGCGGTGATGTGGTGAGCGTCGCAGGTGGCGCCGTAGCCCATCACCTCGGCGTAGATCTTCGCCCCGCGGGTCTTGGCGTGCTCCAGCTCCTCCAGAAGCAGCACGCCCGCGCCCTCGCCCATGACGAAGCCGTTGCGCTCCGCGTCAAAGGGGATAGAGGCCCGGTCAGGGTCCTCCGTCTGGGTCAGGGCCTTCATGGAGGTGAAGCCGCCGATGGCCATGGGCGTGATGGAGGCCTCGGTGCCGCCGCAGAGCATGACCTCGGCGTAGCCGTCCCGGATGTAGTGGAAGGCGTCGCCCACGGCGTTGGTGCCCCCGGCGCAGGCGGTGACCACACAGGTACACATGCCCTGAAAGCCGAAGCGGATGGCGATCTGACCGGCGGCCATGTTTGAGATGATCATGGGGATCATAAAGGGGGACACGGAGTCATAGCCCCGGCTCTCCCCCCGCAGGAAGGCACCGCCCACCGTCTCAAAGCCGCCGATGCCGCTGGAGCAGATGACGCCGCAGCGGGACAGGTCCTCCCGCTCCCGGTCCAGGCCGCTGTCGTCCATGGCCTGCTGGGCGGCGATGAGGGCAAACTGGGTAAAGCGGTCCATCTTCTTGGCCTCCCGCTTGCCCAAAACGCCGTCGATGTCCAGGTCCTTCACCTCTCCGGCCAGCTTTACCCGCATGTCAGAGCAGTCATACCGGGTGATGGGGCCGATGCCGCACTTGCCGTCTTTGGCCGCCTGCCAGCTCTCCGCCACGCTGTTTCCAATGGGGTTCACCGTGCCCATGCCGGTGATCACGACCCTACGTTTTTCCATAGTAACCTCCTAAAACTCACACGGCCATTCCGCCGTCTACGCACAGCACCTGTCCGGTGATATAGGCGCTCTCTGGCCGGGCGAAGAAGGCCGCGGCCCGGGCCACGTCCTCCGGCTGGCCGGGGGCGGCCATGGGGATGGTGGCCAGCATGGCCGTCTTGGCCTTTTCGGGCAGCACGGCGGTCATGTCCGTCTCGATAAAGCCGGGGGCCACGGCGTTCACCGTGATGTTCCGGCTGGCCAGCTCTTTGGCGGCGGCCTTGGTCAGGCCCAGCACGCCCGCCTTGCTGGCGGCATAGCCCGTCTGGCCCGGGTTGCCCCGCAGGCCCACCACGCTGCTCAGGTTGACGATGCGGCCATAGCGCTGGCGCATCATCACTTTGGCGGCGGCCTTCATGCAGAAATAGGCCCCCTTCAGGTTGGTGTCCAGCACCTTGTCAAAGTCCTCCGGCTTTGCGGTCATCAGCAGGCCGTCCCGGGTGACGCCCGCGTTGTTCACCAGGATGTCCAGGCGGCCAAAGCGCTCCTTCACCTGGGCGATGAGACTCTCGCAGGCGGCGGGGTCAGACACGTCGGCCTGAAAGGCCTCCGCCTGAACGCCCAGGGCCCGGCAGGCCTCCACCGTCTCCTGGGCGGCCTGTTCGTTTCCGGCGTAGTTCACGGCCACCGCCGCGCCCTGGCGGGCCAGCTCCAGGCAGATGGCCCGGCCAATGCCCCGGCTGCCGCCGGTGACAAGGGCCACAGATTCGTTCATGGTCATTGGGCTGCTCCTTTCAGCTGCTCCGCCACGGTCTCAAAGTCGGCGGCGGTGTCGATGTGATAGGTCTGGATGCCGGGGGCGGTCTTTTTTACAAAGGAGGTGAGGGTCTTGCCCGGGCCGATCTCCAGAATGGCGTCGATGCCGTCGGCCTCCATGCGCCGGACGGTGTCCTCCCAATAGACGGAGGACTGCACCTGCTTCTCCAGCAGGGCGGGGATGGAATCTCCCGCCTCCATGGGGCCGCCCTTGCAGTTGAAATAGACGGGCAGGGCCATGGGGTGGAATGTAATGGTCTTGAAATAGTCGGCCAGGGCGTCGCCCGCGGGCTTCATCAGCCGGGTGTGGAAGGGGCCGCTGACCCGCAGGGGCATACAGCGCTTGGCACCCAGTTCCTTGGCGAGTTCTCCGGCCCGGTCCACAGCGGCCTTCTCGCCGCTGATGACCAACTGGCCGGGGCAGTTATAATTGCAGATCTGCACCACGCCCAGCTCACTTGCCTGGTCGCAGGCCGCTTGCAGCTTGTCCCGCTCCAGGGAGAGGACGGCGGTCATGCCGCATGCCAGGCCTTCAGCGGCCTGCTCCATGGCACGGCCCCGGAAGGCCAGAGTCTTCAGCACGGTCTCCCGGTCCAGCACCCCGGTGGCATACAGGGCGGAGTACTCCCCCAGGGACAGGCCCGCCGCCGCGCAGGGCTTAATGCCCCTGGCATACAGCAGGTCGGTGACCCCCACGGCAAAGGCCGCCATGCAGGGCTGGGTGTAGCGGGTCTGAGACAGCGTCTCGATAGGCCCTTCAAAGGTGAGGGTCTTCAGGTCAAAGTCCAGCCCGGCGTTGTCCAGCACCGCCCGGTATTCGGGGTACTGGTCATAGAAGTCCCGGCCCATGCCGACTTTCTGGCTTCCCTGACCGGCGTATACAAAGGCTAATTTCATGTTCAAACCTCCTGGGCCAGCCGGGCCACGGTGGCCTGATACTCAGCGTACATCTCTTCAAAAATAGCACGCAGGGGGCGGATCTCGTGGAGCATCCCGGCCACCTGACCGGCCATGAGAGAGCCCGTCTTGGTGTCCCCGTCGAACACCGCCCGGCGGAGGGAGCCCAGGGTATATTTCTCCAGCTCCATCTTGTCCGCCCCGGCCCGCTCCCGGGCCAGGTACTCCCGGGCCATCTGGTTTTTCAGGATGCGCACCGGCGCGCCCACGCTGCGGCCAGTGACAGTGGTGTCGCTGTCCTTGGCCTTCAGCAGGGCCTGCTTATAATTTTCGTGGATGGGGCACTCCTGGCTCACCAACAGGCAGGTGCCGATCTGCGCGCCGCAGGCCCCCAGGGCAAAGGCGGCGGCCAGCTGCCGTCCGCTGGCGATGCCTCCGGCGGCGATGACGGGCAGGTCGGTCATGTCCCGCACCTGGGGCACCAGGGCCATGGTGGTCAGCTCACCCACGTGGCCGCCGCTCTCGGTGCCCTCGGCAATGAAGCCGTCCACGCCCAGGGGGGCCAGGCGGCGGACCAGGGTGGTGGCGGGGACCACGGGGAAGACCTTGATACCCGCCTCCTTCCAGGCGGGGATATACTGGCTGGGCACCCCCGCTCCGGTGGTGACCACCTGGACGCCCTCCTCCACCACCACCTTGGCCATCTCGGCGGCGGCGGGGTTCATCAGCATGATGTTCACGCCGAAGGGCTTATTGGTCAGGGCCTTGCACCGGCGGATGTGCTCCCGCAGGGTGTCGGCATTCATGCCCCCCGCGCCGATCAGGCCCAGGGCCCCGGCGTTGGACACGGCGGCAGCCAGGCGGGGCTTGGACAGCCACTGCATGGCCCCCTGGATGATGGGGTACTGGATGCCGAAGAGTTCGGTGATACGGGTTTTCATGGAAGTGCCTCCTGTTCCTGGTGTGGAATGCCTTCATGGTAACAACCTCCCTGGAAGAAGTCAAGCCAAGGAACCTGCTCCGTGATACTTCCCAAGGAAAGGGGAAGAAAGAACAGAAAATTTGGGGAAAACGGCAGGAACAGACTTGACAAGGGGGGAGGATGGGAGGATAATAAACCTAGTTTAGACCTGTAAAAGGAGGAACAGAATATGGAATTCAAGACCGCAACCATGGACGATTTCGATGTGGCGTTTGACTACATTGAAAAGCTTTGGGACTACAACACCTATGATAAGGAAGTCATCCGCAAGGTGTACGCCGACGTGCTGGCCGACGAGGACAGCTTCGCCTTCTTCCTCATGGACGGGGACACCTACCATGGCTTCTGCCACGGCGCTTACTTCAACACCTTCTGGCTGTCCGGCATGACCTGCTATGTCTCCAGCATCATCACCAACGCCGACGAGCGGGGCAAGGGTTATGGCGTGAAGCTCATGGACCACGCCAAGGAGCTGGCCAAGGCCCGGGGCTGCAAGGCCCTGGTGCTGGACTCCGGTATGCCCCGGAAGCAGGCCCACCGGTTCTACGAGATCTACGGCTTTGAAAAGAGCTGCTACGGCTTCGATTATTATCTGGAGCCCTAAGATTGAGGGGGAACGATTAACTATTCTGAAATAAGTAAGGGAACAAGTAGAGCCTACTTGAACTTTAGTAGGCTCTGCTTGTTTTTTTGTATTGAAAAAATAAGTGGAAATGATTATAATAATAAAAAACAAATGAGGAAGGAGATGATAGATTAGATATAAGACACATAGGGCGCGAAATGAAAGCTGAAACATTGAAAGGAGATAGGTTATGAAAGGGAAAAGATTATGTGCAGGCGCAATCGCTTTTGTCATGGTACTTTCAACGATTTCCATGGGCACATGCTTGGCCTATAGTGATGGTGCCACAGAAAGCGGGGTTTCTTACTCTGGGTCTTTTGGAAGCGATTGGCAAAAAGTATATCAAGATGCAAAGCACGACACAGTGATTACTTATGGATTTAATACGACGCTGATCGATGAAGATTACTGTTATGCAACGCAGAGCGTGAAGTTGCACAACGCAGAGATTAAGAATGGAAATGGCTATCACTATG
>UQUC01000035.1 GCA_900544105.1 uncultured Oscillibacter sp. | reverse complement strand
ATCCTGATGAGCATTGTGCTGAGCGTGCTCGGCGTGGTGCTGACGCCCGCGCTGCTGCGGATGATGCAAACGCCGGAGGAGGTGCTTGCGCATGCGAGCGAGTATCTGCAGATCTATTTTGCCGGACTGAGCGGACTGCTGCTGTACAACATGGGCGCGGGCATCCTGCGCGCCGTCGGCGACACCAGACGGCCGCTGTATTTCCTGATCTTCTCGGCGGTGACGAACACGGTCCTCGATTTGCTGTTCGTGGCGGTATTTCATATGGGCGTCGCGGGTGTGGCGATCGCGACGATCCTCGCGCAGTTCGCCTCGGCGGCGCTGGTGCTGCTCGTGCTGACGCGGTCGAGGGGCGATTACCGCATCGAATGGCGGGCGGTCCGGCTGGAGAAGAACATGCTCGGCAGCATCTGCGCGCTGGGCCTGCCGTCGGCGGTGCAGCTGGCGGTCACGGCGTTTTCCAATATTTTTGTGCAGTCCTATATCAACCGCTTCGGCGCGGACTGCATGGCTGGCTGGACGTCGTATAACAAGATCGATTCCTTCGCGCTCCTGCCCATCACGACGATCTCGCTGGCGGTGACGACCTTCGTCGGGCAGAATCTTGGTGCGGGCGACCACGCCCGCGCGAAAAAGGGGACCCGGACGGCGCTTTTATTGTCGGAGGCGGTCACGGTGGTGGTGCTGCTGCCGCTGATGCTTCTGTCGCCGCAGCTCATCAGCCTGTTCAATCAGGAGCCGGAGGTCCTGCGCTACGGGACGCTGTTCATCCGGTTCATTTCTCCGTTTTATCTGGTCATCTGCATCAACCAGATCATCTCCGGTTCGCTGCGCGGCGCGGGTGATTCACGCAGCTGCATGCTGATCATGCTGGGCTCGTTCGTGCTGTTCCGGCAGATCTACCTGATGATCGTCTACCGGGTCTGGGGGACGGTCCTCCCGGTGGCGATGGGCTATCCGGCAGGCTGGGTGCTGTGCAGCGTGATCCTGCTGCTGTATTACCGGAGCGGCGCATGGAAAAAGGCAAGCGTCTTCAAGGAAAAAGCAGAATAAAGCGCAAACGGCCCGCCGGAACATTCCGGCGGGCCGTTCTGTCAAGCACTGGCCCGAAGGGCCTGAGGGGTGAACCCCGCTGCAGCGGAAAAAAGGCTCCCCTCTCAGGGGCCGATTCCCCCTGTCAGGGGGAAATGTCCCGTAGGGACAAAAAGGGTAGGGCAAGCTGTCATCGCCGCAAGGCGATGACTGAGGGATGCAACCACACTATGCAAATTCAAAGAGAGGTTCAGCAATGAAAAAAGGGATCGTATTGGAAGGCGGGGCCCTGCGGGCCATTTTCTCCAGCGGCGTGTGCGACGCCCTGCTGGAGCAGGACGTGATGCCCGACTATCTGGTGGGTGTGTCCGCCGGCATCGCCTATGGCGTGAGCTATCTGTCCCGCCAGCCCCGGCGGAACTTGAAGGTGGTCACCACCTATGCCCGGGACCACCGGTATATGGGCATGCGGAATCTGGCGGATAAAAACAACCGGAGCTATTTCGGCCTGAAGTTCGCCTATGACACCATTCCCAACCAGCTCATCCCCTTCGATTACGACGCCTTTGAGGCCTGGCCCGGCCAGGTGGAGGCGGTGGTGACCAACCTGAACACGGGCAAGGCGGAGTATTTCCCCGTGCCCCGGCGGGACCGGGAGTCCACGCTGCTCCAGGCCACCTGCGCCATGCCCCTGATGTTCCCCATCTATCACCTGGGCGGCCAGCCCTATCTGGACGGGGGCATCGGCTCCGCCCGGAAGATCATCCAGAAATATATCCTCAGCCGTGAGGTGGCCGGGCTGACCAAGCCCCGGGACCACAAGACCGCCCTTCAGGAGCTGGTCCAGCGGCAGAGCGGCCAGGTGCTGCACTATCGCCTGGTGGGCGAGGAGGGCCCCGACCACGACAAGCGCTTCTTCATGGAGGTGGACCTGAACGGCACCCCCGTGGGCGCGGGCAGCGGCCGCAGCAAGAAAGAGGCCGAGCAGATGGCCGCCAAGGCCGCGCTGGAAAAGCTGGACGATTAATAAGTGCAACGAAAACCACTACCCGGAGAAATCTACTCCGGGTAGTGGTTTTTTGTATGGAATTTTCGTCAGGACAGCGGCCCGCTGCCCAATACCGCTCCTACCAGTGCCATTTGCTTTTCAGTGGGCGCGGCTCCGTCATACCAGGGGTCAAACCGGATCTCCACGAAGCGGTCGGCGTAGCAGAGCAGGAAATTCCCGATGGGCGTGTTGTCCTCCCGGATGAACCGGTAAGCGTCCAAAGCGCCCCAGGGGGCGGCGTCCACCGACGTCCAGCTTTGGGAAACCGCAAATTTGAACCTGCCGGGGATATTGTAAACCGTGTCCGTGAAGAAGGATTGCTTCACCGGCTCGTAGAGACAGTCCAGCTTTACCTCATAGATCTCATAGAGCAGCTCCGGGCCGTCCTCCTCAGAGACGTTGAACACATAGGGAACCTCCTGCCGGCAGCTGTATGCCGTCATCAGCGGTGTGCCTTCAACGGCCCGGTAACAGGAATAGTCCTTGTAGACTGTTTCTCCGACCAGATCCTCCACCGTCAGGGGCAGGGGATCGTGGTAGACGGTGTAGGTGTGCTCCGTGTCACCGGCAGGGGAGGCGGGTGAGGTACGGGTCTCCGCGTTGACATGGCCCTGGAGCGAGGGGGTCTTGGCAACGCGAAAGCCCGTCCAGACAAGACCGCCCATAAGGACAAGGGAGCCGATCACGGCAATCAGGATGTTAAACCCCATATTCGCTTCGGCGGAGAAGCCCTTTTTCTTCATGAGCTGCCGGCTGCCGTAGATGATCAGTAGCAGTACTGCGTAGCAGAAAAAGCTGACCAAAATGACCATACGGGTAGACGGACTGAGGGAAGGACCCAGCAGCAGGAGCGGCAGGCCAACGGTGAAAATAACGAGGAGACCAAGGATCTGCAAGATCTGCCACCATTTACGGGTCCGGGGCGAGAGCAGAACGCCTTCTTCCTCGGCGGCGGTCCGGGCCTTTCGGCACCAGCGGTAGTAGCCGATCAGCTCCACGACGGCCTTGATGCCCAGCATTAGCCAGATGAGAATAGCCGACAGGGTAAAAGTGCTTAGCAGCAGATCCCGGATGGTGTAGGCAGAGCGGAATTGCAGCCAGAGCTGAAGCAGGGAACCGGCCAGCAGCCACCAGTCGCCCCGGACGGAGCCCTTCTTCATGGCGGCGCGGACATTTTCCACCTGTACCACAGGGTCCGTCTCAATAGGGATGGCGTCCGGCGCGGGATTGCGGAAGATCTGCATCTGGTAGCGGTTGGTCACCAGCTCCCAGCCGGTAGCTTTGCACAGCTCCCAGAACTCCCGCTGCTCCGCCGGCGGCTCCGGGTCAAACTGACTGGCCTTGGAAAAGTACACCACGGCGTAGTGCAGCTCTGCCGGTTTGCACCGCCGGTAGGTCCAGAACACGGATCCGGCCTTTTCCAGCTGCCAGCCCTGACGGGCCATATCCTCCAGATGGCGGACGATCCCGGCGTGGTCATAGTAAGCGTAGAGATTGATCTCCCGTTTTTTCTGTCTGTCAAAAAGCTTCATGATTCGATCTCTCCTCTCCGGCCCATGTAGCTGCGGTAATCCTCCGAGAGAATTTGCAGCCGCTGGTATTCCTCAGCCAATGCCTGTTCCCCGGCGGGGGTGATGAGATAGCTCCGCTTGCGGCCCTCGGTTTTCGTCTCCATGATCCAGCCGGCAGCCTGAAAGCTGTCCAGCAGGTTGTAGAGGGTGCCGGGGCCTACCGTCACCCGGCCCTGGGTGAGATTGGAGATGCGGGCCATCACGTCGGTGCCGCAGCATTCCTCCCGGAGGGTCAGCAGCACATAGAACATCTGCTCCGTCAGTGTTTGAAATTTCTCCCGGGCCACAGTTCAGCCTCCCTACTATCGATATTCGATATTTCTGCTTACAGCATACTATCGAATATCGATAATGTCAAGAGGAAGATGAAAAACCGGACTGCAAAAAGCAGCCCGGTTTGTAAAACAGAAAGGGAAGCGCCTCAGCGGACGCCCGCCAGCTTACCCTCCAGCCAGCGGTCGATGTCATCGTAGACCTGCTCCCGGCAATCCTCCTTCAAGACCTCGTGGCGCAGCTCCGGGTAGAACTTCACTGTCACGTCCCGCATCCCGGCCCGCTGGAAAGCGGCAGCGGCCCGCTCCACGCCCTTGGAGCAGTCGCCCACCATATCCATGGCCCCGGAGATGAAGAGGATGGGGGTATGGTGGTTCATTTTGCGGATGTTGTCCTCCTTGCAGACGAAGCGGATACCGGAGAGCATTTCCCGGAACAGCCCCGCCGAGGCGTTGCCCTGACACAGCGGGTCCTTCAGATAAGCGTCCACGTTGTCCGGGTTCAGGGACAGCCAATCCATGCTTGTGCGGTTGGGGGCGAAGCGGCGGTTGTAAATGCCGAAGGAGGCTTTTGTGGCCACAGCGCTGGGCCTGGATTCGCCGTTTCGCAGACATTCGGCATGGATAACGGCCAGACTTGCCGTCGTGGATGCGGCGCTCATGTAGCCAGTGCCCATGATAATGGCGCCGTCCACCGTGCCGGGATAGCGGATGAGATAAGTCCGGGTCAGGAAGGAGCCCATGGAGTGTCCCAGCAGGAAATAGGGCAGGTTGGGGAAATGACGGTGGGTCAGCTTCCGGAGCTGCTCCATGTCCTCCACCACCCAGTTCCAGCTGCCCTTGGGACCAAAGTACAGCCGGGGCGCGCCGTCAGAGACCGACAGGCCGTGGCCTAAATGGTCGTTGCCCACCACGGCAAAGCCCCGCTCCGTCAGATACCTGGCGAAGTCCTCGTACCGCAGCACATATTCCGAAACGCCGTGGGCGATTTGCAGGACAGCCCGAGGCGCGCCCTCCGGCAGCCACTCCACGGCGTGAATGGCGGTTTTGCCGTCGGCAGACGGAAAGGTAAATTCACGTTTCACCATGGAAATTTCCTCCTGTGTATGATAAAATACGGTTTATCATAGTGTAACACGCTTTTTTGAAAATTACCAGAGGAGGAAACCCAATGGAGACCTATATCGCTGCACTGGATCAAGGGACCACCACCTCCCGGGCCATTCTGTTCAACAGCCGGGGAGAGATCGTATCAAAGGCCCAATATCCCTTCCGGCAGATCTTCCCTCAGCCGGGATGGGTGGAGCACGATCCCATGGAGATCTGGGCCACCACGGTCCGGGCGCTGTCTGAGGCTGTGGACGCCGCCCACATCGACCCCAAGGCCATTGCCGGCGTCGGCATCACCAACCAGCGGGAGACGGCGATCCTGTGGGACCGCCGGACGGGACAGCCGGTGTATAACGCTATCGTGTGGCAGTGCCGCCGGACGGCGGAGATCTGCGATCGGCTGAAGGCTGACGGTCTGGGGGAAATGGTGACGGAAAAGACCGGCCTGCTGATCGACGCCTATTTTTCCGGTACGAAGCTGAAGTGGATCATGGATCACGTTCCCGGCGTCCGCCAGCGGGCGGAGCGGGGAGAATTGTGCGCCGGAACGGTGGATAGCTGGCTCATCTGGAACCTGACCGGCGGGAAGGTCCATGTGACGGATTATTCCAACGCCAGCCGTACCATGCTGTTCAATATCCACACCCTGCAATGGGACCCGGCGCTTTGCGCCGCGCTGGACATCCCCATGGACCTGCTGCCGGAGCCGAAATCCAACAGCGAGGTCTACGGTCATCTGGCTTCCGGTTTGCCGGGGTTGGAGGATCTGGCGGGTATCCCGGTGTGCGGCAGCGCGGGCGATCAGCAGTCCGCCCTGTTCGGACAGGCCTGCTTTATTCCCGGTCAGGCGAAGAACACCTACGGGACCGGCTGCTTCACCCTGATGAACGTGGGCGATACGCCTGTGCGGTCCCGCAGCGGCCTTGTGACCAGCGTGGGCTGGCAGGTGGCGGGGAAAACCGTCTACGCCTTGGAGGGCAGCGTGTTCAACGCCGGCAGCACTATCCAGTGGCTCCGGGATGAGCTGGGACTGATTCAGAGTGCCCCGGAGTGCGATCGGTTGGCGGAGAGCGTACCGGACAGCGGCGGCGTTGTGGTGGTGCCCGCCTTTACCGGCCTGGGCGCGCCCTATTGGGATATGTACGCCCGGGGCACCATTGTAGGCCTGACACGGGGCAGTACCAAGGCCCATATTGCCCGGGCAGTGCTGGAGTGCATCGCCTATCAGACCGCTGATCTGGTGCGGGTGATGAACGCCGACGCCCCCTGTCCCCTGACGGAATTGAGAGTGGACGGCGGCGCGTCCGTCAGCGATATTCTCATGCAGATCCAGGCGGATCTGCTGCGGCTGCCGGTGGACCGGCCCACTCAGGTGGAGACCACCGCCTTCGGCGCTGCGGCGCTGGCAGGACTGGCCGTAGGCGTGTGGCACGGCTTTGACGAATTGGCAGCCCTGCGCCGCAGCCAGTGCGTGTTCCGCCCCCGGCGGGGGGAGGAAGCGTGTCTGGCGGATCTGGCTCGCTGGCATCGGGCGGTGGAGCGCTCACGGAGTTGGATTGAAAACAATGTGTGAACGCTGTTGCGTTTTTGAAAAAAGGGAAGTATACTAAGGCCATGAATCGTTCGGCTGGATAGACCGGCTGTGAAAGGAGCGTTTACGATGGCGTTTTTTGAGGAATTGGGCCGTAAGGCCAAGGATGTGGCTGCTGTGGCGGCTGACAAGGCCAAGGACGTGGCGGCTGTCGCTGCGGATAAGGCCCGGGAGACCACGGAAAAGACCAAGATCTCCGTGGCTATCGCCGGTGAGCAGCGGGAGATCGAGAAGAACTGCCGCCTGATCGGTGAGTGGTTCATCAACGAGTACGAAGGGGAGCTGCCGGAGGGCGTTCAGGAGCTGGCGGATGCCGTTGCTGCTTCCAAGGCCCGCATTGCGGAGTTGGAGGAGCAGAAGAACGCCATCAAGGTGGAGCACGTGGAAGGCTCCGCGGCGGAGGCGGGAGCTGTTGTAAAGACTTGCCCGGTATGCGGCGCTGAGTCTGACAGCAAGTTCTGCCCCAAGTGCGGCGCGCCCATGGATTAACGCATCTCTCATAAATTGACCCGTATGTAGAACCCCAAGGCCGTCCATCGGACGGCCTTGGGGTTTGCACGGAATCGGGAAAAATCTTAAGGCGCTGAAGCTCTGTTCGACGTATTCCACGTGAAAAAGACAAACACGGCAGGAATGTCCCTCTGCTGTGGCTTTGTGGAAGAATATGCCATATGAGCGGCAAAATCACGGAAAAGTCTGCTAAAATCTGTCAAAAATTGAACAGAAGGCCGCTTTCCTGCCAAGAAAAAATGTGTTACTATTATGAACCATAAAAAATGCGGACTGCCGGGTAATGCCGGTTTCCCAATAAGGAGGAGTCCTAATGCTTTCCAATAACATCCGCCGGACGCCGGAGGGAGTCCTGACCTTCGCTGGATACGACGTGACCGAGCTGGCCAAGGAGTACGGTACCCCCCTCTACCTGATGGACGAGGCGCGCGTCCGGGCCAACTGCCGGATGTATCTGCAAGCATTCCAGGACCATTTCGGCCCCGGCTCTCTGCCCCTGTACGCCAGCAAAGCGGCGTCCTTCAAGCAGATGTACCGCATCATGGCAGAGGAGGGCATGGGCGTAGACGTGGTATCCTCCGGGGAACTGTACACCGCTCTCAGCGCCGGCTTCCCGGCGGAGCGTATCTATTTCCACGGCAACTGCAAGACCGACGCGGATCTTGCCTATGGCGTCAGCCAGGGCATCGGCTTTTTTGTGGCGGACAACCGGGAGGAGCTTTTAGCGCTGGAAAAGACGGCGGCAGCGGCTAACGTCATCCAGAAGATCCTTCTGCGGGTGACGCCGGGCATTGACCCCCACACCTACGAGGCCGTCAGCACCGGGAAGGTAGATTCCAAATTCGGCGCGGCGGTGGAGACCGGACAGGCCATGGAACTGGTGAAGCTGGCTTTGACGCTGCCGCATCTGGACCTCCGGGGACTGCACTGTCATGTAGGCTCGCAGGTGTTCGGAGAGGATGTGTACCAGCGGACGCTGGACATTATGGTGCCTTTTCTGGCGCAGATCCGGGACGAGACCGGTGTGACGCTTTCGGACCTGAACCTTGGCGGCGGTTACGGCGTCCGCTACACGCAGGAGGATGAGGCCATCGACATTCCCGCCCGTTTGGAGGAGCTGGCGGCCCATCTGAAGGAGGAAACGGAACGGCTGGGCCTGCCCATGCCCCGGTTCCTGATGGAGCCGGGCCGCAGCATTGTGGCGGACGCGGGGATGACGCTGTACACCGTTGGCTCCGTGAAGCGTATCCCCGGCTATAAGCAGTACGCAGCGGTGGACGGCGGCATGACGGACAACCCCCGCTACGCGCTCTACCAGTCCCGCTACACCGTCTATCACGCCCACAAGTCCGGTTCGATGGAGCGGTTCGACGTGGTGGGCCGCTGCTGCGAGAGCGGGGACATCATCCAGCCCGGCGTGGAGCTGCCGGGAGACACCTGCCGGGGGGACATTCTGGCTGTGTGCACCACCGGCGCTTACAACTACTCCATGGCTTCCAACTACAACCGCCTGCCCCGCCCCGCCGTGGTGATGCTGACCCCGGATCGCATTTACGAGGCAGTCCGCCGGGAGACCTTCGCGGACCTCACGGCACTGGACCTGTAAGCAGGTTTGTTGACAGGCCGGGGGACGGCCGGTATAATGTGGGCTGTAAGGCTGGCAATCGGAAGTCAGAAGAGAGTCCTTACGGACTCTCTTCAGCGTGTCGAAAAAGTCTTTTCTCCCCGCTGAGCCAGTTTTCAGAACTTTATAAAAGTTCTGAAAACTAAGGATTTCAATGGCGCAGGACACCCTTCTTGGGTTTCCCGCGCACACCCTTCCTTTCCGTTGCGGAGAATCTACCTCTTTATCGACAGCCTCAAGAGAGTCCTTACGGACTCTCTTCCTTTATTGTAAATCAGGAGGAACTGTATGAAATTCCGTCGCTTTTCCGCATTTTTTCTGGCGCTGCTTCTGGCAATATTGTGTGTGCTCCCTGCCAGCGCCGTGACCGAAGGCTCGGCTCAGGAGACGAACGTCACGACCATCCTGTTCACCCACGATCTCCACTCCCATTTCCTCCCCCAGCCCACGGCGGAGGGAGGGGAGAGCGGCGGCTACGCCCGGCTGAAAACCGTCATCGATGAGGAACGGGCGATGAACCCGGCCGCTCTGCTGGTGGATGGCGGTGACTTTTCCATCGGCTCTCTGATCCAGACCCTTTACACCACGCAGGCGGCGGAGCTGCGGACCATGGGAGCCATGGGCTACGACGCCGTGACCATCGGCAACCATGAATTTGACCACAAGGGCGTCGGCTTCGGGGAAATGCTGAATTCCGCCAAGGCTGCGCAGCAGGCGGCTGTGGAACTGCTGCTGGTGGATGCTCAACCGCTTGAGGATATGGACGCTTACAGGGAGAGATTCGGTCCCGTCACTCCTGTGCTGCCGGCGTTGCTGGAGGCCAATTATGCCCCTGCCGATGACAACCCCGACCGGGCGTTCATTCGGTCCGCTATGGAGGACTATGGCGTGACGGATTGCGTGACGCTGGAACGCTTCGGCGTGACCTACGGTCTGTTCGGCTTGATGGGGGTGGATTCCGACGAATGCGCCCCCACCTCCGGCTTTACCCGGTCGGATGCCGCTAAAACGGCCAAGCGCTGTGTGGAGACCCTAAAGGGAGAGGGAGCGGAGATCATCATTTGTCTGTCCCACAGCGGCACCGGGGAATCGCTGGCGTCTTCCGAGGATGAAGAGCTGGCCAAGGCTGTGGACGGTATTGACGTGATCGTCTCCGGCCACACCCACTCCACGCTGGCGGAGCCGCTGGTGGTGAACGATACCTATATCGTCTCCAGCGGCCCCTACTGTCAGAATTTGGGCAGCCTGACCTTCTCCTGGGACGGCAGCGGACAAAAGCGACTGCTGGACTACCGCCTGATCCCCATTGACGAAACGGTGGCGGAGGACCCGGAGATCGCCGGGATCGTGGAGCAATGGAAGGACATGGTGGGGGAGACGTATCTGGCCCGGTACGGCCTGACCTATGACGAGGTTCTGACCCATACGGACTACGATCTGACCACGCCGGTGTCCGCCGTGCAGGAGAACAACGGCCTTGGAACGCTGGTGTCCGATGCCTTTTTGTGGGCGGATCGTACCCTGAACACCGCTTATGCCGACAGCCCCCATACGGTCTCGGTGACGGCGGACGGCGTTCTCCGGGCCAACCTGCCCGCGGGTGATCTGACAGCTGCGATGGCCTTTGATGTGCTGTCTATGGGCGTGGGGGAGGATGGCACCTCCGGCTTCCCACTGGTGGCGGTGTACCTCACCGGCAAGGAACTGAAGGCCGCCATGGAGGTGGACGCCTCCGTGACGCCCATCATGCCTGCGGCCCAGCTCTATATGTCCGGCGCCAAGTACGCCTTCAACACCAAGCGGATGTTCTTCAACCGTGTCTACGATGCGGCGCTGACGGACGGGGCCTTGGATGAAAGCGGCACGGGAAATGCCTGCGAGATCGACGATAACGCCCTTTACCGGGTGGTGACGGGAATGTATTCCGCCCAAATGCTGGGCACGGTGAAAAGCAAGTCCATGGGGCTGCTGTCCCTGGAGCCGAAGCGGGCCGACGGCACTCCGGTGACGAATTTCGCCGACTGTATCCTCTACGATGCAAACGGCAATGAGTTGAAGGAATGGTACGCGCTGGCGGCGTATCTGGAGCAGTTCGGGGAGAAAGGCCTCCCTGACCGCTACGCCGACCCCGCCAACGGCTGCAAGCAGGTGTCCGACAGCTTCGCGCCGGGACAGCTTTTGGCCGGTTGGAACGGGATCACGTGGGCTGTGCTGGGGCTGACTGCTCTGATGGTGCTCATGGTGTGCCTGCTGATCCGGACCCTGCGCCGCCGATCCGGCGGAAAAAGCCAACCCCGGTGAACTGATGGAGCATTGAACGAAACCATCCCCGGAATACATGGTATTCCGGGGATGTCAGTGGACAAACAGCTTTATCGACACGCTGAAACCCCCGCCCAATTTGGGCGGGGGTTCGTTTATCCAATTTTGGAAACAGGGGGCGCAAAGCTGTTTTCGTTTTCCTTGGCTAAGTAACTGATGATGTCCCGCCGGGTGACGATGCCGATGAAATTATCCAGATCGTCGATGACGGGAATGAAGTTCTGATTCATGGCACTTTCCAGCAGCGCATCCATGGTCACGGTGATGCGGACTGCCGGATATTTGCTGCCGATGATGTCGCGGATCCGCAATTCCTCCGCCTTTTTCATGGAGGGATCGTCGGTGTCCAACAACCGCCAGAGGAAATCCCCTTCGCTGACAGTGCCCACATACCGGCCGTCCCGCGTGATGACGGGGATGGCGGTATAGCCCCGGTTACGCATCTTTTCAAGACCTTGGCGGAAGGTAAAGTCATCGTACAGATAGGCGATCCGGCTTTTGGGAAGCAGAAAATAGGCAATGTTCACGCTGAGTGCTCCTTTCCATTTACGAACGCCGACAGCGGCGGAACCGTTCCTTTTCTCTGTATACAGTATACAGGAACTCGTTGTCGATTTCTTGAACAATGTATGAAATTTAAAAAAATAGTCCTTTTCTTTTTGGTGAGGACCTGCTATGATAAAAATTAGTGATAAATGCAACAAGGAGGCGCTGCAATGCTGACAGCCCAGGAATTGAAAGCCAGTCCACTGTTCCACGATATCAGCTATGAGGAATATCGCCGGATGCTGACCTGCTTTCAGGCGACCCAGCGGTCTTATGTGTCAGAGGAACAGATCTATGATTTTACATCCGCCCGGACGGACGCGGTGGGCATTGTGGAGCGGGGGCAGGTGTCCCTGATCCGCATCGACGAGGCGGGTGTAGCAACGGTGTTGGAGGACATGGGACCCGGCGGCGTGTTTGGCCGCCATCTGGCCTTTGCGGGCTTTGCGGCGGACAGCCTGGAGGTGGTGGCTCGCACTGCCTGCGACATTCTGTTTATCGACTATTCCTGCATATTCAAACGCTGTGAGAATGCCTGCACCCACCACAGCACGTTGGTCTACAATATGATGAACCTGCTCAGCAATAAGACCCGTTCTCTCAGCGAGCGGGTGGACGTCCTGTCCCGGCGGTCCATCCGAGAAAAGCTGCTGTGTTACTTCCGCCAGCAGGCGGAGAAGAGCGGGGAGGATGTGTTCACGCTGCCCTTCTCCCTGAGCGTTCTGGCGGACTACATCGCCACGGACCGCAGCGCCATGATGCGGGAGCTGCGGCATTTGAAAGAGCAAGGGCTCATCTGTACCGACGGGCGGCGGATCCGCCTCTTGGGGGAGCGTCCGACAGCTTACACGAACCAAAACTGTGATTTCGGATACTACTGTGTAGGGACAAAAGCTGTGATTTCGTTGCCGTGAGTACTCGACGAAACCTGTGATTCTGTCATGTGGAAGGCGGGCTTTTTCTGGATAAAACCTGTGATTCTGTCATATAGAATGCAAGCTTTTTGAGGGATGAAACCTGTGATTCCGTTATTCGACTGTCACGGAAAATGTAAGGAAAAAGTGGGGTGGGACCTGTGATTCCGCAACTTTTGTGCGCACAGCTTTCTGTCTAATCATACCTGTTCTTTCAAATCTAATTTTATGCCCTCACCGATCCTGCAAGCGGGAAGAACATCGGAACAACTGAACCGACGAAGAAGGAGGGTGAGGAGAGAAACTGAACAGACGCGTCGGTTATGGCAGACGCCATCTACGGCGGCGCAACCATAGAAGCCACCCAAAATGATATGGTGAGACAGCTGCAAAGCACCATGAAAGGGTATCAGCGGCAGTTATCTCATGACGGCGTGTATGCCGTGGCGACACTCATGGCAAACGATGATTCGCAGAAAGACGATCCCGGTCAGGAAGATGGCGAGGAAGGAACGCTTGAAAAAGCGGAGCAGCCGAGAAAATGCTACATTTTCTGCCCGGAAGGAGACTGTGCGCGTTTATTTGAGGAGTTGGATCTCAAAACGACGGCGCCACTCATTCCGGCGTTTCGGGACTATGTACTTGCTTCGCTCCAAAAGCGAGGCAATCTCCGGCAGTTGGAGGTCATCTCGCAAAAGGAGCGAATCGACGCATGGACGCTGGATCTGGAACCGGATGATAAGAATGTCATAGAGGTACTGGAGGAGGGGCTGAAGGCCGGGACCATTCAGATCCCCGGCGCTGTACCCGGCGCCCCGGATGGGTTTGACGAGGTCAACAATGTCACAGGGTATCTCAATACCTTCGGCGTGACCGTCGCTGACCGTATCCGCGATCAGTTCGTGCCTATCTTCGATCCAGCCAGAGAGCCGCTTTCGGATGAAGTACTCAGAATCAATGACTATATCATGCAAAAGGCCGGCTATTCCCTCTATGATGTCCAGCTTGCGGTGGCGGAGGCGGTCAAGCGGCAGCTTGACCGCAAGAAAACGGCGCTTATCATTGCGGAATGCGGCTCGGACAAAACGAAAATCGGCTCAACTGCCCTCGGCGCATTGCATGGCTTATGGACTGCACAGAAAAAGGACGGCAGAGGGAAGTCTTTCGGCGTTGTCATGTACCCGTCTCATGTCACGCAAAAATGGGCGCGAGAGATTGGGGAAACGCTTCCGAACACCTATGCTAGCATGCTCTTTGCCATTGCAACATAACTGAAAGGCTGTTTTTTATGAAGGCGCATGATGACATGGTCTTGCTCGATATGAATCAAATAGAAACGATATTGACAGAGAGGGGTATCAGGTATATACTAACATCACAACTGCGGTTAAGGCACTCTAACTACATAACTTTTAAAGTTACCGGTTAACTTAAAAACCGGTTTTTGAATCCATGAGAGTTAGAGTACTTTAACCAATATTGCTTTTCAAGGAGGGCCTTTATGCAAAAAACTCTTTTCCGTCGCATCGGCAGTGGACTTTTGTCCTTGCTGATGATGTCAACACTTGCGATTTCGCCGACATTGGCAGCAGACAGCAGATCCGAATCGGCTGCGGTGAGTACCCAGGCCGCCAGTGATTTTACGATTACACCTGTGGGCACCGTGACGGCGGACAGCACACAGGTTACGCTGCGCATTGACTGTGCAGACACGGAAGTATCCACGGTGAATGTATTTCTTCTGCCGGTAAATACATACGGGTACAATGAGGACAACCCTATTGCAAAAAAATGGAGTGCGGCAATAGGGGATGTGACGCTGGACATTCCTGCCGGAAAGCTGACAGCGGGAAGCCAGTTCTGCGTGAAGCTGATCTATACCAAAGATGACGATGTACAGGAGGTATTCAGCGATTATTTCACCGTTGCGGCCTCTGGGGAAAAGACCCGGGCGGAGATTATTGCCAACACCTCTGCGGTGCTGCTGCAAAACGGGAAAACCCGCACTGAACCATTTAAGCAGGACGCGGCTTCTGTGGACGTTCAGGTAAGACTGGACGACTCTGTGGAAAGCTGCTATATGACGGTGTACGCCTACATCGGCACGGCGGGGTTTGACCCGGATAACAGCACTTCCAGCTTTGTCTTGTGGAAGGGACAGGTCACCACCGGAACAGTGACATGCCCTTTTAACACCAATGTTGCGCTGAAGGTGGGCTACAAGATCATTGCCTGCGTCAACACCCCGGCGGGCAAGGACGCCGAGGGCAGCACCAACTATGCCTATGTAAAGTCTCAGGCGTTGGAAGTGGTGGATGAGAACGGCAAGGGCTTCCAGCCCTACACCTACCCGGACATTACCATTGACGAAGAGACTTTGGAGCCGGGAGCCACCACGCTGCACATCTCCATGACCGGCGACCAGCGGATTTTTGACGCGGCGGCGGCTGGAAAGATCGACATCAACTACACCATCGGCATGTACCCGGCGGGAGACGAATTCCAGATTGAGGACGGCAGCACCATCACTCTGGTTCAGCTGGGGAAAACCACCGAATCCATCACACACAAGGAAGTCACGCTGTCTCAGCCCCTGAAGGCGGGCTGGCGTGTCCGCGCCGTGGCCTACTGGGACAGCCGCACGGATCTGTTCATTGCCCGGGGCAACGACTATCAGCTGGGGCAGACGGACGACTCTGTTCCGGTTTCCGGCACCGCGGAGGAGGCCATCCCCACGGCAGCCATTCAGGGAACGCCCAAGGCGGGGGATACCAGCGTGACCGTGCAGTTGAGCGGCAAGATTCCGTCCGGCGCGGTGCTGATCCTCCACAGCTATGATGCTGACGCAACGAAATTTGAAACGTCCGACGGCGCATGGGCAGCAACGCAGGCAAACGCCGAAGCAAAGGCCTATGTCCTGTCCACGAAAGAAGATGCAATGGTGGCAGGCCGGAAGCTGGTAGCGCTGGTACAGAGCAGCGGCACTGTGATTGCCCAGTCTGATCCGGTGATCATTGGTGCGGCCCAGACGCCCGGAGAGGAGACAACCGTTACCCTGTTGGAGAGCAGCTACACTACAACCTCCACCCAGGCCACGGTAAAGGTAACGGGCGCGGAGAAATTTGTGGGTGGCAGCTTGTTCGTAACCACCGGCTTGCCCATTACGGAGAACAATGACAGCCGCACCAAGCTGGGGCGGGTGGACTTCACCGGTGCGGGTGAATATACGGTGCCCTTCACCTTGAACACCGGCGATCTGAAGGAGGGGCAAACCATACAGGCGTACCTCTTCAAATATGATAGTGACACAGAGAAGCTGATTTACCAGTACAGCGACGCCGTGACGGTCACGGCGTCCTCCGGCGAAAAAACGCCGGAGGAGATCCTCAAGAACACCACTGCTATCCTGATGAAAAACGGCACGGTGCGGACGGAGAACTTCAAACAGAGCGAAAAGTCTGTGGATGTAAAGGTCACGCTGGATTCTTCTCTGAAGCAGTGCTACATGACAATCTTCGCCTATTCGTCCAACACCACCTTTGACCCGGACAGTTCCTACAACAAGCGTCTGTGGACAGGATATGTACAGAACGGTCAAACAGTGACCTGCACGTTCAATCAGGAACTGCCTCTTTACTACAATGTGATTGCCTGCCTGAATGTGCCGGTAGGGGAGGATTTTTACAAACCCTCTAACTCCCAGGCGCTGGAGGTGACGGATGACAGCGGATCGGGCTTCCGGGACTATACCTATCCCGATGCCTCCATCGTGGAAACTACGCTGGACCCGGGGGCTACCAAGCTACACATCAACCTGACCGGCGATGAGCGGCTGTTCCAGGCGGCCAAAGAGGGAAAGACTTCTCTTACCGTTGCGGTGGCGCAATATCCCAACGACGGCACCACCTTTGACTTTGAAGGGGAAAAGCAGAGTTCCCTGGCCTCCAACCTGATCTTCACGGAGCCACAGAAGAACTATGAGGTGACGCTGTCTCAGCCTCTGAAGGCGGGGTGGCGTGTCCGCGCCGTGGTCTACTGGCAGCAGAACGAGAGCATCTTCCTGCCCAAGGGCAACGACTACGAAGCCATGTTCCAGCGCCCGGATGACTCGGTGCTGGTTTCCGGCACACCGGAGGAAGATATCCCCGCAGTGTCCATTCAGGGAACGCCCAAGGCGGGGGACACCAGCGTGACCGTACAGCTGGGCGGCAAGATTCCAGAGAGCACCTACATCGTGCTGAAAAAATATGATGCAGGTACGGCGGATGCGGACTGTGTGCTGAGCGGTGGCACCTTCCTGGCCAACAGGAGCGCTTCCGTCGCGGGCGAGCAGACTCTGACATTCTCTGATGCGCTGACCGCCGGAGAAAAACTGGCGGCATTCCTGACCAACAGCGGCCAGCTGGCAAAGTCCCAGCCGGTAACGGTGGCCGCAGCCCAGACGACCCCGCTGTTTACCATCACGCCCAAGGGGGCTTTGACGGCGGACAGCACCCAGATCACTTTTACCGTGACCAGCAGCGATCCCAGCATCACCTCCGTGGGCGCCTTCCTGTGCCCGGTGAAAAACGGCAGCGTGGACAGTGACCACTGGATTGCTCGTCAGTTAGGACAAAAGCTGGGCGACATTACGCTGGACATTCCGGAAGGAAAGCTGAAAGACGGCGATGTGGTCCGGCTGATCCTGAACTATGAAAAGAACGATGACTTCCCCTACTATTTTGGAACGGAAGCCAACAACATCACCGTGGGCACTCAGGTTCCTGCGGAAGATTCCGTGGTGCTGAACGAAAGTACGTTTACCACGGATGCCACTCAAGCCACCGTGACCGTGACGGGCTGCGGCAGTTTCCAGGGCGGTTATCTGATCCTGACCACGGGCAGAGCCAGTAGCAATGATGATGCAGACAGCCGTAACCGTCTGGGAAGTGTGACCTTTACCGGCCCCGGAACCTATACGGTACCCTTCGGCAACAACCACGTCAAACTGATTTCCGGTAATACAATTCAGGCCCATCTTTATAAGCTTGATGATAAGGACAGAACCTATTACAAGTACAGCAACGCAGTTGGGATTACCTCCGGCTCTCAGCCGGCGGTGAAACCAGAGGTGTCCATTGCCACGGACAGTATCACGGCCGACCGCACCAACGTTTGGGTGCAGACCAGCTTTGACGGTGCCCTGACCGGCACACTGAAGCTGTATACCTACACCGGCGAAACCTTCGCGGAGGATGCGGCGAAGGAAATCTATTCCGGCAAAATCTCTTCCAGTTCCAGCAGCCAGAAGATTACCTTCGGCAGCGGAAAGCTGACGGCGGGACAGAAACTGATTGCCGTCCTCACCATGTCTGATGGCACCAGCGTCAACTCTACTGCTAAGACCGTGCAGGCCGCCCCGGAGAAAATCAAGCCGGCGGTGCAGCTTGTCACGAAGAAGGTTACGGCGGGCATGACGAAACTCTATGCTGCCATGACCATTGACAGCAGCGTCAACAACGCCAGCTATACGATCTACCAGTTTACCGGGGACACTCTGGATATTTCCACCGCCACGGCCCTCAGCAGCGGGACGTTGTACCGCAGCCAGAGCAAGGAAACGGTACCTCTGGGCAGAGGTAAGCTGATTCCCGGCGCTAAGCTACAGATCGTACTGACCGCCGACGGCGTGGAAGCTCGGTCGGATGTTCTAACCGTGGAGCCGTCTCCCGATTGGGGAACGCCCTATGCCGCATTCAATGTGTCTGCGGTGAAAGCCAATGCTAAAAGCGTCAGCGTACAGATTGACTATGCGGATGAGTACGTTGCCATGGGAACGGACTTCTACTGCGATGTGACCATCTATCAGTTCCCCGGTAGCTACAGCGACGCGGAGTTTGAAAGCAAGGAATTGTGGGAAAATCTGACCCTGACCCAGCGGGTGGGACAGATCAACTCCAACTTTGGCGATACTACCCGGGGCGCGGAACTGACCGTTCCCATTAAGGACAGCGCGGTGCTGAACGCCGGAGATCGGCTGATTATCAAGCTGCGTCTGCCTCACACGGAATGGGAAGGAGAGGAGGTGGACTATCTGTCCGCATCGGTTCCTGTTGTGGGAGAAAACGAAACGGTGCCCGACGCGAAGGTGGTGCTCTACAACCTGGGTGAGGACACTTCTCGGGGTGCCCGGGTGCGGGCAATTCTGGCGGAATTGAATATCCTGGCGGAAACCGTCACTGCGGAGCAGTTGAATGAAACGGTGGGCCATATGGCTGGTCTGGATGGCTATGAGGCAGCCGGAGAGAAGTACACTGGCACGGCACCGGACACGGAGTTCATGCTGCTGTGCAACCTGCCGGAGGCCCTGCTGGACAAATTCCTGGGCGCCATGCAGACAGATGGCCTGCGTATTGACCACAAGGCCGTGGTAACGGCGTATAACCGGGATATGGAACTCCATGAACTGATGGGCGACATTTCGGAGGAACATGATGTGTTCCAAGCCCTGCTGGAACTGGACCGGCTGATCGCGCAGGCGGAGAAGCTGGAAGAAAGTACCTATGGTTCCGCCCCCAACTGGGAGAAATTCCAGGCGGCTCTGAGCAGCGCCAAGCAGATCCTCTCTTCCCAGGAACCCACGCTGGAACAACTGCAGACGGCCCGGGACAACCTGAAAAATGAGTACCTGACGCTGACGGGAATGAAGGAGATGCAGGGCGATCTCGTCATTACGCTGACCCAGGCGGCGGACGGCACCTATACCCTGCGGGCGGAGTTGAAGAATGGACTTGCGGATGCGACATATCAGTATGCGTGGAGCAACGGTGTCCAGAGCGCGGAGATTACTGGCGTGACGGCGGAACAGCTGCATACGCTCCAAGTTACGGTATCTGCGGACAATCTGCTAGGCAGCCGCACAGCGCAGCTGCAAGTGCCTTACTCTCCTGCGGCAATGGCTGCGACCACTTCGAATGCGATTACCTTGCGCTGGAATACACCTGCGGACGAAGAAAACCGTCCTGCGGCGAAAACTATGACAGTGGGCCTCTATCAGGGCGACAAACTGATCAAGGAGCAGACGGCTGACGCGGCGACTGGCAGCATAATCCTGACTGGCCTGAGCGCCAATACCGCCTATACGCTGCGGATTGCGGCTGTCAGCCCGGTTGGACGCAGCGACACGCAGGTATTGAGCGTATCGACTGCGAAGACGTCTTCCGGCGGCGGTTCCTCCTCCGGCTCTTCCGGCAGCAGTTACGCCGTGTCCGTCCCCAGCGCGAAGAACGGCGATGTGACCGTTTCTCCCAAGAACGCCTCCAAGGGCGACCGCGTGACCGTCACCGTCAAGCCTGACAGCGGCTACGAGCTGGACACCATTACCGTGAAGGACGCCAGCGGCAATACTGTGAAGCTGATCGACAAGGGCAATGGCAAGTACACCTTCACCATGCCCGGCAGCAAGGTCACCGTCACCGCTGAGTTTGTCGAGGAGCAGGCGGCTTCCATCTTTGCGGACGTTCCCGCCGACGCATACTATGCCAAGGCAGTGGAATGGGCTGTAAAGAAGGGCATCACCAACGGCAAGGCCAACGGTCTGTTCGGTTCCAACGATCCCTGCACCCGTGGCCAGATCCTTACCTTCCTGTGGCGTGCCGCCGGTTCTCCCGCCCCCAAGGGCACGGTGAAAGTCCCCAGCGATGCGCTTCCCGGCAGCTACTGCTATGACGCGGTGGCATGGGCGCTGGAAAACGGCATCACCAATGGTCTGGCTGACGGCTCCTTCGGCGTCAACAGCACCTGCACCCGCGGCCAGAGCGTGACATTCCTGTACCGCGCCATAGGCACCGCTCCCACCACGGTGAACGGTTTCACCGACGTGGCAGCCGGCGACTTCTACGCCGAGGCTGTGGCCTGGGCCGTGGAAAACGGCGTGACCAACGGCACAACGGACTCCACGTTCAGCCCCAGCAACGGCTGTACCCGGGCCCAGATCGTGACCTTCCTGTTCCGCACGTACAATCAGTAAGACGGGGATACAGACAAAAAGTTTAAAATAGCTGATTTTCAGTGGCTAAGCAGTGGTGTAGGCGTCCATTCGTATGGATGCCTACACCACAAGTTTTATACCTTAAATCTCTTGCAAAATGGAAAGAGTCATGATATAACATGACCAGAAGAACCGAAATGGTCATTTGGAGGATGAACGAGCTTGGCTTTTACCGACTATGAAACAGAACAACTTCACAAGGCGCTGCTGAAGG